>NZ_CAWMYL010000243.1:0-311390 GCF_963871815.1 Vibrio sp. L85
AGAAGATGCGCTAGCGTCAATGGCAGAGGAGCCAGCGCTAACAGAATCTGAAATGGCTGAGCCTGAAGCACCAGTTGCGGACGCAGAAGAAGAGTTTAACTTCGACGACTTAGAGCTTCCTGAGTTCAGCGAAGAAGATGCGCTGGCGTCAATGGCAGAGGAGCCAGCGCTAACAGAATCGGAAACAGCCGATGTCGAAGCACCAGTTGCGGAAGCAGAAGAAGAGTTTAACTTCGACGACTTAGAGCTTCCTGAATTCAGCGAAGAAGATGCGCTAGCGTCAATGGCAGAAGAGCCAGCGCTAACAGGATCGGAAATGGCTGAGCCTGAAGCACCAGTTGCGGACGCAGAAGAAGACTAACAGAATCGGAAACAGCCGATCTTGAAGCGCCAGTTGCGGAAGCAGAAGAAGAGTTCAACTTCGACGACTTAGAGCTTATTCAGCGAAGAAGATGCGTTAGCGTCAATGGCAGATGAGCCAGCGCTAACAGAATCGGAAACAGCCGATGTTGAAGCGTCAGTTGCGGAAGCAGAAGAAGAGTTCAACTTCGACGACTTAGAGCTTCCTGAATTCAGCGAAGAAGATGCGCTAGCATCAATGGCAGAAGAACCATCAACTGCTGAATCTGACACTATTAGTCCAGAAGCATCGAATGAGCGCTTAGAAACGCCTCAGCCAGTGTTGCAAGCTGATAATGACCACGATGCTTTGTTCGAAGTCTTTGCGCAACCAGAAGCTTTCAGTGCCGATGTGGAGCCAGAAGCGAACAATGCCTTTGAGTCAGAGTTAAATGACTTCGAAGAATCAGCGATGGCGAACCTGTTATCGGAAAATGCTGAATCCGAGGTCTTTGATGGCAAGCTAGATAGTGACACGATTGCAAGCGCTGGTATGGACTTCGAGACTATGCTGGATGTTGGTGATGACTGGGACGGCTTTAAACTGTCGCCAGAAAGCACTTCATCAGCAACAGAGGTACCAGAAGATCAGCGTGAAGTATGGAGTTCGTCTGACGCGTTAGCACAGCCAGAAATCGCGCAAGAAAACTGGGGTGAGCAAGAAGACTTAACGGACTTTGATCCTAAGAAGAATCAATTCATGACGATTGATGAGTTGATGGCGCAAGTGGATAAAGACGGTGGCGAGTTTGAAGAGCAAGATCTCAAACTCGATGTGGGTCTGAACGAATTTCCTGACGTGATTGGTGATATTGGCGATGTCGATGTAGATACCAATGCAGAAGCTGCAGGTAAGCTGGATCTCGCAAAAATCTACCTTGAGATGAACGATCCTCAAGGCGCGATTAAGTTGCTAGAAGAAGCGATTGTCTACGGAGAAGATGATATTCGCCGAGAGGCTAAAAACCTTATCGATACGATTAACGGTCGGTAACTAAAAGGGCAGCAAACGCTGCCCTTTTTGTATCTGGAAGGACTTACGTATATACTTCCCGCCCCATTTTAGAGTTCGAAGGTTAAAATGAGAATCGCATTAGGTATCGAATACAACGGTACAAACTACTTTGGCTGGCAACGTCAAAGAGAAGTGAAAAGCGTCCAAGAAGAGCTAGAAAAAGCATTGTCTGTGGTAGCGAATCACCCTGTTGAAGTTCAGTGTGCAGGTCGTACAGACGCTGGTGTGCATGGCACTGGTCAGGTTGTTCACTTTGACACCAACGTGAGTCGTAAAATGGTGGCTTGGACTATGGGTGCAAATGCAAACATGCCAAGTGATATCGCTGTCCGCTGGGCAGTGGAAGTGAACGATGACTTTCATGCTCGATTCTCTGCAACTGCGCGTCGTTATCGCTACATCATCTTCAATCATGCACTGCGTCCAGGTATTTTGAATTCTGGGGTGAGCCACTACCATGGTGAACTTGACGAGAAGAAAATGCATGAAGCAGGGCAGTATCTATTGGGTGAGAACGACTTTAGCTCATTCCGTGCTGCGCATTGCCAATCATTGAGCCCATTCCGTAACTTGATGCACCTTAACGTAACTCGCCATGGTGACTACATCGTGATTGATATCAAAGCCAATGCATTTGTTCATCATATGGTGCGCAACATCACCGGTAGCTTGATCAAAGTGGGTCGTGGTGAAGAAAAACCAGAATGGATAAAATGGCTACTAGAAGCGAAAGACCGTAAATTAGCAGGCGCGACCGCCAAAGCTGAAGGCTTATATCTGGTGGATGTGGACTACCCAGAAGAGTTTGGATTGCCACGTGTGCCGATCGGTCCGTTGTTTTTGCCAGATAATTTGAACTAAATTTGCGATTTTGTTTCAAAATATCGGTACTTTAGGCTGGATACGTGCTGAAACTGTGCGTTATTAATGATATCAAAAATAGGTACAACCAGTTTTTTATCTACAGTCGCGGCAAGATATGTTTTAATCCATCCGCAATATTCCCGAATTTATATCTTTCGCAATGAAGCGGAAGAGTTGAGAGAAAAGGTCTTCCATGAGTTGGCTTGAAAAGATTTTAGAGAAAAGCAACCTAGTAAGTTCACGTAAAGCTTCTATTCCTGAAGGCGTGTGGACCAAATGTACTTCTTGTGAGCAGGTTTTATACCACGCTGAGCTTGAGCGTAACCTAGAAGTTTGTCCTAAGTGTAACCATCACATGCGTATGAAAGCGCGCCGTCGTCTAGAAACATTCCTAGATGAAGGTAACCGTGTGGAACTTGGTACTGAGCTTGAGCCGCAAGATAAACTGAAGTTTAAAGATTCTAAACGCTACAAAGAGCGTATCTCTGCTGCACAAAAGAGCAGTGGTGAGAAAGATGCACTGATCGTAATGCAAGGTGAATTGTTGGGCATGCCACTAGTGGCGTGTGCTTTTGAGTTCTCTTTCATGGGCGGTTCAATGGGTTCTGTTGTTGGTGCGCGCTTTGTAAAAGCAGTAGAAGCAGCAATTGAAAACAACTGTGCACTTGTTTGTTTCTCAGCAAGTGGTGGTGCGCGTATGCAGGAGGCGTTGATGTCTCTAATGCAAATGGCGAAAACCAGTGCGGCACTTGAGCGTCTTTCTGAGAAAGGCTTGCCATTCATCTCTGTACTGACTGACCCAACAATGGGCGGTGTATCAGCAAGTTTGGCAATGCTAGGTGACATCAACATTGGTGAACCTAAAGCACTTATCGGCTTTGCTGGTCGCCGTGTAATTGAACAGACAGTACGTGAAGATCTTCCTGAAGGCTTCCAACGTAGCGAGTTCCTTCTTGAGCACGGTGCGATCGATATGATCGTTGACCGTCGTGAAATGCGTCAGCGTGTGGGTGGTCTAGTAGCTAAGCTAACTAACCACAAGTCTCCTATGGTGGTTTCGGTTAACGAATCTCCAAATGAAGAGCCATATTCTGTACCAGAAGCGGACGAAAAAGGGTAAAGTATCAACTAACATAAAAACCAAAGAAATTAATGGTTAAAGTTAGATGACCCAAAACTCTATTCCTCAAGCCACATCTCCTCTAACGATGTGGCTTGATTATTTAACAAATCTCCACACTTCAGCGATTGACCTTGGCTTAGACCGCGTTCAAGCGGTAGCGCAAAAGGCTAACCTTACCAAACCAGCTCCTACTGTGATTACTGTTGCCGGCACCAATGGCAAGGGCTCAACATGTGCGTTGATGGAAGCCATTCTATTAGATGCCGGTTACTCTGTCGGTGTTTACAGTTCACCACACCTGATTCGCTACAATGAGCGAGTACGTATCAATGGCGTCGATGCAGAAGATAGCAAACACTGTGAGGCGTTCGATTACATCGAAAAACAGCGCGGCGAGATAAGCCTAAGTTTGTTTGAATTTGGTACGTTAGCGGCACTTCGTATTTTCCAAGTTGAGAAAGTGGATGTGGTCCTGTTAGAAGTTGGTCTAGGTGGACGCTTAGACGCGACTAATGTGGTTGACCATGACGTGTCTGTTATCACTAGCTTGGCTATCGACCATGTTGATTGGCTGGGCGATGACATCAATGTGATTGGCTTCGAGAAAGCCGGTATTTACCGTGCGGGCAAACCTGCAATTTGTGGTCAGCCAACACCGCCGGCGACGGTTGCTGCCCATGCTGATGATATTCAAGCTGAGTTTTTCCAAGTCGGTATTCAATTTGATTACCAGATAACTGAGAAAGGTTGGAAGTGGAGCAGTGGCGCATTTGATTTAGAAGATCTGCCATTGCCATCTCTACCGTTACCGAATGCAGCAACAGCGTTAATGGCTCTCGGCGCGTCAGAATTGCAAATCACTGACATTAATATCGTTAATGGCTTGAATAATGCTCGCTTGGCTGGCCGAATGCAGGTTTTGCAAACGGGTCCGGAAATCGTCCTTGATGTTGCACACAACCTTCATTCAGCTGAATACTTGGTTGAGAAGGTGAAACGTCAATACGCGGATAAGAACATCCACGTTGTGGTTGCTATGCTGCACGATAAAGACATCAAAGCAACAATCGAAGCATTAACTCCAATTGCAACGCAATGGTATCCAGCATCGTTGACAGGTCCACGAGCAGCGACAGCAGGTGAACTTTGCCAATACTTACCTCAAGGTCAAGTTGAGTTCCAAGCTCCAGTAGAGGCGTTTGAGAGCGCGAAGACTCACGCAGCTCACGACGATGTCATTTTGGTGGTTGGTTCCTTCCATACTGTGGGCGAGGTGTTGGAGCATTGGCAATCAAATAATGAGTAATCAAAGGTAATTTGATGGCAAGTAAATTCCAAAGTCGTTTAGTCGGCACCATCATTCTAGTCGCGGTGGGGGTCATTGTGCTCCCTGACGTCCTAGATGGTAAGAAACTGCACTACAAAGAAGAGTTTGCCAGCATTCCTATCAAACCAGAACTTGATAGCGATGTGGAAAACTTTGAAATCTTGGAACCTGAAGAAGACAACGTTTCGTTACCAGAATCTCCGGTAACTGCGACGGTGGATGAATCTGAAGTGTCTCCAGTTGACGTTTCTGTACCAAAAACAGAGCCTGCTACTCAACCTGAACACGCGAACAAGCAGCCTGAAAAGGTAGAGGTCGCTGTTCGTCCGGTTGAAGAAAAAAATCAATATGAGGATTCGGCTTGGATCATTCAATTGATGGCACTGAAAAATCATGAGAATGCAGTTGCATTGGTAGAGGATTTACAGAAGCGCGGGTATCAAGCTCATGTAAAAAAAGAGAATACCTTTACTCGAGTAATTGTTGGTCCTGATGTATCAAAAAGTAAACTTGAACGACAGGTCAAGGAATTACAAAAAATTACAGGCTCAAAAGGTCAATTGCTTAAATTTAAGCCATTAAATCCATAAGAAAACGTTTGCGTCAGCATTTTTTCTGTTAAAATGCGCGCCAACTTAAGATGAAGAAAACATGAATTGGTTAGATTTTGTCATTTTAGGTGTGATCGGATTTTCAGCTCTGATCAGTTTAGTTCGCGGTTTTGCTAAAGAAGCTTTGTCTTTGGTGATTTGGTTCGGAGCATTTTTTATCTCCAGTAACTACTACGCCAAATTGGCGGTGTACTTCACCAACATCGAAGATGAAATGTTTCGAAACGGAGCCGCAATTGCGGCGTTATTCGTCGCAACCCTAGTGGTTGGTGCAGTGGTGAATTACGTCATTGGTCAACTGGTACAAAAAACAGGGCTATCAGGAACCGATCGAATTCTCGGTGTGGTGTTTGGTGGTTTACGCGGAGTACTGATTGTTTCTGCGGTGCTGTTTTTTATGGATGCGTTTACTGCATTCCCAAGCTCGGATTGGTGGAAAGAGTCACAGTTGGTCCCTGAGTTCAGCCGTATCATCGCCCCATTCTTCGAGCATTTAAAAGCAACATCAAGTTTTCTGTCTGGCACTATCTAGTAGTGCCAGCTACTGTCGCAAATCGAGGATTAGGACATGTGTGGTATTGTTGGAATCGTGGGCACAACGCCTGTAAACCAGTCTATTTATGACGCGTTAACGGTGTTACAGCATCGTGGCCAAGATGCCGCTGGTATTTGTACCATAGAAAGCAATCGTTTTCGTCTGCGCAAGGCGAACGGTTTAGTGAAGGATGTGTTCGAAGCAAGACACATGCAACGCTTGCAAGGTGAGGTGGGTATTGGTCATGTTCGTTACCCTACTGCAGGTAGCTCAAGCGCCTCAGAAGCTCAACCTTTCTACGTAAACTCTCCTTTCGGTATTACACTTGCCCACAACGGTAACCTGACAAATGCTCATGAAGTTCGTCAGAAGCTGTTTGAAAAAGACCGCCGCCATATCAACACCACTTCAGACTCAGAAGTGTTACTTAATGTACTGGCTCATGAAATCGACACCGTTAAAGGTAACGTGACTTCTGAAGACGTGTTCCGCGCGGTGACTAATGTGCATCGCACCATTCGCGGTGCATACGCAGTAACAGCGATGATCATTGGTCACGGTATGATTGCATTTCGTGACCCTCACGGCATTCGTCCTCTTTGTCTTGGCAAGCGAGAAGTAAACGGCAGAACAGAGTATATGGTGGCGTCAGAATCTGTCGCATTGGATGCTGTTGGCTTCGATTTTGTTCGCGACGTGGCGCCTGGTGAGGCAATTTACGCGACATTTGACGGTGAGCTATACACTAAGCAGTGTGCTGACAACCCTAAGCTGAACCCATGTATTTTTGAGTTCGTTTACTTTGCTCGTCCAGATTCATTCATCGATAAGATTTCAGTGTACAGTGCTCGTGTTGAAATGGGTAAGAAGCTCGGTGAGCGTATCAGCGAAGACTACGCAGATTTAGACATCGACGTGGTTATTCCTATTCCAGAAACATCTTGCGATATCGCACTGCAAATTGCTCAAGCGATTGATAAGCCATACCGCCAAGGTTTTGTGAAAAACCGTTACGTAGGTCGTACCTTTATCATGCCGGGACAACAGCAACGTAAGAAGTCGGTACGTCGCAAGCTCAATGCGATCCGCTCTGAGTTCAAGGGCAAAAATGTCCTGCTAGTCGATGACTCTATCGTACGTGGTACGACTTCAGAGCAGATCATTGAGATGGCTCGTGATTCCGGTGCGAACAAAGTGTTTATGGTTTCTGCCGCGCCAGAAGTTCGTTTCCCGAATGTTTACGGTATCGACATGCCAAGCGCGACAGAACTGATTGCTCATGGACGCGATAACGAGACCATCTGCAAGCAAATCGGTGCGGATGCTCTGATTTATCAACGTCTCGATGATTTAGTCGAGGCAGTTGGTCTTGGTAACCAAGATATCACTACGTTTGATACATCCGTATTTAACGGTGAGTACGTAACGGGTGATATTGACCAGCAATATCTGGATTTCCTTGATGGTCTGCGCAACGATGATGCGAAAACACAGCGCGAAATCCAGCAAGACCTAGCAAACTTAGAGTTGCACAACGAAGGCGCTTAAATCGCACTTCTCAAGAGATAAAAAAACCAGAGCTTCGGCTCTGGTTTTTGTTTTCTATCGGCTTATGTTTTTAGCTTAGTGAATGTTGTAAGCAATCACGAAGTCGATGAATAAGCGTACCTTTTCAGGTAAGTGGTCTTTGTGGTTGTAGAGCATGTAGATGTCACGCGGGTTTGCGCTCCAATCTGGTAGTACGCGCACAAGATCGCCGCTTTCGATGTACTCTTTGATCATCACGTCAGGCATCAAAGTAATGCCTAAACCTTCTGAACAAGAGCTACGAACCACGTTAAGTGCGTTTGCTTGAAAACGACCGCGCTCTACGTTCACCACAGACTCTCCTTTGCTGTTAATCAGTGTCCACTTGATAAGCGGTGAGCCTTTTAGCAAAGAGTGGTTAGAAAGCTCCTCAGCGTGATTTGGAGCTGGGTTCGCCGTTAAGTAGTCAGGGCTTGCAACCAAAATATCTTTTACTTCACCAATTTTGCGTGCAATCAGACTTGAATCACGTTGCGGACCAACACGGAAGATCACGTCCCATTCGGTCGGATCAAGTTGATCCGCATTGCTTTCCGTCGTCAACTCAATGTTGATATCTGGGTACTGCTTCATGAACGAATTGAACATTGGCATCATCATGCGCTTCGTCAGATTGTACGGCGCAGAAATTTTGATTTTGCCCGATGCACCGCGGCAGTCATCCGTAATTTCCTCAGCTGTCGAGGTTAGGCGTTGCAGCAGAGGTGAGCATTCATGGTAAAAGCGTTCTCCAGCTTCAGTGAGAGAAAGCTTACGCGCATGACGGTTCAGCAATCGAAGATTGACAGAGTCTTCTAGCGCTTGAATGCGTCGGGTGATGGTTGCCACCGGAATCATGGTTTTTCGCGAAGTTGCGGTATAGCTCCCATTTTCGACAACCAATCGAAACAGGTTTAGATCATCTAATTTCATATTTCCAGACACATTAAATTACCGTTTATGGCTAATTTATAATTAACTTTGTGATCAAAGTTTGCTTTAAGTCAACATGTTGCACCATTTGAACACAGCAGGACGCTCTTAGTAAATACTGATAAACCATGGAATATTTGTATAAACGTCAATTTAAGGCTACGGTTTATAACAAGGTGAAAGGGCCTGACGTCTTGCTGCACAACGTTTTGTAAGATGTGAATACAACAAAAATAATAACGTATAAATTTGTTTTTTGACTGAGCTTTGTGAGGTGCAAAGGTATGTTTAAGACTCACGGTCAAACGGCAATGGTCTCGGCGCAGGAAGTGGTCAATCACAAGCTCATCATGTTGGTGGACGATGACCCCATATTTCGTAGAGTAACTAGTGTCTATTTAGAAAGTCAGGGTTACAAGGTAGTAGAAGCTGAAAACGGTTTAGAAGCACTGCAGCAATTGCGTGAGTGCGAGCCTGACCTTGTCTTATGCGACTTATCCATGCCCGTTTTAGACGGAATCGAGTTTGTGGAGGAAGTAAGCCTAGAATATCCATCGATGCCATTGATCGTGGTGTCAGGTACAGACGAAATGTCTGACGTGGCAAAAGCGCTTCGATTTGGTATCAAAGACTTCCTACCAAAACCTATTGGAAATTATCACCATCTCTCTCAAGCGATTGACAATACGCTGGAAGATTCGGACTGCCACTTTGCTGAACAACGAGATTTTTCGAGCCAGTGGTTCCGAGTTGATGATGGTGGAGAGATGCCAGATGACCAAGAGCTTCATTGGCATCTTGAGTATCTACAGCAAAACCCGAATGCAGCGCGTGATTTGTTGCACGCTCTATTGCCTGAGAAAGACACCTCTCAGGGAGATTGGAAGTGCTCGTACCGATTACTGCAATCGACAGACGTGATGCCATTGGTGTTTGACTACCGATGGTTAATGAACGGGCAATTTGCTTTCTACCTTGTGGATTCGGCTTCACTGCAGCAAGACGGCGTAGCAACCACATTACTGGTGAGAGCTCTGTTTGATGATTATCTACGCAACTTAAAAAGCTTTAGTGCCGATCTTAAAGACATGGTTGAGATCATTGAAAAGGGCATACAATGTTCAGAGTGTGCAGGTGCAGTAAATGCAGTGTTCGGCGTGGCTGATTTAGCATCATCGTCAGTCTCTATATTGCCGGCAGGTCTGGACAGCCAGTGGTCTGATGGACACGTTAATCAACACATCGCGGCCGGCAATCGTCTTGGTGATGGTAGTATGAAGAATTTTATTACCCGCGAACTTCCAATTACCACAGGTGGACAGCTTTCAATTGGCTGCTTAGGGACCTCAAGCTTTAGCCTAAACATTGTACGATTGAATCGTTTAATGTAATGAATTCAGAAATTCACGAGCAGCACTCATGTGCTGCTTTTTTTATTGTTTAAAATCCTATATCTTATTAATAATCATTCTCACAATAGCCTTACTTTTTGTTGGTGTTTAGCGTTTGCTGTTTAAGGTATAGTCAGCGCTTAAAACAATAATGACCCATTTGCGTAACGATAATTTAACGATATGTAATTGGGAGAAAGCTAAGTCAACAAGTGAGAAGAAGCATCATGGCAGACAAAGATTTTAAAGAGCCTTATAATATTTTTTACTTTTTAGGTTTCATTGCAGTTCTTTTGATCCCAACTTTACCTGCAACGCTAACCTGGATTCGCGTACTGAACGGTTACGCAGGTTTTTAATTAAACGATTGTTTTTTGGAGTCCACCATTCGTATTAAGCGTTACTTTTTCAATATTGCTGGTGGACTCTGCATGATACTTGGCATTGCTGGTATCGTCCTTCCATTACTTCCAACCACACCTTTTATTCTATTAGCCAGCGCCTGTTTTATGCGTGGTAGTCCTGCTTTTCATCGTTGGCTGCATGAGCATAAAACGTTCGGACCTATGCTAGAAAACTGGCACAAACACCGAGCGGTTACACGAAAAGTGAAGCAGCGTGGTGCTGTATTTATCGTGCTCAGTTTTACCGTATCTATTCTGGTTGCTCCCATTGTCTGGGTAAAAATTGCGCTTTTAGTGATGCTAATCGTTTTACTGAGCTGGTTTATGCGTCTACCTGTGACTGAGCTGGTTGCTGACCGAGAAGAAAATCACTAAGATTGTAGAGAATAGTGTGCCCGCTCTTCGAGTGGGCGTTTGTATTTTCAGCGCCTGTAACTTTTAAAATAATGAGTACGTCGCGCTGAAAACCTATTGTTTATTGCCCTCATATATACTGCGATAAGAACAGAGGGTGATGAGCCAATCTAAGTAAATCGGTATTATGACTACAGAAACAATTTCGCTGATCAAATCTAGCATCAAAAGCATCCAAGATTACCCAAAACCAGGCATTCTTTTCCGCGACGTAACTAGCCTACTGGAAGACGCAAAAGCGTACCAAGCAACGATTAACCTATTAGTTGAACGTTACAAAGACATGGGCTTCACGAAAGTGGTCGGCACAGAAGCTCGTGGTTTCCTATTTGGTGCGCCTCTAGCACTTGAACTGGGTGTGGGTTTTGTCCCTGTGCGTAAGCCAGGCAAACTACCTCGTCCTACTGTGGCTCAATCTTATGAGCTTGAGTACGGTGTGGATACGCTAGAGATTCATACTGATGCAATCGTAGAAGGCGATAAAGTATTGGTTGTTGACGATCTGCTAGCGACTGGCGGTACAATCGAAGCAACAACAAAACTGATCCGTCAGCTTGGCGGTGAATTAGAGCACGCTGCGTTCGTTATTAACCTACCAGAAATTGGTGGTGATAAGCGCCTAGAAGGTCTAGGTCTTAACGTATACAGCATTTGCGAGTTTGAAGGACACTAATACATTCAATGAGTTATTTAGCTTTAGCGCGAAAATGGCGTCCTAACAAGTTTGATCAAGTGGTTGGACAAAGTCATGTCTTAACTGCTCTGGAAAACGCGTTAGCGCAAAATCGCTTACACCATGCGTACCTATTCAGTGGCACGCGAGGCGTTGGTAAAACGTCAATTGGCCGCCTGTTTGCTAAGGGCTTGAACTGCGAAACAGGGATCACTGCTAACCCTTGTGGGAAATGTGATACTTGTCGTGAGATTGATGAGGGTCGCTTTGTAGACTTACTTGAAATCGACGCAGCTTCTCGTACTAAAGTTGAAGATACTCGTGAACTGTTAGACAACGTTCAATACAAACCCGCTCGCGGACGTTTTAAAGTGTACCTCATCGATGAGGTACACATGCTTTCGCGCCACTCTTTCAACGCGCTGTTAAAGACATTGGAAGAGCCGCCAGAGTATGTGAAGTTCTTGTTGGCAACGACAGATCCACAGAAACTGCCAGTGACGATTTTGTCACGTTGTTTGCAGTTCCATCTTAAGCCAATCAGTGTTGATGATATCCATCAGCAACTTGACCATATTTTGGAAAAAGAACAAGTCTCTGCAGACGCAAGAGCACTTGGCATGATCTCGCACGCTGCAGATGGCAGTATGCGCGATGCACTGAGCTTAACTGACCAAGCTATCGCCCTTGGTAACGGTACGATTCAAACTGACATCGTTAGCCATATGCTGGGTACGATTGATACAGACCAAGCTATCCATTTGCTGGAATCAATCAGTAGTAAGCAACCTCAACAAGTGATGGATAAAATCCAACTACTCGCATCAAATGGTGTAGAGTGGGATGGGTTACTACAGCAATTAGCTTCTCAGCTTCATCGTGTTGCGATGCACCAAGCTCTGCCTTCGACTTTGGACCAATCGCAGCCTGATGCTGAAAAAATTGAATTATTAAGTAAAGCTCTGACACCGCAAGATGTTCAGCTTTACTACCAGATCGCCTTGAAAGGTCGTGAAGACCTGACGATGTCACCAAATGGTCGCGTCGGCATGGAAATGATTGTATTGCGTATGATGGCATTCCGTCCGTCAGCAAATAACAACGCAAACGTAATTTCTACCTCATCGCAGCCTCAAGTCGCGCCGACTGCGACAGTGAGCCAACCACAAATTGCTCCACAGCAGCAATCACCTCAACTGCAGCCATCGAAGCAACAAACACCTGCAGCACAAGCGCCAATGCAGCAGATGCAAAGCCGCCCAGCGCAATCAGCGCCACAGCATGCAGCTTCTCAACCGATGAGCCAACCAGCGACGCAGAACGAAGCGCCACAGTATCAACCTGAGTATCAGGGTGGATACGATATGGCACCACCGCAATATGACATGGCTCCACCAATGAGTGAGAATCCTGCGCCAACGCAGCACGCTCCTCAACAGTCTCAGCCACAACAAAGTGCGCCTTCTCGCGGTAATTTGAGTGGTTTACGCCATCAATTGCGCTCACAGCGTCAAGGACAACAACAAGCAACGGCTCCGACTGGTGGTCCAAAAAAGCCTAAAGCGGCACCTGCACAAAAAGAATCGGTTATTGACCGTTTAGCGCAATTGCATGGCAATTCTGCGCAGGTGTCGCCTAAATCTACTCCTCAAGCTGAAAATCAAGAGCCAGAGGATGAGGCATACCGTTGGCGACCAACAAAACCGGTCGAAAAGAAAGCCAATACGGAACTGACACCGACGCAGCTCAAACAAGCGTTAGAACATGAAAAAACGCCAGAAATGGCGCAAAAGCTGGTGGATGAATCTCTAGAAAGAAGTGAATGGGCGAATCTAATTAGCCAAATGGACACACCTAAATTGGTGGAACAATTGGCTTTGAACTCGCACTTTGATAAAGAAGGTTCAACGGTTTCACTACAATTAAGAGGCAATCAAGCTCACCTCAACACCGATAGAGCGCAGAGCGAGTTATTAAATGCTCTCAATACAGTACTAGGGGAAGAGTGCCATTTAAGCATTGATGTCGGTGAAAATGGTGAAACCCCGCTAGAGTTAAGAGATAGGCTCTACCAAGAGAAATTACAACAGGCTCTGATCAGTTTAGAAAACGATCCACACGTACAGTTCATCGAACGTCGATTTACAGCAGAGCTTGATAAAGATAGTGTACGCCCTATCTAAAAATTGAACGGAATGGGGTTGAAAACGTAAAGTGATAACCCCATTAACAGATGCAACACCTAATTAAACCAGAGAGATAAACATGTTTGGTAAAGGCGGTATGGGCAACCTAATGAAGCAAGCCCAGCAAATGCAAGATCGCATGCAAAAGCTTCAAGAAGAAATCGCGAATATGGAAGTAACTGGCGAGTCTGGTGCTGGTCTAGTTAAAGTTACAATCACTGGCAGTCACAGTGTGCGTCGTGTAGAAATCGATGAAAGTCTGATGGAAGACGACAAAGAGATGCTAGAAGATCTAATCGCTGCAGCATTCAACGATGCAGCACGTCGCGTTGAAGAGACTCAAAAAGAGAAAATGGCTTCTGTAACTGGCGGTATGCAACTACCACCAGGTATGAAAATGCCATTCTAATCTGCTGAATTCTAACTAAGCGGATTTTCAATGCGTACCAGTCATATGCTGGAACAATTGATGGAGGCCTTACGTTGTCTACCTGGGGTAGGTCCCAAGTCGGCGCAACGTATGGCCTTTCACTTGTTACAGCGTGATAGAAAAGGCGGTCTGCAACTAGCAGACGCGCTGAGCCAAGCAATGACAGAAATCGGTCATTGCACCGAGTGTCGTACCTTCACTGAAGAAGAAGTTTGTCATATTTGTACTAACCCAAAACGCCAAGAAAACGGTCAAATTTGTGTAGTAGAAAGCCCGGCAGACATCGCTGCAGTAGAAGCGACCGGTCAATACTCAGGTCGATACTTTGTACTTATGGGGCACTTATCACCGCTGGACGGAATTGGTCCAAGTGATATTGGTCTTGATGTTCTTGACTACCGTCTGCGCCGAGGTGATATTTCTGAAGTGATCCTTGCTACCAACCCTACGGTAGAAGGGGAAGCAACAGCACACTACATTGCAGAATTATGTAAAGAACACCAAGTCGACGCCAGCCGCATCGCACATGGTGTACCTGTAGGTGGTGAGCTTGAACTCGTAGATGGGACAACCTTGTCACACTCACTCTTAGGTCGACACAAGATTTAATAAAAAAGCCGCTGAATTCAGCGGCTTTTTTGATCTTGCGGTTTGATAATCAATTAGTCGTTTGATTCTACACCTAGAAGATTCTTATAGATAAGCGCACCTAAGATACCACCAACAATTGGTGCTACCCAGAATAGCCAAAGCTGAGAAACTGCCCAATCGCCAACAAATACGGCAACACCAGTACTACGCGCAGGGTTAACGGACGTATTCGTTACAGGGATACTGATCAAGTGAATCAGGGTTAAACATAGACCAATCGCGATAGGTGCAAATCCCTGAGGAGCACGTTTGTCGGTCGCGCCCATGATCACGATAAGGAACATCATTGTCATCACAACTTCTGTTACAAGTGCTGCTACCATTGAGTACTGACCTGGAGAATGTTCACCGTAGCCATTTGATGCGAAGCCAGAACCAACTACATCAAAGCCAGCTTGACCTGTTGCAATAACGTAGAGCACACCGCCTGCAATCACGCCACCAATCACTTGTGCGATGATATAAGGGATAACGTCTTTGGTATCAAAACGACCGCCAGCCCATAAACCGACTGTTACAGCTGGGTTTAAATGACAACCTGAGATATGACCAATCGCAAATGCCATGGTGAGTACGGTTAAGCCGAACGCAAGAGAAACACCTAGTAGACCGATGCCAATATCTGGAAAGCCCGCAGCTAATACCGCACTGCCGCAACCACCAAGCACTAACCAAAAAGTACCAAAAACCTCTGCCATGTATTTATTCATGTTGTTTCCTATTTCGGATTTAGATTACCCGCTGAACATAGTAGAGAATTGTCAGAAAAGTGTGATTCGAAGCACGGAAATTAAGCGAATGACCAGATCGGCGGGTTTTTGTCTCAGATATGAAACGAAATACTCTATGAAGTGGAAACGTAGAGAACCTCGGTCATCATCATGAAGACGAATAACCGAGGTGAGAGGAAGGGTTAACTAAATGCGATGAAAGGTGAGATACACAGTAGAATACCTGTCGCAATGATTAGGTAGAGTGAAGCACCTTTGTATTTATGCAGTGAAGGAACTTGATACACCAAGTACGCAGGGATCAAACAACCAATCAAACCAAAGATCGGGCTACATATTGAAGTAAAACTCAATACTGGCAAGTTCAACACGATAGCGCCCCAAGCCATCAAAATAGCAAATAGAATGATGCCTTTGGTTACCAAATTACGGTTAATCTGCTCTTCAGGCATGACTTTCTTAAGAGCGAGCATTGCAAGACCTTGGCAAGAATCGCGGAACCCTAGGTACACCCCAAAGAACGCCGTCATAACAGAGAAAATGTTCAACATTAAGCTAAGCAATTTCAATGTTGTCCCGTCCATGCCCTGTGCGACCATCGCTAATGCGGAGATGTTCTCTTCAGCTGCTTTTACTGCTTGATCGTGAGACATCGCAAGGGTGAATGAGATTGCATAGAAGAACACGGTGACAAACAGAATACCGAAAGCAATCTTCATCGCACGCATCGCTTTAAAACGCGCAACCTCAATTGATTTCTCTTTAGAGCGGTAAGAGATAACCATTGGGCTCAAGCTTTGAATAAACAAGATTGAGGTAAGAGTGAAGGGCAATAGTTCAATGGCGTCTTTCAAACCTGCACCTGCCGCAGGTACAGAGCCGACGTTAGCAAAGTCCCACTTTTCAATCATCATCACGCCAAGTAAGGCAACGGTACATAACTTGATCAAAACCAGACCAGTGCTCACTTTAAATAAGATCTTTTCACCACGTGACGCGATGGCCACTAAAGCACAAACTAAAGCAAGACCATACAGCGGGTTTTCCGACAATAGCCCCTTAGTGATGCCAAAGCTATGTAGGAAAGAGGCTGAGTCATTGTTGATTGCTGTGGAGTAAACGAACACCCAAATCACCAGCATGATGAAGTAGAGTATCCCCAACAGAGCCCCCCATTTATTTCCTAGGTACCCTGAAATGACACCAGCGTAGTCTTGGCATTTTGGTGACGTCGATAAGGTGTTAATGAATAATCGTTGGAATAAGTACATGGCAGGGTAACCAATAACTGCCGAAGCAAGGAATACCCAGATGCCCAGTACACCAACTTTTACAGGAAGAAAAACAATACCAGCACCGATTGCCATGCCGATACTCATGATCACCCAACCCCAGTCTGTGCTGTCAAACTTGGTTGCGGCTTTCCATTCTTCTACGGTCATTCCCGCCTTAACGTGAGGCGGCTCTTTGGTTATTGGAAGAGTTTGTGTAGGTACAGTAACGCTCATTGTCGTTGTCTCTTTGTTAGTATGAATTTTTCTCAAATCTATTTGAGAAAAAGAACAACAACAATTTTTTTGTGGAAAATTCAGATAAATTTGAGATCTCGGCAAAAATACTCAATAAAATCTGAAAAAAGATCGATTTATGTGATCTGAAGTAGTTGTTGTATTCGCATATAGTTGAAAGAATAGCTTTGAAATGAAAACTTACTTAAGAGTTTTCTTATTAAAACTAAAAATTATGTGAGGATTAAAATGAAAGAATTGATTACTTCAGAGCACGCTCCAGCTGCTATTGGCCCTTATTCGCACGGCACTGCTTACGGAGACTTGATTTTTACGTCTGGTCAACTGCCAGTTGATAGTGCAGTAGGCAAAGTAGTTGAGGGGGGCATTACTGCTCAGAGTCATCAATCTTTGACGAACCTAAAACACGTCTTAGAAGCAGGCGGTGGCAGCATTGACACTGTTTTGAAAACAACTTGTTATTTGGCGAACATCAGTGACTTTGCTGAGTTTAACAAAGTCTATGCTGAGTTCTTTAATAAAGAGTGTCCTGCGCGCAGCTGCTTTGCGGTAAAAGATCTTCCGCTAGGCGTATTGATTGAAGTTGAAGCGATTGCTTGCAAAAAGTAATACGGAGAAAAAACATGAATCAGCAATGGAACCAATATATCCAAATCATTAAGCAAGTTGTAAAACCTGCACTCGGATGTACAGAACCCATTGCTGCTGCATACGCGGCAGCAGTTGCAAAACGTGAGCTTGGATGCCAGACCCCAGAGATGATAGAAGTCCGTGTCTCTGACAATCTATTTAAAAACTCAATGGGAGTTTATGTCCCTGGAACCGGAAAGATTGGTCTAAAGATTGCCGCATCTGTAGGTGCGTTGGCCGGCGACCCTAATGCCGAATTGGAAGTTCTTGCCCATATTAATCAAGACAATGTGACTGCTGCTCAACAACTGATTGATGAAGAGCGCGTTAGCGTTGCGCGCATTGATACCCAAGAATTCATCTTTTGCAGCGTCACCATGACTGCTGGAGAAGACACGGTATCAGTGACAATCAGTGGTGGACACACCAACATTATTCAGATCACTCACAATGGCAAAGTGACATTTGATGCGCCCCAACAGCAACGAGTTGCAACTGGGTCTGTTTGTGAAGGTGTGGACATCTCTATCAAACAAATCTACGACTTTGCACTTAAAGCGCCTTTTGAAGAGATCAAATTTATCCTACAAGCGGCTGAGCTCAACAGCTCATTAGCGCAAGAGGGTATCGATAATGGTTATGGATTGGAGATCGGTCGTACATTAAAAGGTAATATCGAGCAGGGGTTGCTTGGTAATGATTTGATGAGCCGTATCCAAATGATGACCTCTGCCGCCTCGGATGCACGTATGGGGGGAGCTACGCTACCAGCCATGAGTAACTTTGGCAGTGGTAACCAAGGTATCGCGGCTACTATGCCAGTGGTCATTGCAGCAGAGGTTTTCCAAAGTACTGAAGAGCAATTAGCTCGTGCGTTAATCATGAGTCACTTAGGTGCGATTTACATTAAATCGTACTACCCACCGCTATCGGCGTTTTGTGGTAATACGGTCACCAGCGCCGCAGCTTCCATGGCGCTAGTATATTTGGCGGGAGGTTCGTTTGAACAGTCATGTTATGCGATTCAGAACGTGATTAGCGATAGTTCGGGCATGGTATGTGATGGAGCGAAATCGTCCTGCGCGATGAAAGTCTGCACTTCCTCTACCACCGCAGTACGCTCATATTTGATGGCTATGGGTAACCACAGCGTGAAGAATCAAGGTATAGTAGGTAACGAAGTCGAACAAACGATTAGAAATGTAGGCTCGATGGTTAGACTCGGTATGCCGTATACTGACAAATCTATTATCGATATTATGTCAGCCTAGCCTCAACGTTTTTGCTAAGGGAAGTAACATTGCTGCTTAAGAAACTCACTAAAAGTGATTTAGATATTTTGAATTCAATGAAGAACGTCGTGGATGGTATTGCACGCATGTATGGTGAGCACACCGAAGTCGTTCTTCACAGCCTTGATGCGGAAGCACCGGAAATTATCAAAATTGCCAATGGTCACATTACTGAACGTGGTGAAGGTGCACCGATTACCAACTTAGCAAGAATGAAGCTGTTAGAGGGCAATGACGTTTCAGACTCGTATTTAACGAAAACGGCGAGTGGAAAGACCTTGCACTCCATTACCACGATAGTTCGCAACCCTAAAAATAAACCGATCGGATTGCTGTGTATTAACGTGGACATGGACGTACCAATGCAAGATTTCTTGCGTTCAATTATGCCGCAACAGCAAAACGAATGTTGTACAGGAGCGCGTTCACCTGAGACATTCGCGCGTAATATTGATGAGACCATCATTAGTACGATTGAAACTGTTCAATCAGAAGTGTGGATGAATGAAGCGATCACACCATCCAAACGTAACCGAGAACTGGTCACCCGTTTGCAAGGGCTGGGTATTTTCAAATACAAAGATGCGGTTTTGATGGTGGCAAATCATCTCGGTATCTCACGCGATACGATCTACCTATACCTAAGAGAGCTGGGGAACGATTAAGTGAGTTGCTCTAATTCTGTAATGTTGTTTAACGCTTCCTGATTTGTTTTGCCACACACAACCGGACATGGTTTGAAGTCGTGGCAAACTTTCGGGCGTTCTGGTTTTCCGAACAGCTTACACAGATTATCGTCATTTAATTGGATACAACGTTCACCTGCTGGTTTGCCATTTGGCATGCCTGGAATCGGGGAAGAGATGCTCGGTGCTATGCAGCATGCCCCACAACCTAATCGACAATCCATCTTAAAGCCCTCGTAAAAATGAAGGGGGCATTATGGACATTTCTCGCCAGATTGGAAGAGGCGCGCGTAAATTCATCGCAATATGATCGCATTGCTAAATGCGAACAAATCTTACTCAATATTCCTATCACTTCACTCACACCGTAAAACTTGAATTTTGATGCCCAGAGGGGTATAAAACGCACCCAATTCATTCCCACTCAGTAATAAGTAGTAAGCGTATGAGCACTCCATTTTGGCAAAGTAAATCGTTAGAGAACATGACAGAAGAAGAATGGGAATCTCTCTGTGATGGGTGTGGCAAGTGCTGTCTACACAAGCTAATGGATGAAGATACGGACGAAATTTATTACACCAATGTTGCTTGCAGTTGGCTGAACAGCAAAACGTGTTCGTGCAAAGATTACCCGAATCGTTTCACTTCAGGGGAAGAGTGCACCAAGCTAACACGTGAAGATATTGATGACTTTACTTGGCTACCGCACACTTGTGCCTACCGTTTGCTCGCAGAGGACCAACCACTACCAGAATGGCACCCACTGATAACGGGTTCCAAGTCAGCCATGCATGCTGCTGGCGAAAGTGTCAGAAACAAAGTGGTGTACGAGATAGACGTGGTGGACTGGGAAGACCATATCTTAAATCACCCCAATCGATAATATCGGAATATAACCAAGCCTTTCATGTGAGTGAAAGGCTTGTTTGTTATTGGGGGGAGTATAATTACTTTGTTGATTAGATATTGTAGAAGTCCGTTTCATTTGCATCTGTGAACAAAGCTGCTTTACTTGAGATAAGTTTTCCAGTTAACACTTTGTTAACTTTTATCTGGGGAGAGATGCGATGAAGCCTACGAAAAATAATGTTCTAACTGCCTCTGTATTGAGTCTTATGCTTTTGGGGTGTGGGGGAGATAGTTCTGGGGATAGCTCCGGTTCTACGGTTATCAATGGTGTTACCTATAAGCTTACTTTTAAGAGCGATTGGAATGCGACAAACTTCCCTACCAATTACCCGAGCGGGAGTGCTCATTTTTCTCCTTTGATCGGCATGACGCACAACGCTTCAGCTTCCCTTTTTAGCACTGGTAAGTTGGCGACTTCTGGGGTTGAAATTGTAGCAGAGGCAGGTTCAACGAATAGCATAAAAAATGAAATTGGTAACATTCAGAATTTGGGATTCAGCCAGTCTTTAATTGAAGGTGGGGATTTGCCGAATGGCCAGACTCAAGTTGAAGTGACCTTTAGCTTAGACGAAGATTTCAGTTTAGTTAGTGTGATTACTATGGTTGCACCAAGCCCAGACTGGTTTGTTGGCGTCGATAGTCTTAACTTGTTCCAAAATGGTCAATGGGTTGATGAACTGGTTGTTGAACTCAAAACTTATGATGCAGGAACCGACGACGGCGTATCATTTACGTCAGGGAATGCAGATACTTCTCCTAAAGAAAACATAACTCTGTTAACGTCTGCGGCTTCAGATACTGATTTTTCAAATGGTGTTCATCGCTCATCTGGGCAGCACATTGGTACGTTTACATTTAAGCGTCAATGAGTAATAACGAGCCTATCGTGATGTTTTGATAGGCTCTATCTGCTATGCATTACATTAGTTTTTCAAGAAGCGGTTGTAGACAAACAACAATACAAACGCGCCTAATGTGGCGGTGATGATGCTGCCGATATTTACGCCATCAGCACCGCCCAGCCCGACAAAGCTTCCCAAGAATCCGCCTACGAAGGCACCAGCAATGCCCAACACCATAGTCGCGATCCAACCGCCGCCATCATTGCCTGGCATCAGCCACTTAGCGAGTGCTCCGGCTATCAAGCCCAGAATGATCCAAGATAGAAAACCCATGATTTCTCCTTATTGATGAAACAATTAGCGTTCACTCCGTTCAATCATAGTCCATTCTTACTCAGGTGCTGTATTTGTGGCGACGGTGATGCACACCTAATCTTCAGTTTGTATCAATATCAACACAATGGAACTTGTCATAGGTTTGAGCTAATGGCGAATAAAACAGAGTAAATAATGGACATTGATTATGAATTTTGACGCTTAATTTACTAAATGCTGCTCGGTTTGCGAATTCGTGTTGTAAACTTAGAGCATCTAATTTCAAGGATTTACATTCCATTTCTCGATCGTGTTGATTGGGATTGTCTCTTACGAGGTAAAAATGACGTTACTATCCCCCCTTAAAGTGCGTTTGACCCCATGGTTGGTTTTAATGGCTCTGCTGACTCTGACAATGAGCCCTTTCATTGTACAAGCAACGGAAAGCGTTGAGACCACAGTAGATATGCCAAAAGTTTCTGCAGCAGAGAAGGCTATTGATAATATTAACCGAGACATTCTCGACTTATCTGAAAGTTTAAAGTTAGCTAGTGGAGACGAGCGCGATGCACTTCAACTACAGCTTTTCCAGAAAAACGAAGAACTGAGAAGTCGTCTCGCTACTGCGATCAGTAATAAGTCCATTCCTCATGAGAAGTTGATTGAGCTCGTACAAACTCAAGAGAAGTACTCGGAAGGTGCCGTGGTTTATCTCGATGACAAAATCAAAGCGCTGAATGAGGAAATCAATAAGTCAAAAGACGAAGATAAGCTTTCTTTAATCAATAGCTATCGTGAACTGCAACAGTATTTGGATGTGAGTTATGAATCGAGTTGGCAAAATTTAAACTGGTTGAAGAAGTTAGACGTTCAAGACGAAGATGCTGATGCTGAGTTTAAAGAGGGCGTAGATAAGCGTATGCGTCTGCTATCTGCGTCTATCGAGTACCTCAACCAGCAAAGCGAAATCATCGGTTCACAAGTCTCTTCCAGCCCAGAATCTGAAAAAGCGTCTTTACAACTGAGCCAACTGATCCTTAAACAACGCCTTAATATTGCTACCGATAGCCTTCGCAAATTAATTTCGATTGGTGACAAAGTAGGGCTGGAGACGTCTGAGTATAAACGTCAGATATTTGAAGTGACAGGTAGCATCACCCATGATCTTCTGAACTCAAAAGTCATTCTGTCTATCCTGAGTCATTGGTCGAACTCTGCGGTAGATTGGTTCGCGGAGAATGCGCCACAGCATGTTTTCCAGCTTTTTGTCTTTGCCCTGATCTTATTGATTGCTCGTTCATTGGCGAAGTTAACCCGAAAAGTCGTGAGTAAAACGGTAGCCTCTAAGAATTTGAAATTGTCGCATTTGATGCAAGATTTCTTTATTTCGATGTCGGGCAAGGCGGTATGGATCATCGGTATCATGGTCGGTTTGTCTCAAATCGGTTTAAACCTTGCTCCAATCCTAACTGGTTTCGGTATCGCCGGTGTGATCATTGGTTTTGCATTACAAGATACATTATCGAATTTTGCGGCAGGCATGATGCTGCTGATCTATCGCCCATTTGATGTTGGCGATTTCGTATACGCGGGTGGTGTTGACGGTAAGGTAAGCCACATGAGTTTGGTGAATACTACGATTCGTACATTCGATAACCAAATTATCATTGTGCCAAACAGCAAGATTTGGGGCGATGTGATTAAGAACGTGACGCACGAGCGTATTCGTCGAGTTGATATGGTCTTTGGTATTAGCTATGCCGATGATCTGCTAAAAGCAGAAGAAGTTCTGAATGATATAGTCACGTCTCACCCTTCAGTGCTTCGCTCACCAGAGCCAAACATCAAGGTTCATACGCTAAATACATCATCGGTTGATTTTATTGTTCGCCCTTGGGTGAAAACCGACGATTATTGGGATGTGTACTGGGATGTGACAAAAGAAGTGAAATTGCGTTTTGACCGCGAAGGTATTTCGATTCCTTTCCCGCAGCAAGATGTTCATTTACATATGGTCGACAAGAAAGACGCGTAACTCTCTCAACAGAAACTAAAGGCACTCACTTGAGTGCCTTTTTTATTTTTGTGCTTTAACGCTTATAGCTCTTCAAAGAAGGTGATTTTTGGCTCACTAGTTAGTAAACCATCGATAGCACTAAGCAGAGCTTGGAAATGTTCAGTATTACAGTGTTGGTCAAAAGCCGCTTGGTCAGCAAATTGCTCTTGGAACAAAAATTGGCAAGCGTCATTTTTGTCTTGGAAAAGTTGGTAACGCACGCATCCTTCTTCATTACGAGTTGGCACTAACATAGCTTCTAGTGCCTGCTTAAGTGTCGATGTGTGTTCTGGTTTTGCGTGAAATGCAGCAGTTAAATGAATCATAGTTATGTTTACTTCTTTGTTGTTATTAAAGGTAACGACCTTGTCGTTGTAAGAATTCGATTTTGTAACCGTCAGGATCGGTGACGAAGAAGAAGGTTGCTAAGTGTTTTTGCTGATGGTCAAACACCTTGATATCACTTGCCTCAATATCAAGTGATGTTAAGCGGCGGTGTGCGGCTTCAATGTCTTCAACACTCACCGCAAGGTGACCATAACCCGAGCCGTGAGTGTACGGTTCGCTTTGGTCATGATTGTGAGTCAGTTCAAGTTCGAACCCTGTTTCTGAGTTCGCTAGGTAAGTAAGAGAAAAGCCGTCGAATACGTATTGGTCTTTGATTTCTAGCTCAAGTGCGTCGCGGTAGAACTTAAGAGAACGCTCCAGATCGCTTACGCGGATCATGGTATGAATTATTTTTGTCATGAGTACTCCTTAATCGTGCGCCTAGACTAGTCAGTTTCGACGCGCAATGGGTAGTACTCAGGTACGACAATAAAATGCAGGGATCAGTGTTGCTCGCTCAAAGCTCTTTCAATCGTTGCCTGAGGTTGGCGGGCGTAGGTGAGGCAAGCGCAACGAAGTAGGGAAGCAAAGTTGTTGACTTCACCGTTGTGTTCCAGCGCTTCTTGGTAAACAGTGCTGATGAATTTTGGTACCGTCATGTCTTGTGCTGAGGCAATTTCTTCTAGTGTCAGCCAGAAACTTGATTCGAGCTTCACACTGGTTGCATGACCATCAATTCGAATCGAACGGGTCACAAACTGATAATTTTCCTGGGGCTGTTTGGCAAATATTTCACACATAGCATTGGTCATTTTTATAAATATTTGGCAAATAGTGGAGCGCGAAGCGCGAAGCGTCAACCGTTTCAATGTAAAAAAACGCCCTCAAACGAGGGCGTTGAAGTTTCATCAGAAGATGAAAGTAAGTGCAGAGCGGAAATTATTTAATTTGTTGAATGAGGTATTCGCCCAGTTGTGAGTGATGCATGATCTTTGATACTGGCAGGATGGTCCCCGCAGGTCCCCAAGCGAATACATTGACCGGCGTATGCGTGTGTGTACCCGTTCCCCACACTGTATTTTGTTTGGTCGCTTGTTCTCGAGCCAACAAGTTTCCACGATCGTTGTATGGGAAAAAAGCATCAAAATCATTGATTGCTGGAACATTCTCTTCACTCAGGTACTTGTGGCTTGCCAGTCGGTAAGGGTTTGGCTTACTTGCCAATACGCGCTCAGCTTGCTCCGGAGTAATGGTAAAGTCGCTACTTGCATTCACGATTTCTGCTAACTTTTCTGGCGTTTGCTGCGCTTTATCGAGTTTTTGGAACTCGCTGATCATACCGTAGTAGCTTTGTTTTTGATTGTAGAGTCCATCGAGAATGTCAAACTGACCAAAGTTGAAGTTTGGTGCGTAATCACGCTTAGCAAAAGCTTCGCCACTGCGCTTTTCTGGTTTAGGAAGGTTTGCTGAGGAGTAGCTGAAGCCAAAAGAGCCTGTTTCATGGTCGGCAGTGACGATTACTAGCGTATCTTCACGACCTTTCGCCCATTCATAAACAGAATTGACGGCTTCATCAAATTTGATCAACTCATGAAGCATGGTACCTGCATCGTTGCTGTGACCTGCCCAGTCAATTTGACCGCCTTCTACCATTAAAAAGAAGCCATCTTTGTCTTTTGATAGCACATCCAGTGCTTTTTCTGTCATCTCTTTAAGGGATGGTTGGGTGCGTTTCGGGTCATTTTTGCTATGGCTGTAAGCAATGCCATCGTTCATTCCTGAGTAAGCAAATAGACCAAGAACTTTTTCTCCTTTAGCGTTTTCTAACATGTCGCGATTAAACGCTAAGCTGTAGCCTTGCTGTTGCGCTTCTGTGAGCAAGTTGCGCTCATCTTTACGCTTTGATTTTAGGTAAACATCGCCTTGGGTGAGCTTTTCAAGTTGCTTATATGTGTCGCCTTTGTCGTTGGTAGATTTTGGGATCCAATGACGAAGACCGCCAGAAAGCATGACATCAACACCCGTCTCTAGCATGTCGACGGCGATACTGTTTTCTAGTGAGCGGTGAGGTTGGTGCGAGGCGAAAGCGGCTGGGGTCGCGTGCGTCATTCGAGTGTCGGAAACAAGACCTGTCGCTTTACCTTTTGCCTTAGCTTTTTCTAAGATCGTTTCAACGTGGTTGCCTTGACTGTCGATACCAATTACTTCAGAAGCGGTTGGAATACCAGTGGCAAGCATGGTTGCAGAACAAGCAGAATCCACCACAATGGCATCTTCAGGGTTGGTTAACGATGAACCAATAACACCTTCCTGTGCCAGTTTATAAAGTGCGGTGGTTTCGCCTTTGTAGATTGAATTAGGTGCATGATTCGCGTAGGTCTCAAGCAAACCGACTTGTTGAGGTCCCATACCATCGCCAATCATTAAGATAACGTTTTTGATCTCTGCCGACAGAGCGCTGAAAGAGAGCGTAGATGCCGCCACTGCTGTGACGATTGGGGTCGCTAAGTGCTTCATTGTATATTCCTTATTTATAAAAGCGCTCGAATTACAACAAGGATTTATGACAAAAATACTACCGTCACAAAAGATTCATATGAGATACACAAGCGCATACTACGTCAGATACAAAAAAAGCTCACCGAAGTGAGCTTTGAGTTATGTTTAGGAGTTGAAAGTCATGGGCTAAAGCTACACTGCGTAAGAGGTACTTTGGGCCACGATTTGATTAAACTCGGCTCTGGATTGCTGGGCAGTTTCCGATAACTCGAGTTTTCTCTCTTTTGCCTTCATCACATTATCCAATAGGGCTTGCAACTCCTCTTGCATATCCTGCGGTAAGTGATGATCGGCAAAATCATTGTCGTCACTATGTTCAAGAGCGAAAGCACGAATGCGTTTACGCAGTGTCATCAATTGTGCCAGTGCGTCACGCTCTTGCTCCGCGGCTTCTTGAGCGGCGTCACGTGCGCGCTCAAACCTAGCCATTGCCATCCCTTCTGTTGACCAAGGATCAAACTCTGGTAGCTCTTCAATATTAATGGTTGGTTCGATGTAATCTTCCTGATGTCGAATATCCAATGTTGTCGCTCGAACAGCCGACACCATGAGCATAATTGAGATGCCAAGTAGAGGTAAGCCTCCAACAATCGCCGCTGTTTGTAAGGTGCTTAGTCCCCCCATAAACATCAGAACAGTAGGCAGAAAAGACAACGTAAATGCCCAGAACATTCGGTTCCAACGCATTGGCTCCTCAGTGATGTTGTTTTGTACAACAGAGGCCAGAATGTATGAAATCGAATCAAAAGTCGTCGCTGTAAAAATGATGCACAGCAAGGTAAATACAGCGATAACAAAATAGCTCACCGGTAATGCATCAAGCATCGAGAATATCGCTGCTGTAGCGCCTTCGGCATTCAAAATGCCGACGACATCGAGTTCTCCGGATAACTGTAAAGACAAGCCGTAGTTACCTAAGATCATGAAAAATAGGAAGCAGCCCAGTGAACCAAAGAAGATGGAACCGGAAACCATCTGCTTGATGGTACGACCGCGAGAAATGCGAGCGACAAACAGTCCCATACTTGGAGCGAAGACTAGCCACCACGCCCAGTAGAAGATGGTCCAATCTTGTGGGAAATGTGTGTTGTCAAAAGTGCCGTATCCACCAAATGGCTCTGCCCATGTCGCCATAACAAAGAAGTTAGATAACATACGACCAATCGAATCTAAGCCTGTCTCCAGCATGAAGATGGTTGGTCCTACTGCCAACACAAAGGCTAGTAGTCCCATCGCTCCCCAGAAGTTAATGTTGCTTAGTACTTTGATGCCTTTTTCCATGCCTGCGTAAGAGGAGTAAGCAAAGATCGCAGTACAGATCAGCAATACAAGCACTTGACTGTAAGTATTTTTAGGCATGCCGAAGAGGTAATGCAGACCTTCTCCGATCAAAGGTGCAGCTAAGCCTAAACTGGTTGCTGCGCCGCCAAGTAGACCGAAGATAAACAGTACGTCAACAATCTTGCCAGCGGTACCTTTGCTGCGTTCTTCGCCAAGTACTGGCATCAATGCACTGGAGACTTTCAGTACGGGTTGTTTTCTTACGTAGAAGAAGTACGCAATTGGTAATGCAGGAATAAGGTAGATAGACCAGGCAATTGGTCCCCAGTGGAACAGACCGTAAGTTGCAGCCCAACGTACAGCTTCTTCGCTACCAGGCTCTAGTTGAAACGGAGGAGACTGGTAATAGTATGCCCACTCGATACAGCCCCAATAGAGGATACTTGCCCCGATGCCGCCACAGAACAGCATTGCGGCCCACGATGCCGTGGTGAATTCTGGCTTTTCATCAGGATCGCCTAACTTGATTTGACCCATGTCGCTAAAAACGACATAAATCATGAAAATAAAAGCGGCAAGCCCTAGTGCAAGGTATAAGAAACCGAGCTTGTCAGTCATAAAGGTTTTAGCAACGGCAATCCATTGTGCACCTTCAGCCGGAAACAAAATTAAAGGGAAAACAATCGAAAGGAGCAGCGCGATTGCGCCAAAAAAAGTGGGTTTGTCTATAAGCGAAAATGCGTTTTTCACAGTTCATCGTCCGTTAATGAATAGTTTTCCATTATGGACTTGGACAAAAAAAGCGTTCAAATGAGGTTACTTATCGTAACGAAAGAAACTCTTGTTTAACCTGATGCCAAACGGTTAACGCCTAAACAAGAGCTAAGATGATACCACCAACCGTGAGGGCTGCTGAAAGATATTGACCTGCAGAGTAAGAGCCATCTTCCTCTTCTTCGATAGTGTGAGGATGGTCCATACCCAGCGCTCCATGAGCAAAAGATTCGACTTTGTCGCCAACGGTTTGGTTTTCGAGTTCCGCCTTCTTGCTTTCATGATCGATTTGCTGAAGCGCAGCGAGTAGTGCTTTCCCTTCACTAGAGAGTGATACTTTATTTTGCTCAATCTTTAATGGTGCGCCATCGGTGATTTTTTCGCTGGCTTTCGCTTGTTCAACTTTATTTTGTTGAGCAGCGTATGTATTGACTGAATTGCTTCCTACTGGATTCATCTGTTACCCCTTCGAACAACGACACTCTCTGATTGAGTGCAGGTAAAAAGCAGTTATCTTTATATCGACGGCAATAGATATATCTTGAATCAATCAGAAAAAAATAGGTCTGTTTTTGCCGCTTCTTAGGTATACAAACCAAGTTGCTTGCAAAAAGCAGACCTATTTCTCTATATCGGTTGTAAGATGCTTCTGATTACTTACATTGAAGGTCACTGTTGCGTGTTGCTAGGTGCTTGTACGCTGCCATTCGGTTGGCATCTTGTACATAACGCACTGGTGGAGAAAGTACTTCTAGTTGGTAATCCAAACTTTCCGAAGTAACCTCTGCTGTTGGGGTAATAACAACGACTTTTAGGTCTGGGTTACGGCGTAAAATGGAAGCAGCAGTGCCCAAACCATCTTCTGTGTGGAACTTACCGGCTATATGCACGACTTGAGTGTCAGGGTGTTTTGCAAGGTATTTGACGATCGAGTCCGCCATCGTTTCATCCCAAGTAACCTGAGCGGCGTATTGTTTCTCTGTTTGCTCTGGCTTGCCATGGTGCATAGATGCCATGAACTTTTCTTTGTATGGGCTGTTTGCCGTATTTACTTCATCAGCGATGAAGCTGCGCTCGTCACTGTCGAGCTTATTTATGTAATCTGCACCCTGACGACCGATACAGCGAACGATGTTCTTCGGTGCGTTTGCTGCGATCACAGGAATATCGGCTTGCTTAGCAAATTCCACCAAAGGACGGTAATCGCTTTCGTAGTTCGGCCATGCGTTGCTCTGCTTCATGAAGTACTGCTCGCCAATCTCTCCATCAAGGTAAGCGTCTAAGATAGCTTGTTTGTCGCGAGTAACTTGTTCCATTGAAAGTGCTATAGGA
Organism: Vibrio sp. L85; assembly: GCF_963871815.1. Taxonomy (NCBI): domain Bacteria; kingdom Pseudomonadati; phylum Pseudomonadota; class Gammaproteobacteria; order Vibrionales; family Vibrionaceae; genus Vibrio; species Vibrio sp. L85. The sequence continues at coordinate 29,786 of NZ_CAWMYL010000243.1, forward strand.
CGGTCTGTCTTTGACAGCTGTTTGAGCATATCTGTTTGAAAACGATGGATACCTGCGTGAGTGTGCCATTCACCAATTAAAATAACGTCTGCTTGTTGTAATTCAGAGGGTAATTGGTTGATTGAGATGGCTTTACCAGCAGGGTCATGTAGCTGGTAGTCATAGAAACTGGTTACGTCACCAGTTATCGCGTCAGGAGCGGTGGGTGCGTTTGAAGCACAGCCAGTTAGCAAGCCTGCAAAAATCAGACTTAGTGTAGAAAAGCGCATTAAAAAGCCTCCAAAAATGTCCGGACGATATTAATGGAGGCTGATAAATGAATCAATGGTAATGAGAATAATTAGCGTTACATTTATTCTTCGGTACCTGCTTGAGTCGTTTTCTTACGGTAAACACGCAACATAAAGTCAGCCTCACATTGGAAAAGTGTAGATGACTTTAGCTCGTCACGAAGTTCATCGCTGGCTTTCCATGCAAATGGTGTCATTTGCAGCAAATCGAATGCGACGCCATCTTTTAAGTCCATGGTGTAGTTCAGCTTCTGTTGGTACTCTAATTCGAAACCTTCGATGTGCTCTGGCTCTTCATTGTGCAGGCGAACTTCTTGATAAATGCGTTCGCGGAACTGATACAAGTGGCGACCCGCTGGCGTCACAGTGATCACCACACCATTGTCTTTGATAACACGCTGCAATTCTTCTGCTTTGCATGGTGCATAGATGCGCAAAATAGCATCCAGAGACCGATCTGCATATGGTAGCCGATGGCTTGATGCAACACTGAAATCGCAATGTGGGTAGCGTTTAGACGCATAACGAATAGCGACTTTTGAGATATCTAACCCATAGACATTGGCGTTTTCATCTTGTGCATGTAATGAGCGCTGAACTTGGTCTGTGTAGTAACCTTCACCACAGCCAATATCCAATAACTGATGACTTGTACCTTGAGTATAGGTTGCACAAAGACGAGCGACTTCTTGGCGCATTGGGTCGTAATGATTTCCCTCAAGAAAGCGACGACGCGCCTGCATCATCTCTTTGTTGTCACCTGGATCTTTTGAGCGTTTGTGGTGTGCTGGCATCAAGTTTACGTAGCCTTCTTTCGCTAGGTCGAATTGATGATTGTTTTCACATTTAAACGTCTTTGCGGTGAGCTCAAGAGGTTGATGACATAGAGGACATTGATAGTTCATGACGATCTCTGGACAAGAAGTAGGGCGGCAGATTCTATCAAAAAGGGGGTGGGTAAGCGAAACAAAAAAGAGCCGAAAATATCGGCTCTTTGATGGTTTTACTTGATGGCTTAGTGGAAGAAGTCCACTTGGTGTTTCAAGTTTTGTGCTTGCTGTTGCAGCTCGGTCGCACTGTGTGATGTTTTTGCACTTGTGTCACGGCTTTCACGATTCAACTCACTGATAGAGTGAGCATTTGCCGCGATTTCTTGAGAAACTTGTGCTTGTTCTTCAGACGTTGCCGCAATTGCGTCTGCTTGAGAGGCGATGGATTGAACTTGACCCGCAATGGCTTCAAGCGCAGTGCCTGCTTCTTGTGCCTTATCAAGTACCTTATTCGCGTTTTGCTGACTTTCCGTCATCATGCTTACGGCATTGCTTGTTGAGCCTTTAAGTTTCTCAATGATTTCCACAACGTCTTTCACCGAGGTTTGAGTGCGATGAGCCAGTGTACGAACTTCATCTGCTACGACCGCAAAGCCACGACCCTGCTCACCAGCTCGCGCTGCTTCAATTGCAGCATTAAGAGCGAGTAGGTTAGTTTGCTCAGCAATTTCATCAATCATTTTCGTGACAGTTTGGATGCTTTCACTATCACGGTTTACTTGCTCAATCGCTGCCGCAGATTGGTCTAGCTGATCGTTGAGCTGTGCCACATCAATGCAAACCCCTTCAACTACGCCCAAACCAGATTGGCTATCTGTATTTGCAGAGCGGACGTTTTCTGCAATTTGTTCAACCTGTTGTGCAACGGATTGAGCGGATGATGCCATCTCCTCAATCGCAGTCACAACTTGTTCAACCTGTTCTTGCTGAAGATCGGATTGCATCAAGTTGCGGTTCGCATCATCCACAACACTTGTTGAGTTGCTCTCAACTTGGTCGCTTGTTGTTCGAATTTGACCAACTAACTCGTTCAATTGCCCCGCCATGTTAGCGACGCCGTTGTTCAGGTTAATGATTTCATTTTTAGACGCTTTTCCTGATGCAGGAATATCAATACTTACTTCACCTTTCGCTAAGCGGTTCATATAACCGTTCAGTACAGTGAGTGGGTTTAGCATGCGGTTTAGAACCAATGTCAGCACCAAAAATGTCGCCGCAGCAACAATGACAGAGATAGTCGCGATCAGTTTAAGCAACGTTTGGCTGCCTTTGGTCACTTCGTGGATAAATGTGCCACCCAACAGCTTCCAATTCCAACCAGGCACTTGAGTGTAAACAAGGTATTTCTCACCTACCGTTCCTTGATATTCAAATGGGTATCGAATCAGACCACTGTCTTGTTCGAATAATTGGTGGAAAGGCTTGTTACCGTTGTAGTCAGCAACTTCTTGAATCGGTGGCTCACTTTCTGTTCGTGTTGGATGAAGAAGGTAGTGACCTTGGTTACTTTTCTCATTATCCAAGATAATGGTGTAACCCGTATCTCCCCATTTTACAGTCTTTAATGAGTTGAAGAGATCTTGTGTCGCGCGCTCAACAGGGAGACCGATAAAAGAAATTCCTTGGACCTTACCATTTGCACCTTTTAAAGGGGCGTAGTAGGTGATGTAGCGCTCACCATAAAGTTTGATTTGTGCGTAGTAAGGCTGACCACTCATAAGTTTCTGATAGCCCGGGTGATTTTGACCAAGTGTCGTTCCCAGAGCTCGCTTACCTTGAGGATCTTTTAATGATGTTGCAACACGAATGAAATCATTTCCTAGTGGGGCAAATAGCGTTGCGATAGCGCCAGTATCACGCGTAAAGGTATCCACCAATTTGGTATCACCAATCAGGCTTTCGCTGTATTGGGTAATGTTTGGAACCTGATGACCTTGAAAGTCGACAGTGTAATTCTCTACATATACACCAGCTAGATACCCATTACGGAAAGTTGATTCCAGAACTTCTGCCGTGTGTAAATAAGCGTTGAATTGACCGGCAATGGTTTTTGCCATCGATTCAACTTTAGATTGATGTTCTTTGAGGGTGTTTTCTAAAAGTACGTTAGAAGCGTTTTGATAAACAAGCGCAGCAATGCTTGAAAATGCGATGAGTAGACACAGCGTGATTACCAGCTTTAGCTGAAAACCGACACTTTGGTTTCGATAATTGTCTAGCATGTAGTGTCATTCCTGATATTTTTCGATGTTATAAATCTTGTATCGGCATGCTATCGATTTATATGACGTGTTTTTTTGATTTTTATTAAGTTAGTTGTCAAAAAACCACCGCAACCAATAGCTTAGGCACTAACTGACCGTTAATTAAGCAATTTTCTTTCAAAAAAAGCTCGAAACTTTGATTTTAAGTTGGAGCAATGATGACCAATTTCCTTTCGCTAGATCGAGCTGTCGTCTAGAGATGTAGGATGACAAAACTCATACCTTAGATTTTTGTCACGTTTATCCTTGTTTTTTATAGGTATTGTTAGTGCTTCCTTGCGTGAAATAGATGCTCATATGACAAAGAAAATCATTCTAGACACAGACCCAGGTATCGATGATGCGATGGCTATTCTTTTTGCAGAAGCTCATCCGGATATCGAGCTTATGGGTATCACTACCGTTTATGGTAATGCGACCATAGACAATGCGACTCACAACGCGCTGTACCTAAAACAGAAGTTTGGTATGAATGCTATCGTTGCCAAGGGGGCGGATAAACCTTTAATAAAAGCACCTGTCGGAGCGACGGTTGTCGTGCATGGCGAAGAAGGCTTTGGTGATGTGAAGGCACCAAGCTCACTGAATGTAACTGCTATTGATAAGCCCGCTTATCAGTACATTATCGATAGTGTTCGTGAGCAGCCGGGAGAGATTACCTTAGTGGCTGTTGGCCCACTTACTAACCTTGCTCTGGCACTGGAAGCGGACCCTGAAATTGTTCACTTAGTTAAGGAAGTGGTTGTGATGGGTGGCGCTTTTGGTGAGAACGGCCATAGAGGCAATGTCACGCCATACGCAGAAGCAAATATTCATGATGATCCTCATGCCGCAGACAAGGTATTTACTGCATCATGGCCGGTGGTGATTATTGGGTTAGATGTCACAGAGGAGAGCTTCTTTACTGGTCAATACCTTGATCAACTTCGAGATGATGCAGGGGAAGTGGGGCAGTTTATTTGGGATGTGAGCCGTTACTACCTGAAGTTTTATTCGGAAAAGGTAGGGATGGATGGATGTCATGTTCACGATCCTTCCGCTATTGCCTATGTGATTGACCCAACACTCTTCAATCTGCGTTGTGGGGCTGTAAGAGTGGTTACTGATGGACCGGCAGAAGGTATGACGATCCAGAAAGCCGATCAGCGCAAATATATGAATGATGAATGGAGCGTATTCTCTGCGCAAAATGTCGGGGTAGGAGTGAAGAATGAGGCACTACTTTCGCTTTATCGAGAATCGATTATTCGTTATGGCACGCAATAACACAGATGAGTTTATCGGTAATAGTCGATGACTTGGACTGATTTCCACTGGTTGTCTGACTCGACGGGACATATGAAAGCATTCAACTTTGAAGCTTGGTTCTGATTGTCGAAGGTTAGCCCTTCAATTTTCTTAAACGGTTTGTTCGTCTCGTAGAACCTTTCAAAGGTTACTTGGGTATACATCCAAATAAAAGGGTAGCGAACAGTGGTATCAAGAAAACAGTGTGTTTCATCATACGGACCTTATTTAGACGAATGTGCTTTTGCTCCGATGCTTGTACTTTAAAGTATGGCACTGGCTACCCAAACCTTGTACCTGCTGGTGGTAAAAAGGTCGGTTGAACCGACCTTTGAGTAGTGTTAATGGGCAGAAATCACAGTAATAAGCTCGTGAGTCTCGCCTGGCTGCAAGGTTTTGCCTTGCTTGATACTTGGTGCATGTACCGTGGACTCAACACACAGCATGGTCTCGTAACCATTGTCTGCCATATCACCCATGCCTTGTGCGCCTGTAGCCCAAGGGTTCCACAATACCGCAGAGTTATGACCTTGGTTTTCTACACTTAGTGTGCGATTCAGTACCGCGTCTTTCACCAAGATTTGTGCTTCTGGTTGAGTGTAAACACGGTCAATCGTATCAGTCAGTTGAAGGACATCACCGCCTTGGCAGATTTCACCTTCTTTTAAGCTGTCGATGTATTCAGGTCCCATGCCTGTTGTTTGTGCTTGCTTGATATCACCAACGTTTAAGTAGGTATGCAGTGCACCAGAGAATGTCCACTCTGCATCATCGATGTTGGTGACTTTTAATGTCACTTTCAATTGGTCGCTGATTTCAACCATCAAGCGAGCATCAAACATGTGTGGCCAGATGTCGTGAGTTTCTTCAGTTGGGAATAGAGCGAGTTCAACGATCACGCCATTATCATTTTCGCGGTGTTCAACTAGTTCCCATTCCGCCGTGCGAGCAAAGCCATGAGCCGGTGCCGCAATGCGACCAAACCAAGGCCAACAGACAGGAATACCACCGCGAAGTGCTGCTTTACCATCAAAAATTGCTTTCTCACTCATCCAGATGAGGTCTTCTTTACCCGCTGGTGTAAATGACACAACGTGACCGCCATGTAGCGCGATGCCTGCCGTTGCTTTCTCATGAATAACGCGGACGACTTTAACCTGATCAACTTCAACGATAGTGACGTTGTCAGATAACACAGTGAGTGCTGGGAGAGTTTTTAAATCCATGTGTTATTTCCTATAGCTGGGGGAGAGCGTTGTCGATACTTGCAGAACAGATGTTATATCGATTTTATATTCTCTCAAATTCCAGATACAAAAAAGGCGACTCTAGAGCCGCCTTTTCTTTAACGAAGTTATTCGCTAATTGCTAACTGTCTAATTACTTAGAGATGTGAGCGATTAGGTCTAGAACTTTGTTTGAGTAACCGATTTCGTTGTCGTACCAAGATACAACTTTAACGAAGTTATCAGTTAGAGCGATACCAGCTTTAGCATCGAATACTGAAGTTTGAACTTCACCGATGAAGTCTTGAGAAACAACTTGGTCTTCAGTGTAGCCTAGTACGCCAGCTAGTTCGCCTTCAGAAGCTTCTTTCATTGCTGCACAGATAGCTTCGTAAGATGCGCCTTCTTTTAGGTTAACTGTTAGGTCAACTACAGAAACGTTAGCTGTTGGTACGCGGAAAGCCATACCAGTTAGTTTGCCATTTAGTTCTGGAAGAACAACGCCTACAGCTTTAGCAGCACCAGTTGATGATGGGATGATGTTTTGAGAAGCACCACGACCACCGCGCCAGTCTTTAGCAGAAGGACCGTCTACAGTTTTTTGAGTTGCTGTAGTAGCGTGAACTGTAGTCATAAGACCAGATTCGATACCGAACTTGTCGTTAAGAACTTTAGCGATAGGCGCTAGACAGTTAGTAGTACAAGAAGCGTTAGAAACGATGTCTTGACCAGCGTAAGTAGCGTGGTTAACGCCCATTACGAACATTGGAGTAGCGTCTTTTGAAGGACCAGTTAGAACAACTTTCTTCGCGCCAGCAGTGATGTGCTTACGTGCAGTCTCGTCAGTTAGGAAAAGACCAGTTGCTTCAGCTACTACGTCAACACCGATTGCGTCCCATTTTAGGTCTTCTGGGTTGCGTTCTGCAGTTACACGTACAGTTTTACCGTTAACGATTAGGTTACCGCCTTCAACTTCAACAGTACCGTTGAAACGGCCGTGAGTTGAGTCGTACTTAAGCATGTATGCCATGTAATCTACGTCGATAAGGTCGTTAATACCTACAACTTCGATGTCGTTGCGCTCTTGCGCTGCACGGAATACGAAACGACCGATACGGCCAAAACCGTTAATACCTACTTTGATAGTCATTATAGTTGCTCCACAACTTAATTTCTGATTAAAGATAACTGGTAGTAAAATTACAAAATCCAGTAAACATCTGCAACAGATAATCGGACTTAACTTGTTTAAAGTCAAAAAAAAGCGACGCTTTTTTTAACAATTCTTCGCAAATGCTCGTTTTTTAAACTTTTAACTGGTTATTCTACATTCCAGTTGGCGTAATATAACTTTCGAGATAAGAACTCGTATCAAATTAATTACACATGGTGTCCTGGTGAGAAAGTATGTGCTACAACTGTTACGAGAAGCAAGTTTTTTGCTAAAAAAGTCATTGCCAAAAATAAGAAATAAGGAACAGAAATTGGTAGAACAAAGCGGAAGAAAAGTAACGAAGTCCGATGAACAGTGGCGTGAGCAGCTTTCAGAGGAAGAGTTTCGCGTGTGTCGTGAGCATGGTACAGAGGCTCCGTTCAGCGGTAAATTGCTTCACAATAAAGACACAGGTGTGTATACCTGCACATGTTGTGATGCCCCTCTATTTATCTCCGATAACAAGTACGATTCAGGGTGTGGATGGCCAAGTTTTGATGCACCAATTAATGATACCGCGGTGCGCTATCTAAAAGATCTAAGTCACGGAATGGTTCGTACAGAGATCCGATGTGCGGCTTGTGACAGCCATTTAGGTCACGTTTTTGAAGATGGACCGCAAACAACAGGCGAACGCTATTGTGTAAACTCAGTGTCGTTAATTTTCAACAAATCCGACCAATAACGCCATTTTGGACTGAAAGAATGTTTCATCCTTTCAATTAATATAAGACAAACGATTACTCTACAAATAAAAAAACTCCCTATATGAATGGGAGTTTTTTTATTTTATAAATCGCTTGGAATCATCCTTGGTGAATAATTTCCTTTCTCTATTGCCTTAGATATTGATTTAGCAAGATCGTCTAATTGTTCATATTTCTCTGGCTGTGCAAAGTTGAACATGCGTTTTAACTGCTGCTCATCTGCAAGGGGAACATCGAAGCGTTTAGCCACCATTGCCCACAAGTACGCTTGTGCTTTGTTTCCCTGACCTTGGTTGATGCTTGCTAAGGATTTTAAAATCTCAGGGTTTAAGTTGTCCTCATTCGACATCGATAGTGAATTATGAAGTAATGTTAATGTCTTTTGCTGATCGCGGTTGGTATAGAACGTTGCCAAGGCGTATTGCATTTCTGCTGTATTCAGTTCTGGCGAACCTTCCATTTGTAAAAACTGTCGGCGAGCTTGTGTGTCACCTGTTTGCGACCATAAAAAATAGAGAGTGGCAGGGTCTTTTGTACCTTTGAGTTCATTCACAATGCGATCTAGTTCATCAATGCTGTGCACCAAGGCATCAAAGCGTTTACGTTTTAACGCACTTTGATCGATAGGCGTGATTTGCGAAGCGAGTTCTAGACACTTGCGGTACTCTGCCACCAAGCCATATTCGATCACTTGGTTGGCTTCGGTCGGGCTCTTGAGCAATTCAAAACGATGCCAGACAAGATTCGTTCGCGGAATTCGACATTGACCATCGTCCATATTTAACTTCTCGCAGCGAAGTTTGGGGTTGTTTTGACACAATTCTTCCGTTGTGACATTGCCTTCAAAGCAGCCAGTTAATGTTAGGCTGAAAAGGCTTGCTAGTAACCAGTATGTTCGTTTCATGGTTTTGCTTGTGATCCGTTACACCAATTCATTTTCAGGTTCTTGACTCTGTTTTCTATACCGTTATGTTCTGTAAATAGAATGTAATAAGAAGGTACATTATGGACGCAGAACAATTATTAGATGCGATAACTCCAGAAGTCTATGATCGATTGGTTTACGCAGTAGAAACAGGTAGATGGCCCGAGGGTACACCACTTTCTCAAGAGCAGCGAGACTCATGTATGCAAGCTGTGATGTTGTATCAATCAAAACATAATACTGAAGCTCAACATATGACGGTTGCCGCTGGTGGTGAAATCAGCTTTAAGTCCAAGCAAGAATTGAAAAAACAGTTTAAACAAGAAGAGAGTGACATCGTTCGAGTTAATCCAAACCTCAACTGATTCACCTTTTAGATGTAAAAAGCCCAATCATTTCGATTGGGCTTTTTCGTGTTCGGTGGAGTCATTAACGTGTTATAGACTCATTTCACCTCGAAGCACTTCTTGCATCTTCAGTTTGATCTCTTCATACGACAAGTTTTGGCTTAGAAGATAGTGAAGTTTCGCAAGTGCCGCTTCTGGTGTCATATCAAAGCCGCTGATCACGCCAGAATCTGCCAGGGCACAACCTGTTGCATAGCCGCCCATGTTCACTTTACCTGCCAAACATTGAGTCAGGTTTACGACGATCACTCCACGTTCTGAGGCTTCTTTTAAATGGCCAAGTAGCTCAGGGTTTTGTGGTGCGTTACCTACACCGAACGTCAACAGGATCATAGCGTTAACTGGTTGGCGTAGCGTGTTGCGGATTACTTCGTGTGAAATGCCAGGGTACATGGTGATCACACCAATTGGCTGTGGCGTGATGTTGTGTACTTTGAACTCACCTTCTGGTTTTGCACCAACCGTAACATTGTTACTGATTTGGATATTGATCCCTGCTTCCAAAAGCGGTGGCAGGTTAGGTGAAGTAAAGGCATTGAATCCATCTGCGTGAGATTTGGTACTACGGTTACCACGCATCAACTGGTTGTTGAAGAACAGTGTTACCTCGTTGATTGGGTAGTTGGCCGCAATGTGCAGGGCATTAAGGAGGTTTGCTTGTCCGTCTGAGCGTAGCTCAGCCAACGGAATCTGTGAGCCTGTCACGATAACGGGCTTACCTAAATTTTCCAACATGAAAGACAAGGCTGAAGCGGTGTATGCCATGGTGTCAGTACCATGCAAAATCACAAAACCATCATATTTTTCGTAGTTGTCACGGATGTCGTCTGCGATTTGCTGCCAGTCAGCAGGCGTCATATCTGAAGAGTCGATCAGTGGTTCGTACTCGTGGATAGTGTATTCCGGCATTTCTGGACGGTGGAACTCGGGCATACTGGCTAGTTGCTTTTCCATAAAGCCAGCCACAGGCACGTAGCCGTGATCCGATTTTTGCATACCGATGGTGCCACCGGTGTAAGCGATGTAGATATGTTTTCTAGTCATCGTTCTACTTTACTTCATGTAGGGGAACAGTGGCGGGGATTATAGCGAAATGAAACCTAATAAAAAGGGGCATCTCGCACAGAGACGCCCCTTTTTGGCTAAGCTAGGAAAGCTATTGCACTTGGCAGTTCAAACAGAACGCATATTGACCTTTTGGATCGTTAAAGCTTTGCAGCATGCTTGCGTCTTGCTCAAATTGTTGAGCGACAGGTTGAAGGCTCTTTGGTAAAAACGCAGTCGCGTCGATACCGAGAGATACTTTGACCTGATTCATAAACTCTTGGATCAGTTGTTCTGTTGGCGATAGTGGCTCTTCGACCCAGTAGATATCGTAGTTGTCGACTTCTGCTAATTTCGCAGCCAGTTCTACCGCATCATCGAAGTCACCCATTTGGTCCACCAAGCCGAATGACATTGCGTCTTGACCTGTCCAAACTCGACCTTGTGCCACTTTGTCGACGTCTTCCACAGACATATCACGGTTGGACCCCACCAGTGAAATAAAGCGCTTGTAACCGTGCTCAATGCCAAGCTGGAATGCTTGAGACGCACCTTCAGACAATCCCGTTGTGATACCGTCACCTGAGAATGGTGAAGTGCCTACACCATCGGTGCTGATACCAAGTTTAGCGAAGCCTTTTTCAAATGTAGTGATCACACTGAAGATACCAATTGAGCCTGTCAGCGTTGTTGGTTGAGCAACGATCTTGTCTGCGCTCATTGAGATCCAGTAACCACCTGAAGCAGCAAGGCTAGACATAGATACGACCACAGGTTTACCTGCTTCTTTAAGCGCTTCCACTTCATTACGGATCACTTCTGAAGCAAATGCACTACCGCCAGGGCTGTCCACTCGAAGTACGACTGCTTTTACCTTGTCGTCATTACGAGCTTGGCGTAGTAGGCTTGCAACCGTATCGCCACCAACAGTGCCACGTGGTTGCTGACCATCCATAATCGCACCGCTCGCGACGACAACAGCAATGTCATTTTCAGACGGCATTAAGTTAGGGCGCATGGTCGCTAGGTAATCGTAGTAACCAATTGCGTTGTAACTGTCCTTGCCATCACTACCAAATTCTTTTGCGAATAACTTTCGAACGTCTTGACGCGTTGCAAGTTCATCTACTAGACCCATTTTCACAGCAAGTTGTGCAAGATCACCATCAACGGATTTCATTTCAGCAAGGAGCTCATCCATTGTTGGGTTTAGTACTTTTGCATCAATGTTACGGTTAGTCGCAACGTCATCGACAAAGGCACTCCAAAGTTGCGTTATCCAGCGTGTTGCTGATTCTTTCGCTGCATCAGACATATCGTCACGGATGAAGGGCTCAATTGCGGATTTGTAGGTACCAACACGGAATACGTGTGTTGATACGTCTAGCTTCTCTAACAAGGTTTTGTAGTACATTGAGTAAGAGCTGTAACCCTTGATCAACACGCCACCATCAGGTGCTAGGAACACTTTATCTGCATAACTTGCCAGGTAGTATTGGCTCTGGTTGTAGAAGTCCCCGACGGCATAGACAGGCTTGCCTGACGTTTTAAATTCGTTCAACGCTTTGGCGATGTAGCGAAGCTTGGTCAGGTTGGTTTCCGGCATATCGCGTAAAGCTAGGACTAAGCCAGAAACTTTCGGATCGTCTTTGGCGTAACGAATGGTATCGACGATATCGAAGAGTACGTTTTCTTTCGGAATTTCGTTACCTAGGATTGAACCTGCGACGGAGTCCATCGGATTAACATAACGGCGCTGCTCAACGATAGGGCCAGAAAGGTTCATCACAAGAGCCGATTCTTTTTCAACAGTAGGCTGACCTTCACCAGTGTATGTAAAAGCAAAGTAAAAGACGGCAATCATCACTAGGAAGATCAAATTTGCCAGAGCAAGTCTGACAAAGGTAATGGCTTTCCATATTCCCTTAAATATCAGACCAATAAATTGGAAGATTTTTTTCATCTTGTCTCCATAACGAGATAGTCATTCCCTAATATTACAAAGTATGGGGTCTTATCTCTAAGATCTCAAAAGATAACAATTTTTTTAGCTTATCACGCTCATTCAACAATTGGCATAGTTTAGCGCGAGATTGACGTGTGTTGCAAAAATGTAAACGCTTGTTTGATTTTTTGGTTTTTGCAGCGTACTGTGGTCAGACCACAACAATAAAAATGGATGTTTAGTGATGTCTGCCATGTACCCAAATTTGTTAAAACCATTGGACTTAGGTTTTACACAGCTACGAAACCGCGTCTTGATGGGATCAATGCACACCGGTTTAGAAGAACACAAAGAAGGACTACAAAAGCTTGCGGCGTTCTATGAAGAGCGTGCGAAGGGCGGTGTAGGTCTTATCGTGACGGGTGGTTTTTCTCCAAACTTACGTGGTCGACTACACCCTTTGAGTGCTGAGTTTAGTAAGCCGAAACACGCTAAAGCACACCAGGTTGTGACAGAGGCCGTACATAAACATGGTGGCAAAATCGCTTTGCAAATTCTTCATGCCGGACGTTATGCGATGCACCCATTCGCGCAAAGTGCGTCGGGAATCAAAGCTCCGATCGCAAAATTTGCACCTAGTGAAATGAGCGAACGTCAGATCAAAAAGACCATCGACGCTTTTGCTAACAGTGCTGAATTGGCACAGCTTGCGGGTTACGATGGCGTGGAGCTGATGGGCTCTGAAGGTTATTTGATTAACCAGTTTTTATGTAAGCGCACCAACATGCGTTATGACGAGTGGGGCGGCAGCTACAAAAAACGCATGCGTTTCCCGGTTGAAATTGTCAAAGCGGTGCGCAAAGCGGTTGGTGAAAAGTTCATTATTATTTTCCGACTCTCTATGCTTGATTTGGTTGAGCAAGGCAGCACCTTTGATGATGTGATTGAACTGGCAAAGGCACTAGAAGAAGCGGGTGTAACCATCATCAATACGGGTATCGGTTGGCACGAGGCTCGTATCCCAACGATTGCGACTCAAGTTCCGCGAGGTGCGTTTACTTGGGTTACTGAAAAAGTCAAACCTCACGTTTCGGTTCCTATTATTACTTGTAACCGAATTAATACCCCTGACGAAGCTGAACGTATTCTCTCTTCTGGACACGCTGATATGGTATCAATGGCGCGACCTTTCTTAGCTGATCCTTACTTTGTCGCTAAGGCTGAACAAGAGAAGTCCCAATTGATTAATACTTGCATTGGTTGCAACCAAGCGTGTCTGGATAACGTATTTAAAGGCAAGCGAGCGAGCTGTTTGGTCAATCCGCTCGCCTGTTATGAAACAGAAATTGTCGTAGAACCCGCATTCAAGAAGAAAAACATTGCCGTTATTGGGGCGGGTCCTGCCGGTCTTGCGTGTGCTACTACATTGGCTGAGCGTGGACACAAAGTGGATCTGTTTGAGAAAAATGACCGCATTGGAGGGCAGTTCCGCTTAGCGATGCAAATCCCGGGCAAAGAAGAATTCCGTGAAACGATTCGTTACTTTGCAAATCGCATTGAGGAGACGGGCGTTAACCTTCACCTAGAAACAGAAGCTAACTATGACTTATTGACCGAATACGATGAAGTGGTGATGGCTTCGGGTGTAGAGCCTCGTAAAGTTAAAATTGATGGCATCGATAATCCAGAAAAAGTGATCGACTATCAAACACTCATTCGAGATAAAACTCCTGTAGGTGAGAAAGTTGCCATTGTTGGTGCTGGTGGTATTGGTGTCGATGTAGCCACCATGCTCACTGAACCAGTTGGTCAGACGTTGGATGATTGGCTACACGAATGGGGAATCGACAAAGAGATGTCTCAACCGGGCGGTTTATACCCTTATCCCGATGCTGTTAGTGATAAAGAAGTATGGGTTCTACAACGTCGTAAAGGTCGTGTCGGGAAAGGTCCGGGTAAAACTACGGGTTGGATTCATAAACGCACATTAGAGAAACGCGGTGTTCACTTATATGGTGGCGTGTCTTACGACAAGATAGATGATACTGGTTTGCACATTCATGTGAATGGCAAAGAACAATTGTTAGCTGCAGATAAAGTGGTGATTTGTGCCGGGCAAGAGTCGGTTCGTCCATTTGAAGACAAGTGGCACGAGCTTGGTGAAAAACTGCATATTATTGGCGGCGCAGATCATGCAGGAGAACTTGATGCGGTGCGCGCTATCCGTCAAGGCGTCAAACTTGCTGTAAAACTGTAGTTATCTGTGACGGATCTTTTTCATTCTTAACCTTTTGTGGCTGCGCCTTGTGCGCAGCTTTTTTTATGGTTTTAAACCCTATAAAACAGAGTGTTATTTGCCAAAGTGGATTATGCTAAAGTGAACGCGTAAAAATAATAACTCACCTAATAAGGACTTGTTCATGGAAGCTCTCGATCTTTTGCTCAACCGCCGTTCTATTGCCAAGTTGTCTGAGCCTGCACCAGAAGGGCAAGCTCTAGAAAATATCATTCGTGCAGGTCTGCGAGCGCCAGATCACGCAGGATTGACGCCTTGGCGTTTTGTTATTGCTCAAGGGGATGGTCTTAAAAAGTTGTCAGATATCCTTGTGAGAGCAGCAGAAGCTGAAAACAGCGAAGACGCGGTGATAGAAAAAGTGAAAAACGCGCCTTTTCGCGCGCCTATGGTTATCACTGTGATTGCTAAAGTGACAGAACACGAAAAAGTCCCAGAACTGGAACAATATCTGTCTGCAGGTTGTGCGGTGCAAGCGATGCAAATGGCGGCGGTTGCCCAAGGTTTCCAAGGCTTTTGGCGTTCAGGAAAGTGGATGTTCCATCCAGAAGTACATCAAGCGTTTGGTCTTGAAGGCAAAGACCAAATCGTAGGTTTCCTGTATTTAGGCACCCCTGGTTGTACGCCAATGAAAGTGCCAGAGCGTGAACTGTCTCAATTCGTTGAGTTTCAATAATCTAGAATCGTGACCTTATCACTGTTCATCTGTACAGTTTTTCTTGATTTGTTAGGGGGACATTAGATAATGTCCCCCTCATTGTTTTGATTTTCTGAACTTTATGTCTCGTCTGTTTATTGCTGAAAAACCAAGTCTAGGTCGCGCTATAGCGGCTGCGTTGCCAAATCCTCAAAAGAAAGATCAAGGCTTTATCCGCTGTGGAAACGGTGATGTCGTAACTTGGTGTATTGGTCACCTGTTAGAGCAAGTAGAACCTGACGCTTATGACGAACGGTATAAGAAATGGAATCTGGCTGATTTACCGATTGTTCCACAGCAATGGCAACTGAGACCGAGGAAGAGTGCCAGTAAACAACTCACAGTGATCCGTAAACTTCTCAAAGAGGCTACGGAGGTCATTCATGCAGGAGACCCTGATCGAGAAGGGCAACTGTTAGTGGATGAGGTTCTGGACTATTGCAAACTCTCCAAAACCAAAAAAGAAGCCACTCAACGATTGTTGATTTCGGACTTGAACTTGCCTGCAGTAAAACGAGCCTTAAGCTCGATGCGCAGTAACCGCGACTTTATTCCTCTTTCTGTTTCTGCTTTGGCGCGTTCTCGAGCCGATTGGCTTTACGGAATGAACATGTCGCGTGCTTACACTTTGCTGGGCCAAAAAGCGGGCTATCAAGGTGTTTTGTCAGTAGGGCGGGTGCAAACTCCAGTGTTAGGTCTGGTGGTGCGTCGTGACGAAGAAATCGAGAACTTTGTGCCGAAAGACTACTTCACGCTGCATGCTTTAATTCCATATCAAGATCAAAATGGTTCGTTTGATATACGTGCGCGTTGGAAACCTAGTGAGGCGTGTAAACCATGGCAAGACGAAGAGGGGCGTGTTCTGAGTAGAAAGCTCGTAGAGAACGTGGCGAATCGCATTGCCAATCAGCCCGCCAAAGTGACCGAGTCAGAACAAAAGCAAACCAAACAATCGGCTCCGCTTCCCTATTCACTATCTGCGTTACAAATCGATGCTGCTAAACGTTATGGGATGAGCGCACAACAAGTACTAGATACCTGTCAGGCTCTCTATGAAAAACATAAGTTGATCACTTACCCGCGTTCGGATTGTCGTTACTTGCCTATGGAGCATTACGCACAAGCGGGTTCTGTTACCTCTGCTATCTCCAACAATGCCAAAGAGCTACAAAGTGCGGTGCAAGGTGCGGATTTGTCAATTAAGTCCAAAGCGTGGAACGACAAAAAAGTTGATGCTCACCACGCAATCATCCCAACGCCTAAACAAGCAAATGTGAACGCGTTGTCAGGTAATGAGATGAAGGTGTATCAACTCATTGCACGTCAATATTTAATGCAATTCTATCCAGCTGCCGTTTACGCAGAAGCGAAGCTTGTATTTGATATCGCTGGTGGCACGTTTATCGCTAAAGGTCGCCAGTTGGTTTCTCAGGGATGGAAAGCACTCATGGGGAAAACGGACAAAGAGGACGAGGGCATCGATGCTGTACCGCCATTACAAGAAGGTACGGTACTGGCGTGTCGGGAAGGGGAAATTAAAGACCGTAAGACAGAACCTCCAAAGCATTTTACTGAAGCGACATTGCTGCAAGCGATGACTGGGATTGCGCGTTACGTAGCAGACAAAGAACTGAAGAAGATCTTACGCGATACAGACGGTTTGGGAACAGAAGCGACCAGAGCCGGAATTTTAGACACCTTGTTTAAGCGCCAACTTTTAACGCGTCAGGGAAAGTCGATTTTAAGCTCACCAGCAGGTCGTGGTTTGATCCATGCTTTGCCGATGGACTCGACTTATCCCGATATGACAGCACATTGGGAACACCAATTGCAGGGTATGGCAGAGCGAAATCAAGCTTATCAACCTTTTATGCAGGCGTTAGAGCAACGTATCGATGGTTTGATGGGCGAGGTGAAGTCCGGTCCTATTCCAGATTCTTTACGTCACCTTCCTAAGGTCGAGCGTCCTGCATTTAAACGCAAGAAGCGCAGCTATTCCAAAAAGAGCCCATCAAAGTCGAGTACAGGCAAACGTATACCCAAGTGACTTCAAGATGCAGGATTCAGAGCGTTGTCATTGATTCGAGAGTAAGGAAAACAACGCAGTTTAATAGCCAGCTCTTTCCAAGTTGTTTGACGCAGCCATTTGTTTGACTAAAAAAGCGAGTCAAAGATACGCTCCCAAAGGGCACTCTTTGCAAATATAAGGGTCTTGGCTTGTATACTTTGTTGCCGATTCTTGATTTAGACCCACTAAACAGAAAGTGTCTAAATAATCAATAAGCGAAGCGGCACCTGGATTGCCGCTTTTTATCATTTATGGATCGCTGCTAATCAAATAGCTCCCCATTACTTTGTATCGCACCGCGCACATCATCTTGCGTTAAAACACGCTTTCCTAAATCTTGTTTTACTTGTCGTCCCAAGTCGACAAGCGTGTCTCGGTTCGCTTGAGTTTGACGTTTACCTGCACTTCTCAAGCAGTAATTGAGTTCATGATCTTCACTGAAATTGACCAGATCTTTATCTGCAGCCATGGTTACTCTCCTTAGTGGTCGATATCCTCACTAAGTCTGGATAGGAATGAGTGAAATTCAAGTAAAGTGATGAGATAAAGAAGGGGGGGATAGAAAGATCACGACACGATTAGATTGTCGTGACCCAACTTTAAGCTATTGATTGCGAAAGATTACCAAGGAAGCATGGTTCCGTCGTAGTTGATGAACTGACCAGAGTTTTCCTGCGAGCTTTGCTCTATTACTTTTGCAAGACCTACTGCGGAGGTTTGAGTATCGATAAGGGCGTTTGGTCCGCCCATTGCTGTTTGTACCCAGCCAGGGTGTAGGGCGAGTACGGTAAAACCTTCACCTGTTAAATCATTACTTAAGCTTTTTACTACTGAGTTTAGTGCAGATTTAGAAGAGCGATAGATGTAACCTCCTCCAGAGGTATTTTCTGTCATGCTGCCAACTTTAGAAGAGATACATGCGATCTTCTTAGTTGTCCCTTTTTTCATTACAGGATAGAAGCTCTCGACAAGCTTTAAGGGCGCGATCGTATTTATCTCGAATACTTGACGCCATTCATCAACGTCTGTATTCCCAAAACCATAACCTTTCGGTCCGTAATACCCAGCATTGTTGATCAGCAGATCGATAGCAGGGAGTTGGTTAGCTAACTCAGTGACATCATTGTAATTTGTGACGTCTAACTCATGCAAAGTTAACGTGTCATAGTTTGATGCTAACGCTTGCAGATCTTTGCTTTCTGCTAGATTGCGACTGGTCGCATGTACGTGAGCACCTTGTTGTAAATACAGTGCTGTTAGGCTCAAACCTATGCCGCGATTTGCTCCGGTGATAAAGACTGTCTGACTCATGGGTGTGCCTATCTGTGTGATTCAATTAGGTGATATAGAAGTAAGATCATTGTGTTAGCTCAGAGCAATAAAATCAACCAGCCACCAAGCTCCAACCATCATTGACATGAAAAGCGATATCGCGCAAAAAGAGCCAAAGAAAGCGCCAAGGATCGTATATAACGTTTTGTTCATAATGAAAGGAAATTAACTGATATTGAAAATCATTATCAATTAATTTCCTTTTTAATCAACTCTTGGAGTTGGTACTATTTCACAATGATTGTTGAAAAGAATGTCTCATGTTGCCACTGATCTATCATCCCATCTACTCACAACTGGAACTGCCGGAAGGTCACCGTTATCCAATTATGAAGTACCAATACCTTTATCAAGCAGTGAAGGACAAGTTGGTTCAACAAGATTGGGGACAACATATCGAATTTTCCCAACCTCAACCGCTTAACGTGGATGAGATCAAGCTGGTTCATAGTGGGGAGTATGTGGACTTGCTTGTTAGTGGCGATATGCCGGCAGCTAAAATGCGTCGAATAGGATTTCCTTGGAGTGAGACCTTAGTCTCGCGGACGCTTATGTCGACAGCGGGCACCGTTTTGACTGCAGAAAAGGCATTAGAGCACGGTGTCGCGATTCACCTTAGCGGTGGCTACCATCATGCGCATAAAGATTTTGGAAGTGGTTTTTGTCTATTCAATGATTTGGTGATCGCGGCAAAACACATGCTGGAGACAGAGCACGTAGACAAAGTGCTTATTATTGATAGCGATGTGCACCACGGTGATGGTACTGCAACTTTATGTGCGGACGAGCTTGATATCATCACCCTGTCTTTCCATTGTGATAAGAACTTTCCCGCGAGGAAACCGGATTCAGATCTCGACGTTCCGTTGAGCCGAGGAACCAGTGACGATACTTTCTTAATGACGTTTAAAGAAGTGGTTGAAATGGCGCTCAACCTGCACCGCCCGGATATGGTTATCTATGATGCGGGTGTAGATATACATACCGACGATGAACTTGGTTATTTTGACGTATCCATGCAAGGGATATATGAACGAGACCGTTTCATAATGCAGTTGATGAAAGATAAAGGGGTTCCTGTTGCCGCTGTTGTTGGTGGTGGGTATCGAAGTAATCACTCAGATTTAGTACCCATTCACATGCAGCTTATCAATGCCGCAGAAAGCGTATATAAACCACGATAGTAGAACCAATGATTGTGAAAGGTGAGGCACTGATGTCTCACCTTTTTTATTGTGGCAAGCCTAAGACCTATACTTAAGGTGAGTATTGTCAAAAAAGAGGCGGCAGCGTATGGATTTTACGGAAAAGCTGCGTTTGCGGGAGAAAGCAATCGAAGACCTATATTTTGCAGAAGTTGATAAAAAGTTAATCGAAGCTTTGCATGAAAAGCAAAATCAAGAAGGGTTAACCAAGTCGCGGGAATGCGATGAAGACGACATCAATAATTAACGGGTTTTACACTTGATTGGGATGTTAAGATGGGAATCCTTTCCCTTTTTATTTTCCTAGCCTTTGACGTTGTCTAAGCAACAAATAGATGGATTTAGCACATGCCAGAAAGAGAGTCCTGTCATTTGCCGAGATAAATATTAGGCTAGCTGTAACCTTAGCAACAGTTATAAACACCTTATAATTCGCCTAATAATAAATGTAAGTCACTCTCAAGGTACACCTACACTTCAGGTTGTGGGCTTTTTTCTTATCAGTTGAGGAGTGATAAATGTTTGGAGTAGTGGCACTCTTTTTGATTCGCATCGCAACGAACATTTCTAAGAGTGGCTACGTATCGAGGTTGTACTCAACTAGGGATTTAGAAACCCCGTAATTCTCCGAGCGCTAAAACGATAAAAGCTCGTTGATTTCTCGACGAGCTTTTTAAATGTGGCTGAGTGCGGGGACGCCTAGTCCGGGGGGTGCGCTCAACTAGGGATTTAG
Source organism: Vibrio sp. L85 (assembly GCF_963871815.1). Taxonomy (NCBI): domain Bacteria; kingdom Pseudomonadati; phylum Pseudomonadota; class Gammaproteobacteria; order Vibrionales; family Vibrionaceae; genus Vibrio; species Vibrio sp. L85. The sequence continues at coordinate 50,252 of NZ_CAWMYL010000243.1, forward strand.
AAATCCCGTAATTCTCCGAGCGCTAAAACGACGAAAGCCCGCTGATTTCTCAACGGGCTTTCTAAATGTGGCGGAGAGATAGGGATTTGAACCCTAGATACGCTATTAACGTATGCCGGTTTTCAAGACCGGTGCTTTCAACCACTCAGCCATCTCTCCGTTGTTGAGGCGCATAATATAAGGCTTTGAAAATCTTGTAAACCCTAAAATGAATCGTTTGGACGTTTAGTGCACGATTTTGTGTTGTTTGTGGAGAAAAGAATCAAAAAAGCTCTCCGGGTGGAGAGCTTTTGTTCAATTAATTGCTTTTAGAATAGAAGCGTTGAAGCTCTGTCAAACCTTGCATTAGAACAGGCAGTTTAGGCGATGTTTCGCGTAAACGCTTGTAATTGTCATCGTACAGCTTGTAGTTACCAAACTTATCGATAACGGTCGTTTGAGAGCCGGTGATCAGTGCTATTTCACGTGTATCGCCGGCTAAGATCCAACGACGGCGACTTTCATCAAACAAATTACGCCCGCTGCTGTAATCGTATGGGTTTGAAGATACGCCCAGCATGTCTTGCAACAGTGTCACTGACAAGTCTAAGTGGCTTGTACTGTGGGTAAATTCCGCTGGTAGCATACCTGGCCAATGGATAACCATAGGCACTTGCAGTTGATATTTGCTGTAGTTGCTGTTTGCGCCCCAACTGTTGGTATTGGTTTCGTTGAACTCGCTACCATGGTTTGAGGTAATAACCACAATCGTGTTTGCAAGCAGTTGCTTTTCTTCTAGGTCTGCGATGATCTTCGCAACTGTTTTATCAGCCGATTTTACCGCTTGCTCGTAAGCTTGCTTGAATCGCTCGCTAGCAGGGAGCTCTTCATTCGCTGCCATCGTTTCTGATTCGAAGTTATCAACGGTTGTCACTTCAATGAAGCTAAACCAAGGCTGCTGGGCTTGCTCTGTTAGCCATGTGTTCCACGCAGAAATAGATTGTGGATCGGTATGAGCTTGGCTTCCATCGAGTGAGTTTGCCAAGTTTAAGCCGCGGAAGATAACTTCAGAATACAAGTCTTCTTCAAAGCCATTGCCACTGAATAAACCAAAGCTATAGCCCTGATCTTTCAGTACATCTAGCATAACTGGTGCGCTACCTTGAGCTTTGATGCTACTTGCGTAGCTACTCGGTAAACCATAGAACAGACCAAATGCACCGTATGTATCATTGCTCGAACTGTAATGATTAACAAAGTTTTGATTGTCTTGTGCGAACTGGTACAAGCTCGGCATTTCGTCTTGGTTCAATGCGTCGGCACGTAAGTTGTTCACGCTGATCATCAGCACGTTTAACTTGTTAACACGACGATTGAATTCTAGCTTCTCTAGTGGGTAGCTTACTAAATCAATATTACCTTGGTTCTCAGCTAAGCGTTTTAGGTACTCTTCGCGGTCAAGAAGACCGTGTTTTTCCATAAAGCTCTTCGCTGTCATAGGGTATGACAGTGGGAAGTTAGAGCGTTGGCTGGTAATAGGATTGTAAAAGTAAGCATCAGCCCAGATGTAAACCAAATGGCTTGCGATGAAGCTTAAGAAGAACACGGCGGCCAATGGTCGACCAACGTGTTTATGAGAAAGTTTGCGCTGTTTACGCCATACCCATTCAGATAAAGCGAGTTGAACAAGGAAGATCAGCGGCATCACAACAAATAAATGTTGGAGATCTGAGCTGAGTGCGCTTTTGTCTTCGCTAAACAACAACTCCCAAACCACAGGGTTTAGGTGCAGATTAATTGATTGATACGCTTGAGTATCAATCAGCAGCACGGTTTGACCAACCGTAGCAAATATCACTGCCACCAAACGGAAGAGTTTCCTAGATGGCAGGACAAACGTCAGCGGAAATAGAACCAATAAGTACAGAGCAAAAACAAGAAAGCCAAAATGCCCCACCCACGAAACCGCCAAATAGAATTGACCCATCAGGGTTTCTGGCCAAGGCGATTGAACGATATAGCGTGTACCTATCAACATCGAAGCGACGATGTTGAAGAATGCAAACCAATGCCCCCAACCTACTAGTCGGGATACGCGTTCGCCGTATGAGTTTCCGCTGTCTACCATGTACTTGTTCTATTATCCGTTTTTAGTGTGATTTTGGCGCTTCAAGAGAAGACATCAGTGCCTGAGCAAATTTTTCAGCAATAACTTTGCGTTGTGAAGCAGCAACTTGTTGATTTAAGACATTGGTTGCGATATTTCCGGCAATCATTAGCGTCAACTCAGGAGAAGCAGCGTGTTTTTCAAGAACAGCACCCACTTCAGCAAGAATTTTCTCTACTTGTTCGTCAGTATATTTAGATGTAATCGGCATAAAGACTCTAATAATGATAGTAAAAGCGGCTTATGATAACCTACAATGCCTAACAACTTAAACCTTGTAGCAAGATAAAATCACTATGAGCCTTCATCTTTCAAACGTTATTCTGCATCAATTGTGCAAAAACGATCAGGACGAACTGGTTGTTAAACTTCGCCCGGCGTCGTTAGAAAACGATACCTCAACAGAAAACCTTGTCGCGGAACTGCATCGCGTATTCCATTCTAAAGCAGGAAAAGGCTTCGGCTCTTTCCAATCAGACAGCGAATTTCAGTTTTGGCTTCAAGAAATGCGCAAAGGAGAGAGAGATTTTTATGATTTCTCACAAATTAGTGCAAATCGCTTGAAAGAAGAGTTGATCAAGTACCCATTTGCTGACGAAGGTATCTTAGTCTTTGCTGAGTATCAGAGCTTGGCTACGGATTATTTATTTATTGGTATCTTACCAATGAACCAAAGCCTAAAAGTGACAGAAGGCTTAGATATCGATGCTACGGATTATTTAGACATCACTAAGATGGACATCGCGGCACGCATCGATCTATCGAGTTATGACACTGATCGTGATTCAAACCGTTACCTTTCTTACATCAAAGGTCGCGTAGGTCGTAAAGTGGCAGACTTCTTCTTGGATTTCTTGCAAGCGGATGTTGGTTTAGACACTAAACAGCAAAACCAAGTGCTGATGCAGGCGGTGGAAGATTTCTGTGCCGATTCTAAGTTAGAAAAGCAAGAAGCGAACGAATACAAAAAGCAGGTTTACAATTACTGTAACGAGCAAATTAAATCAGGCGACGAGGTGCAAATCTCTGAACTGTCTGGTGAGCTTCCTCCTAGCCAAGATGGTACTAGCTTTATGGATTTCACCAAAGAGCAAGGTTACGAGTTGGAAGAGTCATTCCCAGGCGACCGTTCTACAGTGCGTAAACTGACTAAGTACGTTGGTGCTGGTGGCGGCTTAAATATTAGCTTTGATAGCCTGTTGCTGGGTGAGCGTATTTTCTACGATCCAGAGACAGACACGCTTACGATTAAAGGCACACCGCCAAACTTGAAAGATCAGTTGAGCCGTAATTAATTGAAAGAAGAGAGCATTGTGCTCTCTTTTTTTATGTGAAGTGTGCACACTAAAAGCGCATTTCATGGTATATGCTTGTTATTAATAGAGATAATTGAGGAATGGGCGTTGCTGCAATTCAAAGAGGGAATAAAACAAGCAATCTGGTTTTTGTTTGCGGTATGGTGTGCCTTTGCTGTGGGTATTTGGCTGCAAGCTCAACAAACCATACGTACGATTTCAACCGTTGATGAACTCAGCAGCAAGGTTGATGAAGTGCGTCATATCTTTAACTTTGAGCTGCCTTATCGTGCTCAGCACGTTGACCAAGTCTCTCTCAAACTTCAGCTTGTTTATGCAGTTCGTTTGCAATTGCAGAGCGAGTACTCTGACCGCTGGGGTGGTCCAGACTTAACGCAACTGCTTTATTCAACTGATCGCTTTCTTGAAGGCGCGAGAACATTTATCGGTAGCGATAGTGAGCTAGTCGCGCTGGCTGACCAACTCCATAATAGCCGAGAGTCAGCCAGTAACTCTGAGCAACTGAGAACCATGTACTATCGCTTAGGTGCTTTGGTCTTAGAAGCCATGTTTAGTGATGCAGCGACAAGCTCAGATACTTACCAAGAGCTTGATTCTCTTTTTACCGAGTCACAAAAGCTAGAGCAAAAAGAGCAAGGGGCGTTCCAACGTCGATTGGCTCAAACGTCAAATGTGCTTGCCGCTCATGCTCAAGGCAGCCACCTCGCTAACCAATTGCTTAACCCTGAATTTTCTAATCAGTTTGCCTCTGTCATTAGCTCTCTTGAACAAAAGCTGGTGTTTTACATCTCCTTTTTAGTGTTAGTAAGTGGTTCCTTACTCGCGGTGGTTTCTTGGGCTTTGTTCTACAAGGAAACTCCAGTCTTAGATGCCCCAATTCAACCTTGTGAAAAAACGGATACACCAATGAAGCCGAACCCACCTGAAGTGATTTTGCCGACAGAGAAGCAAGTTACCGAGCCAAGTGGTGAGGAGCGCATGCCTGTGGATGTGGTAAAACCAACCACACCTCTAGAAGAAGAGAATGACGATGCATCTTCTTTAGCCGCGAGTGTGAGCGTGGAGACGGATGAGCCTTATATCGATATAGAGAAAATGCTTGATTCGCTCTCTGGTGATGAAGAGTCTGTGCGTATGTTGTTAGAGGTTTTCATACAAGATCATTCTGAAGATGGTACGAAGCTAAGAACATTGATAGCTGAGGGTAAGGATGAAGAACACGCTCAGCGTATCGCCCATAGCTTGAAGGGAGTGTCAGGCAGCATTGGGGCGATGCCTCTACACTATATATCTGGGGATATCGAATCTTTAATTAAACAAGGTCAGGAAGTCGTTACAGGCAAGCTGGATATGTTGGAAGATACCCTGCAGAAAACGACACTTTTTGCTGAGGCAGTTCTTAATAGTGAAAACATTCGAGAAGTGCTAACAGATTGATATTCCTCTGACTTAAAATAGTAGAGATTCAGGTATTAAGGGGCGCTTGCGAACCTTATGCTTTGGTTCGTCACTGTTCCTGTCCTACACCATTTGATCATAGGTAATTTCATGTTCATCCGCCGACTGTCTTCTTGGTTGATAGCCTGTCTGGTTTTAAGCCTTTCGGGATGCTCTCTCTTAGAAGTAAAAATCGATAGTCAAACTGTACCGCTCACCAAACAAGAGCTAAACATGCGCATTATGACGCGTGAATACGCTCAGCAGTTCTTTGCTCAAGTAGAGCAAGCTGCCGATGTGCTCCAAGACAACTACGAGCCTAACGATAAAATAAACCAATCTTATATTTTACTTTGGAAAATCAATGCGGAAGAAGGGCTTCAAGCTGCCGCTTACCAAGTCTCGCCAATGGCGGCTCTGATTGACACGTGGGTATTTACTCACCAAATGGACCAGTTCTTCAGTGTCGGTGCAGGGAAAGATCTATTCACTACCGGGGAAGCACAACAAGTGTCTGCTCACTTAGCCAAGGAAGTCGATAAGCTTGCACAATCTTTGTTGAAAAAAGACGTGTACTCGAAAACCAAAGTGTTTGTGGCTGACTTTGTTGAGAAATACCCATTCGCGGATTTGAGTATGATCCGTACACCAGCTTATCGAGCTTGGTTACAAGCGAATCAGATCAGTGAGGAAGAAGCTGTAACGACATTGGGTACGATGCCTGAGGCTATCGGTGATGTGTCTGATCGTTTGAGCTTAGTGTCTGAACAAACACCAAAAATCATGACGTGGAAAGCGCAGTTGCTCGCACTCAATAGCTCAGCAAGTATCGAACAAGTAAATGCAGCGCTAAACAGCTTGAAGGTTACTTCTGAGTCGTTGAAAGACTTTATCGATAATAACCCAGAGTATATGCGTAACTTGGCACAGCAAATGGCAGTGCAGTTGCAGCCACTTGTTGAAGATATCGACCAGAAAACAGAAGAGCGCTTGGTTCAGTTGAGTGAAGAGCGACAAGCACTAGAAAAAATGGTGGCGAGAGAACGCCAAGAGATTGCTCAAATTATTACAAACGAAAGAGAGAAGTTTGCGCAAGACCTCGACCACGTTTCGCAAGAGGTTGTGAACCTTGCAATGGATAAACTGATCGAACTGGTGAAGAGCACCATCATCTACTTCATTTTGTTCATCCTAGTGATCTTCTTTGCTCCTCTTGTTTTGGGCTATGCCTTAGGTAAACGTTCAGCGGTAAGAGCAGGTACCAAATCTGCCTGATTAGCCGGAGCTTAGCCAAACGACAAACATAAAAAAGGACCGAATCGTCGGTCCTTTTTCTATTCTATTGAAAGTTAGAACTATTTAAGCCGTTTGCTGCTTTAGTTCACCTTCTGCTTGTTCTTCTGTTGCTGGTGCTGTTGGTTCGCATTTATCGACAAACCAACCCATGTACGACGTGAAGATAGTGACGATAATACACACGAAGCTCAACCACATGAATGGCGCGTAAGACAATGTTGCCACACCCAGAATACTCGCCATGTAGATGCCGTTATCACTCCAAGGCACCATACCTGACGTTAACGTACCACCGAACTCGGCGTTACGAGATAGGTTTTTACGTTTGTAGCCAAGGCGATCGTAGTTTTTCGCACAGATTTTTGGTGTCAGAATCAGTGATACGTACATCGCCGAGCCGAATACGTTACCCATGAAAGCTGTACCAATGGTGCTTGTGGCCAGAGAACCCGCACTTTGAACACGTCGCTCGAACAGTTTCGCAATTGTCTCAAGCACGCCCACCTTATCTAGCAAGCCACCAAAACCAAGACCAAATACGATAACTGCAACAGAACCTAGCATAGAAGACATACCGCCTCGGTTTAGAATCGAGTCAATGAAGTCCACACCTGAAGAAATTGCAAATGGTGCCCAAGCGGTATTGAATGCCGTTAGGAAGTCTACATCCTGAATCATTACTGCCCAGATAATACCTAGTAGTGAACCGAAGCTGATCACAGGGAAAGAAGGCATGCGCATAGCGAGTAGAGCCAATACGATAATGACTGGAACAAAAGAATAAGGCGTAATGAAAAATTGTTGTTCCATAGCCTGAATTACTGAGTCCACTTGGCTCATATCCACTTTACCTGCGAAGTGGAAGCCAAATGCAGTAAACATAATACCCGTAATGATGTAACTGATCAGGGCAATAGGCAGCATCCCTTTGATGTGCTCTACGACTTCTACGTTTGACATTGAAGAAGCAAGAATCACGGAATCAGAAAGTGGAGACATTTTGTCGCCAAAGTAACAACCTGATAAAACCGCGCCAGCTGTAATTGGTGCTGGAACCCCAAGACCTTGACCAATTCCCATCATGGCAATACCAGCAGTACCTGCCGCACCCCAAGAAGTGCCTGTTGCTAACGCAGTCAAAGAACAGATGATCATTGTCGCTAACAAAAAGATAGAAGGGTGAATGGCTTTTAAGCCGTAGTAGATGATGGTTGGTACGATACCACCAGAGATCCAAGTACCGACTAAGGCACCTACAGCAAGAAGGATCAGCACGGCACCTAAACCATTAGAAATCCCGTTTAGTGCTGCTTTTTCAAGGTCTTTGTATTGGTGACCTAATCTTAGACCCAATAACATGATAATGAACCAACCAATGTACAGCGCAAGCTGGATTGGAAGGTCTAATTTGGCAGTAAATGAAAATGCCAAAAGAAGAAACAAACCTAGTGAGATAAATACCTGTATCAGACTAGGAAGACGTGTTGTAACTTGCTTCATATGTGCCTCTGTCGTTCATGGAGCAATAGAGGAAGGCCGCTCCCTGTTTTAATCGCGCATAACATACATTAACAAAAATTATATTTCGAACATTTGGTGCTTTATCTTGACTTTCATCCGATAAAACGTTTGCTTGTAAAATTAATAACTAAAAAACTTTAAGTTTAATAGTTTGAAATGTTTTGTGATGTAAAAAATATGTGCTGCAAATGTTGTTTTCTCACGGAGTGGTAAGACCATGTAGCACAGTGTTGGCAGTTTTCTCGGTAGGTTTTAGTGCTGAACCGATAAGAAAAGAGAAGAAAATACCTTGGATTATAAAAATTCGCGGTAAACGTTAAAAAAGTTGTGTTTATTTGCAAATTAGGGCTTGAGATTTTGTGTCGAAAATTGAACTATGGAGAAAGTTTCAAAAATATACATGGAGAGTTAGTGCGATGAGAGTAGGTTTAGTTGGTTGGCGCGGCATGGTGGGTTCAGTCCTAATGCAACGTATGGTTGAAGAGAAAGATTTCGATTTGATCGAGCCAGTTTTCTACAGTACGTCTCAAATAGGTATCCCAGCTCCAAACTTAGGTAAAGAAGCTGGTTTACTTCAAGATGCGTTCGATATTGACAGTTTAAAACAACTTGATGCAGTGATTACGTGTCAAGGTGGTGGTTATACAGAGAAAGTTTATCCAGCGCTTCGTCAAGCTGGCTGGAAAGGTTATTGGATCGATGCTGCTTCGACACTTCGTATGGTCGACGACTCTATCATTACGCTGGACCCTGTTAACCTGAAACAAATTCAACAAGGCATTCACGGTGGTACAAACACGTTTGTTGGTGGTAACTGTACCGTTAGCTTGATGCTTATGGGTCTTGGCGGTCTGTTTGAGAAAGGTCTTGTCGAGTGGACGAGTGCGATGACGTACCAGGCGGCATCTGGTGCAGGCGCGCAAAACATGCGTGAGCTGATTTCTCAGATGGGCGTAATCAACGACTCAGTAAGCTCTGAACTAGCAAATCCAGCGAGTTCAATTCTCGATATCGATAAAAAAGTTGCCGACACCATGCGCAGTTCTTCATTCCCAACCGATAAGTTTGGTGTGCCACTAGCCGGCTCTTTGATTCCTTGGATCGACGTCAAGCGCGACAACGGTCAAAGTAAAGAAGAGTGGAAAGCGGGTGTAGAAGCGAACAAGATCCTTGGTTTCCAAGATGCACCAGTGCCAATTGATGGTACGTGTGTTCGTATCGGTGCAATGCGTAGTCACTCTCAAGCACTGACTATCAAGCTTAAGCAAAATGTGCCAATGGATGAAATCGAAGAAATCATCGCAACGCACAACGACTGGGTAAAAGTGATTCCGAATGACCGCGACATCACGGCTCAAGAACTTACGCCTGCGAAAGTAACAGGTACCTTGTCAATCCCTGTTGGTCGTCTACGTAAAATGGCAATGGGCGATGATTTCCTAAATGCGTTCACTGTCGGTGACCAGCTATTATGGGGTGCAGCAGAGCCATTACGCCGTACTCTACGCATCATTCTTGCTGAGAAAGCTTAAAAGAACGAACACTGCGTTTCTTGAGAGCTAAAAGCTATATAAAAGCCGATGTGAATTCATCGGCTTTTTTGATCGTAAGTCTGGAGTACGAAACGGGCTGTACTTTGCGAAAGTTCTTTATTAAGAGGGACAAATAGAGGGGCTGGCGCCCTCGTTCTTTAGAGTGAGAGATATTGTTCTCCAAACTAACGCCGCGTCATTCCCGAAAGCGACGAAGGAGCGCAGTCGGGAATCTCTTGTTGGAGGCATTACGCCCTGAGATTCGGGAGCGCTCCACTTTAGGCATCGAAAGCCGATTCCTGTTCTATTCGTCCTCGTCCGCACTCACGACGCGATTATCAGGATCTGCTAGTTCACTGCCACAATGCTTACAGTGCATCGCATCTGAATCATGACCAGAGCGATTACAATTTGGGCACTTTACTAATTGTTTGTGCGCATTCATCTCATTACTGAGTTCTGCAGTGATAATGCCGGTTGGGACCGCAAGTATCGAATAACCGAGCAGCATAGTTAATGATGCGATGGCTTTCCCAAGGTGAGTTTGCGGCACCATGTCGCCATACCCAACAGTGGTAATCGTTACGATCGCCCAGTAGATGCTTTTAGGAATACTCGTAAAGCCGTTGTGCGGACCTTCAATAACGAAAATCAGTGCGCCGAAAATGGTGACCAGAATACCTACGGTGCTAAAGAAGATAAGAATCTTACGACGCGCCATCAATAGAGAGCGTAGCAATATGTTGGAATCTTGTAGGTAGCGCACCAATTTCAAGATGCGGAAGATACGCATGACACGTAGTAATCGCACTACACCCATAAACGAAGCACCAGGGAAGAAGATCGCTAAATAGGTTGGCAGAATCGCTAACAGATCAACTACACCATAAAAGCTGGTGGCATAAGACTTAGGTTTTGGAGAGCAGTACAGTCTTAATAAATACTCAATAGTGAATAGGGCTGTGAAGGTGTATTCGATGTAACGCAGTTCTCGCGACCATTCAGTCATTACCGATGGCAGTGATTCTAGAATCAAAACCACGAGAGAAGTAATGATCGCAATAATCAGTGCGATATCGAAGGCACGCCCAGCACGTGTATGAGTACCGAAAATAATGACGTATAAATGATGCTTGAAAGACTTGCGAGGCATGATGTTGCACTGTCAGCGTTAAAATGAAACGGATTGCAACATCATACCAGAAGTTATGAAATTTAGGCTAAACCAGGGAATAGGTTTCTTAAACCGTTAGCAATAAACTCAATACCAAGAGCGCCCAAGATTAGACCCATAATACGGGTAATCACGTTGATGCCTGTTTGACCAAGGAAACGAACGATCAAAGGCGCAGAGCGGAACAACAACCAAGAGCAAAAACAAAACAGCATGATCGTAACGCTAATACCAACCGTGTCGAGTGCACTTGGGTAACGTGCGCCATAAACAATGGTTGAGCTGATTGCACCTGGACCTGCCATCAAAGGCATCGCTAGCGGTACTACACCGATTTGTTCGCGGCTTACGTATTCCGACTTCTCTTGTTTATTTTGCTTATCTTCACCCAGTTTACCGCTCATCATCGAGAACGCGATACTCAGAAGTAGTAAACCGCCCGCAACACGGAAAGAGTCCAGAGAAATACTGAACATATCCAACAACAACTGACCAGCAAAAAGAGAAATGATCAAAATAATCGCAACGGCAACGTTGGCTGTCGTGGCGGTCTTATTTTTCTCTTCTGGTGTCATATGACCGGTTAGTGATACGAACACAGGCATGATACCAACAGGGTTCACTGCTGCGACCAAACCTAAGAAAAACTGTAGGAAAATAGCTAACTCTAAAGTCTGCATGTTGCTTACTCGTAAACGTTCACAATAGTGAAAAAGAGAGGGGGTAGTTTTAGGCGGTAATGTAAGGCAAAAGTGCGGTAGGAAGAAATGAAAAAAACTAACGTATTTGGGCTAGTATTTGTGAGAAAAACTAATTATTGAAGAAAATGTATTCAATCTGGAAACGAATTGTTACGTAGAAAATTGATGAGAGAGCATACTGATTTACACAAACGTTAACATTCGCACATTTTTCACAAAAAGAAAGGTGGTTTGTAGAGAGATAAGACGTATTCGATATACTCTCAGTAGCACAAAAATTAGGGTCCACATGTAATTTTGTTGGCTAAAAATGAAACTTTTTTACAGATTGTTGTTATTTCTTTTAGTTTTTAGTTCGTTTGCTTCTTTTTTGTCCAATAAAAAATGAAGTTTAATTTATTTATTTATCAATGATTTATGTTGTTTTGTTGTGGTAAACCACTACTTTGGGGGTATTTCAGTTGTGAGAACTGATCCAAGTCAATTTTTTTCACACTCTGAAATATTATACTCAGCCCTGAAAGCAATTTACTAAGATGGTTGTTAGTTAAGTCGCTGATAAACAGTAAAAACGAAAGACAATAACCTTACTAAAAAGTTTTTAATATTTATTATTTTAGGAGATCCACCATGCCTGTAACTAACTTAGCTGAACTAGATGCTCTAGTAGCACGCGTTAAAGCAGCACAAGAAGAGTTCGCAACATTTTCTCAAGAGAAAGTAGATGCAATCTTCCGCGCAGCTTCTCTTGCAGCTAACCATGCTCGTATCCCACTAGCACAACAAGCAGTTGCTGAATCTGGAATGGGTATTGTTGAAGATAAGGTAATCAAAAACCACTTCGCTTCAGAATTTATCTACAACAAATACAAAGACGAAAAAACATGTGGCATCTTAGAAGAAGATGACAACCTAGGCACAATGACTATCGCTGAGCCTGTAGGTATCATCTGTGGTATCGTTCCAACGACTAACCCGACTTCTACTGCTATCTTCAAATCTCTAATCTCTCTAAAAACTCGTAACGGCATCATCTTCTCGCCACACCCACGTGCGAAGAACTCAACTAACGATGCGGCGAAACTAGTTCTAGATGCAGCAGTAGCAGCTGGTGCACCAAAAGACATCATCGGTTGGATCGACCAACCATCTGTAGAGCTTTCTAACGCTCTTATGAAGCACGACGGTATCGCTCTTATCCTTGCAACTGGTGGTCCAGGCATGGTTAAAGCAGCTTACTCTTCTGGTAAGCCAGCTATCGGTGTAGGTGCAGGTAACGTTCCTGTAGTTATCGATGAAACAGCTGACATCAAACGTGCTGTTGCTTCTATCCTAATGTCTAAAACTTTCGATAACGGCGTAGTATGTGCTTCTGAGCAAGCTGCAATCGTAGTTAGCGAAGTTTACGACGAAGTGAAAGAGCGTTTCGCTTCTCATAAAGCTCACGTTCTATCTAAAGCTGACGCTGATAAAGTACGTAAAGTACTTCTTATCGACGGCGCACTAAACGCGAAAATCGTAGGTCAACCTGCTCCAGCAATCGCTGAAATGGCCGGCGTTAAAGTTCCTGCTGACACAAAAGTTCTTGTAGGTGAAGGTCTAGGTAAAGTTTCTTACGATGATGAGTTCGCTCACGAGAAACTATCTCCAACTCTAGGTCTATTCCGTGCTGACAACTTCGAAGATGCAGTTGCTCAAGCGGTAACAATGGTTGAAATCGGTGGTATCGGTCACACATCTGGTCTTTACACTAACCAAGACGTAAACGCAGACCGCATCCGTTACTTCGGTGACAAGATGAAGACTGCACGTATCCTTGTAAACATCCCGACTACTCACGGTGGTATCGGTGACCTTTACAACTTCAACGTAGCACCTTCTCTAACTCTAGGTTGTGGTTCTTGGGGTGGTAACTCTATCTCTGAGAACGTAGGTCCTAAGCACCTTATCAACAAGAAAACTGTAGCTAAGCGAGCTGAAAACATGTTGTGGCACAAACTACCTAAGTCTATCTACTTCCGTCGTGGTAGCCTTCCAATCGCAATGAGCGACCTAGAAGGTAAGAAACGCGCATTCCTAGTAACTGACCGTTTCCTATTCAACAACGGTTACGCTGATGAAGTAGTTAAACTGCTTAAAGAGCAAGGCATCGAAGTTCAAACATTCTTCGACGTAGAAGCGGATCCAACACTATCTGTTGTTGAGAAAGGTGCAGAAGCAATGAAGAGCTTCCAACCTGACGTAATCCTAGCTCTAGGTGGTGGTTCACCAATGGATGCTGCGAAGATCATGTGGGTAATGTACGAGCACCCAGAAACTCACTTCGCTGAACTAGCAATGCGCTTTATGGACATCCGTAAACGTATCTACAAGTTCCCTAAAATGGGTAAGAAAGCTGAGCTTGTATGTATCACTACAACTTCAGGTACTGGTTCAGAAGTTACTCCATTCGCTGTTGTTACAGACGACAAGACTGGTGCTAAGTACCCACTAGCTGACTACGAAATCACGCCAAACATGGCTATCGTTGATGCTAACCTAGTAATGAACATGCCTAAGTCTCTAACAGCATTCGGTGGTTACGATGCAGTAACTCACGCTCTAGAAGCTTACGTATCTGTTCTTGCGAACGAGTACTCAGATGGTCAAGCTCTACAAGCACTTAAGATGCTTAAAGAGTACCTACCTTCAAGCTACGCGAACGGTGCAAACGACCCAATCGCTCGTGAGAAAGTACACAACGCGGCAACGATCGCTGGTATCGCATTTGCGAACGCATTCCTAGGTGTTTGTCACTCTATGGCGCACAAGATTGGTGCTGAGTTCCACCTACCTCACGGTCTAGCGAACGCACTACTAATCTCGAACGTTGTACGTTACAACGCGAACGACAACCCAACTAAACAAACTGCGTTCTCTCAATACGACCGTCCACAAGCACGTCGTCGTTACGCTGAAGTTGCTGACCACCTAGGCCTAAGCCAAGAAGGTGACCGTACTGCTCAGAAGATTGAACGTCTACTAGCATGGTTGGACGAGCTGAAAGGCGACCTAGACATCCCAATGTCTATCCAAGCTGCAGGTGTTTCTGAAGCTGACTTCGTAGCGAAACTAGACGAACTAGCTGTTGAAGCGTTCGATGACCAGTGTACAGGTGCTAACCCTCGTTACCCTCTAATCACTGAGCTAAAAGAAGTTCTAATGGCTTCTTACTACGGTAAAGCATTCGTTGAAGGCGAAACTTTCGAAGGTACAACTGTTATCAAGAAGAAAGCAGACCAAGTAGCGAAAGAAGCAGCACCAAAAGCTAAGAAAGAAAAAGCTAACGCATAAGTACGACGTTAGTTATGAAGTAGGTTTTCGCTAGCACGAAACTTACAATCGGGAAAACTCAAAGCCCCAGTCGAAAGACTGGGGCTTTTTTTTTTGTTCTTTACATTACCAACGGCTCTGTTAGGTGGCGGATTTAGGTAGGAAGGTTTACTTAGACTTCGGTCGTGACGACGCGTCCGCTAAAGTACTCATTTGCGACAATGTAGGCGGTATTTCTTACCAACTCATCTTGGATCTGAGCCCAATGTCGCTCGTCTAGATCTTCGCTGGTATGGTTTACGGATGGGATGACGCCACCCACACGAATATTGAAAGGGGTCAGCTCTTTTGCCCAGCTGTGAGTAAAACCCGACACCAGTGCTGCCATGCTCTCTACTCCAGTGAGATCTTCATGGTTGTCATGTGAGATAACGTTAACGATCACGCCTTTCTTCTCTCTCGAACGAAATCGTTCAGCACTGACTTGCCCATAGGTATAGAGAAAGCGAGCCGCAGAAGAAAGGTGGTCAATATAGGTACTCATTGGCTCTGGAGCCATTAAGCTTGGCATTGGTGAGCTGGTCCAGCAGTTTACGATTACATCGGGAGTCGCACCTAATTGCGACTCTATTTGGTCGAACAATAAGTTGATGGATGTCGTGTTGTCATTGCACACATTCATCGCATATACCCTGTCGGAAAACGCACTGATTTGCTCGTAGCTTGCCTTCAAGGCACTAGGGTTCTGATCACAAAGTACCAACGTTGCCCCAAGATGGGCAAAGTGGTTGGAGCAAGTTCTGCCCAATACAGAGCCTGCAGATGTGACGAGAATGATTGAGTCTTTAATATCCATAGCACCTTCACTGTAATTTCTTGTGTTAAACAATACATCAGTGGTTTGTGCTATCAGCATGGATGAATTTATTTGAGCTCAGTGTGAAAAGGCTCAAACTAACGCTTTTGCGCGACAATTATTGTTTAGGAATTTGTAAGGCGTCACATTTCTGACGTGCTTGGAATGTAAGCGCTTGGCGGAAAAGTGAAACGTTATGCTTGAGTTTGGATTTGGTAATGACGTTGAGCCGTCACTAGTTGATTGTACAAACCTGCATCGGGAATAAGGGTTTTGTTGCGCTCACCTAAGCTGCGGCGCTCGTGACCTGAAAGGTTGTGATAAACCTCTTCTGGTAGATTAAATGTGTCTTCAGGAAGGTAAGTGAGTGCATCAGGCTTTAGGTAGTGGCTCAGTTTTGCCGAAGGCAAGCCAGCATTATGAAACTGTTTCGCTTGTTCTGCTGCGAGTTCATAGCTACTGCTATCAGAACGTAGAGATTGAGGTTGAGATAAACCGAATTGTTGACGAAGAATGTCATCACTGGTGATCACTTCTTGGACTTCTTCAACCGGAACCACATCGCGGACATCGTTAGAAAACATAGACAGAATCAACGAGAAATCAGCGCGACGACCTTCGTGTACGGCATGGTTAATACCATTACCGAACTGAAGTTCGTTGATGATTGCTGCTTTGTCTAAAGTATGGATTTGCATGATGTTCCTCGCTTGATGCACTTTTAGCGGCAACGGAGAGAAGAACTTTAGGAAAAAGAGGGGATTAATTGAAGAAATCGGTTAGAGATGTAATAAAAAAGCCCGCAACAATGCGAGCTTTTTGAATATGACTAAATTGAACTTAGGGGGAAGTTAATTACTTCGCTAGGTTCTCAGCTACGAAATCCCAGTTTACAAGCGCCCAGAAGCCGTTCATGTAATCAGGACGTACGTTGCGGTAATCGATGTAGTACGCGTGTTCCCACAGGTCAACAGTTAGAAGTGGAGTCGTACCTTCTTCTGTTAGAGGTGTAGCAGCGTTAGAAGTGTTAACGATTTCTAGAGAACCGTCAGCTTTCTTAACTAACCAAGTCCATGAAGAACCAAAGTTGTTGATTGCTGCGTCAGTGAACTTCGCTTTGAATTCTTCGAAAGAACCGAATGCAGCGTTGATTGCATCAGCAACTGCACCAGTTGGCTCGCCGCCCGCGTTTGGCGCTAGGCAGTGCCAGTAGAACGTGTGGTTCCAGATCTGTGCTGCGTTGTTAAATATGCCACCAGTAGAAGTCTTGATGATCTCTTCTAGTGTCTTGCCTTCGAACTCAGTACCAGGGATAAGACCGTTTAGCTTAACAACGTAAGTGTTGTGGTGCTTACCGTGGTGGAAATCTAGAGTCTCTGCAGAGATGTGTGGTTCTAGTGCGTCTTTCGCGTAAGGAAGAGCTGGTAGTTCAAATGCCATTGCTCGATTCTCCATAGATATGAAAGGGTTACCTTTCGATTGCTTCCAGTGTTTTTATTTATATGTAGTCGTTACGACTGACTTGAAAAGTATTTTAGCAAGTTTTTACTTTATTAAAACCCCGATATGAAAATATTTTAAGAGGAAAGGGGCAAAGACTTACTAATTATATGGTTTTTATTCTGTGTTTATTGAGTAGAATGTGGCAATAATTAAAGTTCACGTCCATGAATGAGGAAGCGATGGAAACTATCGATAAAATCAAACAGCAGATCTCTGAAAACGCAATCCTGCTGTACATGAAAGGATCACCGAAACTACCTAGCTGTGGTTTCTCTTCTCAAGCAGCACAAGCTCTAATGGCATGTGGTGAGAAGTTCGCTTACGTAGACATTCTACAAAACCCAGATATCCGCGCTGAGCTACCAAAATACGCTCAATGGCCTACATTCCCACAACTGTGGGTTGAAGGTGAGCTGATCGGTGGTTGTGACATCATTTTGGAAATGTTCCAAAAAGGTGAACTTCAGCCTCTTATCAAAGAAGCTGCGGCACGCGTTGAAGGTGACGCTGAGTAATTCGTAAATACTCACATTTGGCGATAGAATACAAAGGAGCCGCATTGGCTCCTTTTTCTTTTTTAGGTTAGTGGAATGAACTTGAAGCTTTACTACGTACATGATCCAATGTGCAGCTGGTGTTGGGGCTACAAACCAACCATCGAAAAATTGAAGCAGCAACTGCCAGGTGTGATTCAGTTTGAGTATGTTATGGGTGGGCTTGCGCCAGATACTAATCTGCCGATGCCTCCAGAAATGCAGCAGAAGATTGAACAGATTTGGAAGCAAATCGAAAGTCAGCTTGGTACCAAGTTTAACTACGATTTCTGGACGTTGTGTACACCAGTACGTAGTACTTACCAATCTTGCCGTGCAGTTATCGCTGCAGGTTTCCAAGACTCTTATGAGCAAATGCTGGAAGCGATTCAGCACGCTTACTATTTACGTGCGATGCCTCCTCATGAAGAAGCAACCCATCTGCAACTCGCAAGAGAGATTGGCTTAAACGTTCAACAGTTTAAGAATGATATGGATGGCACTTTGCTGGAAGGTGTTTTCCAAGACCAACTCAGTCTTGCAAAGAGCTTGGGTGTTAGTTCTTACCCGAGTTTGGTACTGCAAATTAACGACGCTTACTTCCCGATTGAAGTGGACTATTTGTCGACAGAAAATACGTTGAAGCTTATCCGCGAGCGCATCATCGACAACATGCCAGCGCAGTAAACTGAAACTGGTTTTCAAAGCCCAAATAACAAAAAGCCGCTCAATGAGCGGCTTTTTCGTAACGAATTGTATCCATTTAAATGATGCGACTACAGCACCATTGCAGCAATCCAACCGAAGATGATCAAAGGGATGTTGTAGTGGATAAATGTAGGCACTACGGTTTCCCAGATGTGCTCGTGCTGACCATCTGCGTTTAGACCCGATGTTGGACCTAACGTTGAATCAGAAGCCGGAGAGCCTGCATCACCTAGTGCTGCTGCTGTACCTACTAGTGCGATTGTCGCCATCGGTGAGAAACCAAATGCTAGTGAAAGCGGCACATAGATAGTTGCAAGGATTGGAATCGTAGAGAACGATGAGCCGATACCCATTGTTACCAACAGACCAACGATCAGCATTAATAGTGCTGCAAGAGGCTTGTTGTCACCGATGCTGGTTGATAGCGATTGTACAAGCGTCTCAACGCCACCGGTTTGCTTCATTACTGCAGCGAAACCTGCCGCCGCAATCATGATGAAGCCAATCATTGCCATCATGTGTACACCTTTAGTGAACACGTCGTGCGTCTCTTTCCATGCGATAACACCACCGAAAGTGAACACCATGAAGCCAGCTAGTGCACCGATGATCATTGAGCCCGTGTATAGCTGTACGCTTAGCGCAGCAAGAATACCTAAGCCTGCAACCACAATATGTTTTTTGTTTAGCTTCTCTTCAGATTCTTGAACAACGGTCAGTTCAGTTTCTTTGTATTCACGAGGCTTACGGTAGCTAAAGAAGATTGCAGTTAGAAGACCAAACAACATACCCGCGCCCGGCAACAGCATCGCCGTTGGAACTTGGCTTGCCACGACATCTGTTAGACCATTGTCATGTAAGTTCTTCAATAGGATGTTGTTTAGGAAGATGCCACCAAAACCTATTGGTAGAACCATGTATGGCGTGATCAAACCAAAGGTAAGCACACAAGCAACCAAACGACGGTCCAGCTTCAGCTTAGCGAATACGCCCAAAAGAGGTGGAATCAAAATTGGAATGAAGGCGATATGTACCGGAATCACGTTTTGAGATGACATGGTAACAAGTACAAGAGCAACCAATACTGCGTATTTTAGACCCGTAGTCGACGCAGAGCTCTCTTTACCATTTAGGCGTTTGATAACGCTTTTTGCCAAAAGGTCAGTGATGCCAGAACGAGAAATTGCAACAGCGAAAGTACCAAGCATTGCGTAGCTTAGCGCGATAGTCGCACCGCCACCCAGACCGCTTTCAAATGCAGCAACGGTATCCCCAAGGCTCATGCCTGCAACAAGGCCACCAACGATGGCACTAAACGTGAGGGCAACCACCACGTTCACGCGCATCAATGCTAACACGAGCATGACGCACACAGATATAACGACAGGATTCATACTTTTCCTAATATGTTGTGTTTACTTATTATTCTTCGTCTACAAGCGGCCAACCGCCTAGGGCCTTCCATTTGTTGACGATGCCACAGAATAACTCTGCAGTTTGTTGTGTATCGTAGAGGGCTGAGTGTGCCTCACGATTGTCGAATTCCATCCCTGCTGCTTTACATGCTTTAGCGAGAACAGTTTGACCATAAGCAAGCCCACTTAATGTTGCGGTATCAAAAGTGGCAAATGGATGGAAAGGGACTCTTTTAAGTTTACAGCGTTCATTCGCTGCATTAACAAAACCTAAGTCGAAAGCGGCGTTGTGTGCAACCATGATGGCACGCGAACAGTCTGCTGCTTTTTGTTCTTTGCGAATCAGTTTGTAGATTTCTTTAAGTGCTTCTTGTTCGGAAACTGCACCGCGAAGAGGGCTGAATGGGTCACGAATGCCATTAAACTCCAGCGCTTCTTTTTCTAAGTTCGCGCCTTCGAAAGGTTCGATATGAAAATGAATGGTTGAGGCAGGATGCAGATCGCCATTTTCATCCATACTTAGGGTGACGGCGCAGATTTCTAAAAGTGCATCAGTTTGAGCATTGAAACCTGCGGTCTCAACGTCTACTACCACTGGAAAATAACCACGAAAACGCTTTTTCAGGGTTAGAGCTTCATTTTCTATTGTCATGTTGGCTTATATTTGTGTGACGAAGGCTGCATTATTGCAGATTCTACCGATGAGAAAAACCGCAATTTGGGAGAAATGTAGAATTCTATTCCCCATTAACCAGTGAGGGTTATAACCAAAAACAAGGGAGCTGGTCACCTGTTATTCTCGTGATGTTATTTACCATTTTATACCCAAGTCATTCTCGTTGAAGCAAGCATCTCGATGTTACTTGGGTATATGCACTTGCCAAAGTGAGCGTTAACTCCTTATAACCACTTGTAAATCCCATGTTGGCGGGATTTTTGCATTGTTCTGCATGTTTTCAATTGATTCAAGTAAGCGGCAATAGACTGCCGTTTGAGAGATGTACCTAGATGAATAAATGGCTAGTAACCAGTGGTATCGTGATGTCTTTGCTTAGCGCAAACAGTTTTGCGTCGATGGGCAAGCGTTATGTCGCCACACCGCAACAATCACAGTGGGAGATGGTGATAAATACGCCATTGGAGTGCCAGCTTGTGCATCCTATCCCTGGGTTTGGTGATGCGGTATTTTCGTCTCGTGCGAGTAAAAAGATAAACTTGGATTTTGAGCTGAAGATGCGTCGACCTATGGGTGAAACACGTAATGTCAGTTTGATTTCTATGCCTCCTCCATGGCGTCCCGGCGAGCATGCTGATCGCATTACTAACCTCAAGTTCTTCAAACAGTTTGATGGTTATGTTGGTGGGCAAACCGCTTGGGGCATTCTTTCTGAGTTAGAAAAGGGACGTTACCCAACGTTTAGCTACCAAGATTGGCAGAGTCGGGATCAGCGTATTGAAGTGGCGTTGTCATCGGTACTATTTCAGAACAAATACAACGCGTTTAGTGACTGTATTTCTAACTTGTTGAAGTACAGCTTCGAGGATATTGCGTTTACGATCCTTCATTATGAACGCCAAGGGGATCAGCTCACCAAAGCATCGAAGAAACGCTTATCGCAAATCGCAGATTATGTGCGTCACAATCAAGATATTGATTTGGTGCTGGTGGCGACTTACACCGATTCAACTGACGGTAAGAGCGCAAGTCAAAGCTTATCGGAGCGACGTGCTGAATCGCTGCGTACTTACTTTGAGTCTCTTGGTTTATCTGGTGATCGGATTCAGGTCCAAGGTTATGGTAAGCGTCGCCCGATCGCAGACAATGGCTCACCAATTGGCAAAGATAAAAACCGTCGCGTAGTGATTTCACTTGGGCGAACTCAGGTTTAATCTGACATTTGACACAATAAAAAACGCCAGAGAATAAACTCTGGCGTTTTTGTCGCTATTTGACGTTGTTTGAATACTATTGCTAATCGTATTGGCTTATTGCCGAAAATTAGTTGAGTCGGAACTTGGCGATAATCTCACAATTCGTCGCGGTATCAATCTTCTCAACTTGTTTGGCAATCGTTGGATTTGGATGGCGTTTCATAAAGTCAATCAAGGCTTTTGTACAGCATCCAATTGAATCAATAAAGCTTGCGCAATCTTTGTTTGGACACTGAGGGATCAGTGTCAGTACTTTTTCAGACGCTAACTGAAGGTATTTGAGCTCGTACTCTGTATCACCTGCCCAACGCCAAAACTGAGCTAGGTTGTGGCATGAAATCACCGAAATCAATAGTCTCTCATCGGCTTCTATTTCCACGCATTCGCTAATATCTTCACTCAGGCTAAGGGCTTGCTGGTAATGAAGAATGCTGCGAACAGGGTCATCTAGTTGAAGTGCTGTATCGGCTAGAAGTGTGTGTTTTTCCCATTCACTGATCATTATCGTTATCCCACATATCGATGTTGCTGACAAATCTAAACGATAACCATTATCAAGTAAAGCAATTTGTTTATAAACAACAGGCAGGTCTCAGACCTGCCTGCAACAACATGATATGTTTCAATAGAGAAAGGGATTAACCTTCTAAACCTGCCGAAGCTTGTTTATTTTGAATCAGTTCTACCATGTAACCATCGGGGTCTTTGACAAAAGCGATGTGGGTTGTACCGCCTTTAACTGGACCCGGCTCACGAGTTACGTTCCCACCTGCCGCTTTGATCGCGTCACACGTTGAGTAAATATCGTCTACACCGATCGCAATGTGACCAAATGCAGAGCCTAGGTCATACTCAGTTGTGCCCCAGTTGTACGTTAGTTCAATGACAGCACCTTGAGACTCATCTCCGTAGCCAAGAAATGCAAGGGTGTATTCGTACTCTTTATTTTCATTGGTACGAAGCAATTGCATGCCCATTACTTCAGTGTAGAACTTGATAGATTTGTCTAAGTCACCCACGCGCAGCATGGTGTGAAGAATTCGACCGTTTGACATTTTTTTGCTCCTAGCGATTGTTTCAGACAGGGTTATTCGTCTGGATACACTTTATCTTTGAATTCACACAGGTCTTCGATGATACAACTACCACAACGCGGCTTTCGTGCAACACAGGTGTAGCGACCATGAAGGATCAGCCAATGGTGTACATCAAGCTTAAACTCTTTTGGCACCACTTTAAGAAGTTTTTCTTCCACATCGTCGACAGTTTTGCCCATCGCAAACTTTGTCCGGTTCGAAACACGATAGATATGCGTATCTACCGCAATTGTTGGCCAACCGAATGCGGTGTTCAGTACAACATTAGCTGTTTTACGACCCACACCGGGTAACGCTTCAAGCGCTGCGCGATCTTCTGGCACTTCACCGTTGTGTTTTTCGAGCAGGATCTTACAAGTCTTAATGGTGTTTTCGGCTTTTGAGTTAAACAGACCGATGGTTTTGATGTATTCCTTTAAACCATCAACGCCCAAATCAAGAATGCCCTGTGGTGTGTTGGCAACTGGGTAGAGCTTATCTGTTGCTTTGTTCACACTTACGTCTGTCGCTTGCGCAGAAAGTAGTACGGCGATAAGGAGTTCAAACGGAGTGCTCCAATTGAGCTCCGTTTGAGGATTAGGATTGTTTTCTCTTAATCGTTCGAGAATTTCAATTCTTTTGACTTTGTTCATTGCTGACTTCCAAACCCGTCTTTGCGGTTTATGAAAAAGGCCCTACGAGTGGTAGAGCCTTGATTTTAGAATTTTTACATTATGCGTTAGTTACGCGAGCACGCTCAATGGCTGGTTTTTCTTCTTTTGGCTGACGTGCCTGAATTGAGCTATCGATAACATTTTTCAACGCTATCAAAAGTCCTACCCCAATGAAAGCGCCTGGTGGTAATAATGCAAGTAGGAAGCTGCTATCGAAGTGGAATACTTGAATGCGCAGTGCTGCAGCCCAATCGCCAAGGAGTAAGTCTGCACCATCAAACAGGGTGCCATTACCGATAAGTTCACGCATTGCGCCAAGTACAACCAGTACAGTTGTCATTCCCAGACCCATCCAAAAACCATCTAGTGCTGCTGGCAGTGGATCATTTTTAGATGCGTAAGCTTCCGCACGACCAATGATAATACAGTTGGTTACGATCAGAGGAATGAAAATACCAAGAGATAGATACAAGCCGTAGGCATAAGCATTCATGAGCAGTTGAACGCAAGTTACCAAAGAAGCAATGATCATAACGAAAACGGGAATACGGATTTCTTTTGGTACGTAGTTACGAATCAGTGAAACCGTCACGTTCGAACCGACAAGCACCAACAAAGTCGCAATACCCAAACCAAGCGCGTTGGTAATGGTGGAAGAAACCGCAAGTAGAGGACACAAACCCAGAAGTTGCACTAGGGCTGGGTTATTACTCCACATGCCGTTTTTCATTAGCAGTTTATTTTCACTCATGGTTGCCTCCTGCGCAGTCTAGGGGCTGGTTCAGAATCTCATCACGAGATTTATTAACATAGTTTACCGTGTTTCTTACCGCTTTCACTACTGCGCGAGGGGTAATCGTAGCACCAGTGAACTGATCGAAATCGCCACCATCTTTACGAACGCGCCAAGAATTCCAGTTACTTTCTGTCACTTGTTTACCCGTGAAACTCAAAATCCAGTCGGTAACACGTAAATCGATTTTATCGCCCAACCCCGGTGTTTCTTGATGGCTTAGGATACGAGTACCAAGGATCTTGCCTTGGTTATCGATGCCAGTGATGATTTTGATTTCACCGTTGTAGCCATCTGGAGCGATGGATTCAATCGCCATTGCCGTTGGTTGACCATCTTTAGTTGCGATATAAGTTGGCATCGCTCGAGCCGTACCTAGATCGGGCGCTGACACCATCGTACACGCGGTAACAAGATTGTTGTCATGCATTTCTTCCGGAATCACTTGGTTAAGAACCGACAGCAATTGCTTTTGTTCCTGAAGTTTAATTTGATCTTTTGTTAGGTACTGAGTCAGTGCCACAAGACCGGTTGTAGCACAAGCGAAGATCGCAAGTGTCAGACCATTTTTTCTAATAGCGGTTAACATGTTTACCTCAGTGACCGTAAGTTCTTGGTTTGGTGTAGTAGTCGATCAACGGTACACACATATTGGCAAGCAGAACGGCAAAGGCAACGCCATCTGGGAAACCGCCCCAACTACGAATAATAAATACCAATGCACCAATAAGCGCACCAAAAATCAAACGACCTTTCACGGTAGTGGATGCTGATACAGGATCAGTTGCGATAAAGAATGCGCCCAACATCGTAGCACCCGAAAGTAGGTGGAAGATTGGTGAAGCAGTTTCTCCTGGTGTGATTAAGCTAAATACTGTGCTAAACAGCGCCAAACTGCCTATGAAGCCAACAGGAATGTACCATTGGATGATGCGCTTTTTGATCATAACCAGTCCACCGACTAAGTAAGCAAGGTTTACCCATTGCCAACCGATACCAGCAAGACCACCAAACATAGTTTGTGATAGCACTTCACTTGGTGTCGCACCAGTGTGGATACCGGTTTTAAATGCGTCTAATGGGGTTGCCATTGTCACGCCATCCACTCCAGCGCGAACTTGTTGTAGTGACAAGCCATCAAAATCATAACCAGTGAAGATCAGAGATAACGTGTCTGCAAAACTAACGTGCTCAGACATCAATGAAACAGGTGCGCTCCAACTTGTCATCTGGACAGGGAAGGAGATAAGTAGCACCACGTAGGCGACCATCGCTGGGTTAAATAGGTTTTGACCAATACCACCGTATAGGTGCTTCGCGATCACGATGGCAAAAATCAAGCCGATGACCATGATCCACCACGGAGACCATGGTGGGATAGCAACGGCTAATAACCATGCTGTCACGATGGCACTGTTATCACGAAGTGCACGCATTGGTGAACGCTTACGCACAAGCATGACTAGCGCTTCTAGCGACACCGCGACCGCAATAGCGAACACAAGTTGAATGATGGTGCCCCAACCAAAGAAGTAGGTTTGAGCCACTAAGCCAGGAATTGCACACAGCGCTACCCATTTCATCAAATCAGGCGTACTACGACGGCTGTGAGCGTGTGGTGAACTGGCAATAAAAAACGACATTACTCGTTCTCCTCAGTATTGTTCTTATTCGCTTCTTGCTGAGCCTTACGTGCTTTAGCGCGGGCAATGGCAGCGGCAACTGCAGCTTTCTTCGGATCCACTTCTGGCTCTTCAGAAGGCGCTTCTTCAACGGATTCAGATTGTGCTTCTTGCTGAGCCTTACGTGCTTTAGCGCGGGCAATGGCAGCGGCATTCAGCAGGAGCTTCAGTTTCTACAGGTTCTGTAGAGTTTTCTTGCTTAGCTTTGCGCGCTTTTTGGATCCACTTTTGGCTCTACAGAAGGCGCTTCTTCAATGGATTCAGCTTGTGATTCTTGCTGAGCCTTACGTGCTTTAGCACGAGCAATCGCAGCGGCAACTGCGGCTTTCTTTGGATCTTCAACTTGCTCTGCAGGCGCTTCCGCTTCAACAGATTCTGTTTGTGCTTCTTGCTGAGCTTTGCGTGCTTTAGCGCGAGCAATGGCTGCGGTAACAGCGGCTTTTTTCGGATCTTCAGCTTGTTCAGCAGGAGCTTCCGTTTCTACAGGTTCTGTAGAGTTTTCTTGCTTAGCTTTGCGCGCTTTTGCACGAGCAATCGCTGCAGCAACTGCGGCTTTCTTCGG
The DNA here is from genome assembly GCF_963871815.1 of Vibrio sp. L85. Lineage (NCBI taxonomy): Bacteria > Pseudomonadati > Pseudomonadota > Gammaproteobacteria > Vibrionales > Vibrionaceae > Vibrio > Vibrio sp. L85. Next base: position 76,421 of record NZ_CAWMYL010000243.1, read on the forward strand.
ATCTTCCGCTTGTTCTGCAGGTGCTTCCGTTTCTACAGATTCAGTTGATTCTTCTTGCTGAGCTTTGCGCGCTTTTGCACGAGCAATGGCAGCAGCTACAGCAGCTTTCTTAGGATCACCGCCTTGCTGTTCAGACGTTTCTGATTCTACAGGTTCGGTTGAATCCTCTTGTTGTGCTTTTTTCGCTTTAGCTCTGGCGATAGCTGCCGCGACGGCTGCTTTCTTGTCACCAGCTTCAGCAGGTGTTGATGTGTCTTCTTGCTGAGCTTTCTTGGCTTTTGCACGGGCAATAGCGGCTGCAACTGCAGACTTCTTATCGTCAGCATTATCCTCAGATGTGTCACCTTGCTCTTTTTGTGCTTTACGCTCACGAGCAATACGTTTGCGCTCTTCGCGTAGCTTCGCCATTTCTGAGTTATCAGGTTCTGCTGCGCCAGATTGAGCTGCTGCAGCTTGTTTTGCTTTTGCTTTGGCAATCGCGGCAGCAACCGCTGGTTTCACTGCTGGCTCGGCTTTCGCTTCAGCGTTCTCTTTTTGCGCTTTCACACGAGCGATCGCTGCTGCAATCGCATCGTCACCACCAGATGCTTTCATGTCTTTACGACGATCATCCGCGGCTTTCTTGAAGCGATTCTCACGTTCTGCTTTTTCGCGTTCCATACGCGCTTTTTTCTCTTCAAAGCGCAGTTTAGCTCGTTCAGCGGCTGCCGCTTCTTGAGCGCGAGTACGGATTTCAGCTTTCGCTTGACGATAATATTGAACCAGTGGAATCTCACTTGGACACACAAATGCACACGCACCACATTCAATACAGTCTTTTAAGTTCAGCTCTTCGAGCTTGTCGTATTCTTGGCTTTTCGCATACCACTGGAGCTGCTGTGGCAGTAGTGAGGCAGGGCATGCCTCAGCACATTGGCTACAACGAATGCATTCCATTTCGTGTTGGTCAGAGGCGATCTCACGACGTTTCGGTGCCAGAATACAGTTTGCCGTTTTAGTGATAGGAACCTGAGCGTGAGGTAGGGTAAAGCCCATCATTGGACCACCCATGATCAGACGCTGCAGTTTTTTATCTGCTTTATAGCCAAACTCATCTAAAAGCGCTTGTACTGGCGTACCAAGAAGTGTCCAAACGTTACGTGGTTGTTTGAAGGTTTTACCTGTTAGCGTCACGATGCGATTTACTACAGGTTCGCCATCGACCACTGCACGTTTAATTGAGTATAGAGAACCAACGTTTTGAACCAGGATGCCAATATCTGCAGGGATAGCACCGCTAGGAACTTCTTTGTTGGTCAAAATCTTGATGAGCTGCTTCTCACCACCAGAAGGGTATTTGGTTGGGATAACGCGGATCACGATGTCTTTGTTCATCGCCGCTTGCTCCAGTGCTTTGATTGCTGCTGGCTTGTTATCTTCAATACCGATGATGGTCAGTTTTGGCTTAAGGATATGCTCGACGATCTCGATCCCTTGGATCAATTCGTCAGCATGTTCTTGCATGAGTTTGTCATCGGCGGTGATGTAAGGCTCACATTCGGCTGCGTTGACAATAAGAATTTCGGTACGTGCGATACCCGATTGGATCTTCTTAGCGGTAGGGAAGCCTGCGCCACCCATGCCGGAGATACCTGCAAGGCGAATCACGTCGATTAGTGCATCAGCGGATTCTTGGGTGTAATCGGCTACTGGCGTTTTCTCACACCAAGCATCGTTACCATCAGGCGTAATCACTGCGCACAGTTCACTTAACCCCGATGGGTGAGCAACGGTTCGTGGTTCAATAGCCGTCACTTGCCCAGAAGTTGGTGCATGAACAGGAACGGTAAAGCCACTGTCTGACGCCGTTAGTTGCTGACCTTTCAACACCTTGTCGCCAACAGCAATTAATAGATTACCTGCTTTACCTATGTGTTGTTTTAGAGGTAGGACGATTTCCGACGGAATGGCTGCATGAACCAATTCAGTTTTGTTGGATTGCTTTTTGTTTTCTGCCGGATGCACGCCACCTGGGAAATCCCATAGCGAACCAGTACGAATTTGTTCAATCAAAGACAACATACGAAACCTTATTTAATTGAATCAGTCACGTTCGCTGCATTGGCAGCATCCGTAATGTTAACCACTGGAATGGCGTTAAGTTTCCACTTCCAGCTCTCTGTGGTGGTTTCCACAGGAATCATTTCAATACAGTCAGTTGGACAAGGAGCAACGCACAAGTCACAACCGGTACACTCGTCTTTGATAACGGTATGAAGGGCTTTAGTACCACCAACAATCGCATCGACAGGACACGCTTGAATGCACTTGGTACAACCGATACACATGTCTTCATGGATGAAAGCAACGGTTTTGACTTTGTTGTCGAGGTCGTGTGCCGACTCTTCCGCTTCGACACCCATCAAATCCGCCAGTTTTTCAATGGTCGCTTGACCACCTGGGGGACACTTGTTGATTTGATCGCCGTTAGCAATCGCTTCTGCGTATGGACGACAACCTGGGTAGCCACACTGACCGCACTGAGTTTGAGGAAGAATAGAATCGATTTGATCGACGATCGGGTCGGCTTCTACTTTGAAGCGAATCGACGCAAAACCGAGTATGGCCCCAAATACAGCGGCAAGCGCTGCAAGGGCAATGATCGCAATTAAAATAGTACTCATTGTCTACTTCACCAAACCAGTAAAGCCCATGAAGGCAAGAGACATAAGACCTGCGGTGATCATTGCAATCGAAGCACCTTTAAACGGTACAGGTACGTCAGCTGCAGCAATACGTTCACGCATTGAGGCAAATAGGATCAATACCAAAGAGAAGCCAACTGCCGCACCAAAACCGTAAATGATCGATTCAATGAAGTTGTGGTTTTCATTGATGTTAAGCAGGGCAACACCCAAAACAGCACAGTTCGTTGTAATCAATGGTAGGAAGATACCCAACAGACGATAAAGCGTCGGGCTGGTTTTGTGCACGACCATTTCGGTGAACTGTACAACAACAGCGATCACCAAAATAAAGCTCATGGTTCGTAGATATTCGATGCCCAGTGGACGTAAAACATAGCTTTCCACTAAGTATGCACACACAGACGCGAGCGTTAGTACAAAAGTTGTAGCTAAGCCCATGCCAATTGCTGTTTCCAGTTTTTTAGACACGCCCATAAAAGGACACAAGCCCAAAAACTTCACCAGTACAAAGTTGTTCACCAGCACAGTGCCGACCAACAACAAAATATATTCGGTCATAGTTATTACGTTCTTAAAATCCGATCCCAATATTATCGTGTTTTGTGACACCAATAACAACCAAAGAACGGTGTGGTTTTATGCACCCGATGGAAAATTATACGTGTATGTGATGTGAGTGGATGGATTAATAAGAAATTGAAAAGTTTGGTGAATGGTTGTTAACAAAGGAAAACGCAATTTTTGTTACTGATTTAACGCACGCTTTGCTGGCGGCTTCACTCTTCATTTCTTGGATAAAACGAAATAGAAAATGCTCATACCCCTAATGGGCTAGGGGGATGAGCTAAGGTTAACGTTTCTAAATTGACTTACAGTTTTTCTGTAAAGGTGCGGCTGATAACGTCTTGTTGCTGCTCTCTTGTTAGCGAGTTAAAACGCACTGCGTAACCAGACACTCGAATCGTCAATTGAGGGTATTTTTCAGGATGTTCAACCGCATCTAACAGCATCTCTCGGTTGAGAACATTAACATTGAGATGCTGACCACCTTCAATCGCAATAGCCTCATTGCTTGCTTCATGATGGAAGTACCCATCCATTAGTGCTGCAAGGTTCTTCTTCTGGCTTGACTCATCTTTACCTAATGCATTGGGTACAATTGAGAAGGTGTAAGAAATGCCATCTTTCGCGTAAGCAAACGGCAGTTTGGAAACCGAAGCTAACGAAGCAACCGCTCCTTTTTCATCACGACCATGCATTGGGTTTGCACCTGGACCAAACGGCATACCTGCGCGGCGACCATCTGGCGTGTTACCCGTTTTTTTGCCGTAAACCACGTTAGATGTGATGGTTAGGATCGACTGAGTTGGCACAGCTTCACGATAAGTGTGCATCTTCTGAATTTTTTTCATGAAGCGCTCTACTAGATCACAAGCGATGTCATCAACGCGTGGATCATTGTTACCGAATTTCGGGTAGTCGCCTTCGATTTCAAAATCAACGGCGATGCCATTCTCGTCGCGAATCGGTTTCACTGTTGCGAATTTGATTGCAGCTAAAGAGTCTGCCACCACAGATAGACCCGCAATACCACACGCCATGGTTCGATGTACGTCACGATCCATCAGTGCCATTAATGACGCTTCGTAGCTGTAACGGTCATGCGAGTAATGGATGATGTTCAACGCAGTGACATATTGAGTCGCTAACCATTCCAACATGTTATCGAAGCGCGGCATTAGTGCGTCAAAGTTGAGAATTTCATCTTGAACTTTTTCTACAGATGGACCTACTTGCGCTTTAGATTTCTCGTCTATGCCGCCGTTGATTGTGTAAAGCAGTGCTTTTGCAAGGTTGGCACGTGCACCAAAGAACTGCATGTGCTGACCGACAATCTGTGGGCTCACACAACATGCAATCGCGTAGTCATCATTGTCGAAATCAGGACGCATTAGATCGTCGTTTTCGTATTGAACAGAAGAGGTATCAATCGACACTTTTGCAGCATATTGCTTGAACGCTTCTGGCAATTGCTCTGACCAAAGAATCGTCATGTTTGGTTCAGGAGCAGGACCCATAGTATGTAGGGTATGTAAGTATCGGAATGTCGTTTTAGATACGAGCGTACGGCCATCAACCCCCATACCTGCCATCGCTTCTGTTGCCCAGATTGGGTCGCCAGAGAACAATGAATCGTATTCTGGTGTACGAAGGAAGCGAACCATGCGCAGTTTCATGATGAAGTGGTCGATCATCTCTTGCGCTTGTGATTCATCAATCAAGCCATTTGCGATATCACGCTCTAGGTACACGTCTAGGAAAGTCGATGTACGACCTAATGACATTGCTGCGCCATTTTGTGATTTAACTGCCGCCAAGTAACCAAAGTAGGTAAATTGAATCGCTTCTTGCGCTGTTTTTGCAGGTAGCGACATATCAATGCCGTATTTCCAACCCATTTGACGAATGTCTTCAAGCGCTTGAACTTGGTCTGCAATTTCTTCACGTAGACGAAGTGTTTTCTCAAGATCGCCACCGCGCTCTAGGAAAGTTTGTGTCGAGTTGTATTGCTCTTTTTTATCTGCTTTTAAGAAGTCGATACCGTAAAGGGCGATACGACGGTAGTCACCAATGATACGACCACGGCCATAGGCATCTGGAAGACCAGTAATGATGCCTGATTTACGACACGCTAGGATCTCTTTGGTGTACAGATCGAAACACGCTTTGTTGTGAGTTTTGCGGTATTCGGTGAAGATCTTTTCTACGGTTGGGTCTAGCTCTCGACCGTACACTTCGCACGAGTTTTTCACCATACGAATGCCGCCATTGGCGATAATGGCACGTTTGAGTGGCTGTTCGGTTTGTAAGCCAACGATCTTTTCTAAATCTTTGTTGATGTAACCCGCATCGTGAGAAGTAATTGTTGATGGCAGAGCGGTATCGAAATCAACAGGCGCGTGTGTGCGGCTTTCTTGTTTAATACCTTCAAGCACTTGGTTCCACAATGCTGACGTAGATTCACTTACCTCAGCTAAGAAGGACTCGTCTCCTTCATAAGGGGTGTAGTTTTTTTGGATGAAGTCACGAGTGTTGACAGCATTTTGCCATTCACCAGCAGCGAATCCAGTCCATGCGTCAAGCATATCAGTCGTCGGAATAGTCATTAGTAAATCCCTAAGTTATTGATAAATAGAATGGAGGCGACGAGTAGGACGGAACCATTCTTAACCCTTTCAATCGTATGGACTTACTATCTATGAGTAAAATGAATGCTTTTCATTTTTTAAATGATTAAAATGCATTAATATTTAAATCATAGGTTTATGGTTGACTTTTGCTTTTGGAACCACACATTTAATGCTTGGTATCGTGAATTTATCGGCGAATTAAAAGTAAAACAGAGTAATGAGCAGATTTGCCGTCATTCGAATTAGGAAGAAGCGGTGTGTATGAAGAGATTGTGTAACTGTATTTACTAAGCTTATTTGTGCTGAGATTCTAGAGGAGCAGATACGAAAAAGCCGCGTCTTTCGACACGGCTTTGTCTGGAATTTGGCTCCTCCTGCTGGATTCGAACCAGCGACCTGCGGATTAACAGTCCGTCGCTCTACCGACTGAGCTAAGGAGGAATTGCTTTGCTTGAAAGCGGGTCGAATCTTACCGAGCACCTATATTTCTGTCAACACCTAAAAAACACATTTCTAGTAAAAAATAATGGAATTTTATCTTTACTTTCTTGTAATCCTTGCCAGCAAAGGGCTGGAGTTACTTATCCACCAAATTTGTGGATAACTATGTTGATGAGATCTGAGTAAAGATCTTTTATATGCAACAGCGTTGTTTTGTTTTGAATTTTTAAGCAGAAATAGGCACTGAATAAGCAAATAAAACAGTGATTTATTTAGATTGACGCAGAATTAGTTAAAGTGGATAAAATTTAGCCTTTTGGGGATAAAGGATAATATTAGGTCTTTCTGGGGAAAAGTTGTGGAAATTAAATTGTGATGATTTGGGGAGTATAACCAAGTAGGGCGAAAGACTATAACAGAGTCACCAGACTAAGGCTAGATAAAAATAGAGAAAGCACAAAAATTAGTAACAATGAGCTATAAATCTAAAATAGACGTAGATTTCATCTAATAAGGTGTATATATATACAGCCAAAGTGCAGTAAATTTGAGGAAGGGTATGAGTAAAGTTTATGAACTGGTCTCTGAGTATCAACCATCCGGTGATCAGCCAACCGCTATCAAACAGTTATTGGAAGGGTTAGACGCAGGTCTTGCTCATCAGACGCTATTGGGTGTAACTGGCTCAGGTAAAACATTCACGTTGGCAAATGTGATTGCGCAAGCGCAGCGTCCTGCCATCCTCCTTGCACCAAACAAAACGCTGGCAGCTCAGCTGTATGGTGAGATGAAAGCCTTCTTCCCAAATAATGCCGTAGAGTACTTCGTCTCTTACTATGATTACTACCAACCCGAAGCATACGTTCCAACGACGGACACCTTTATTGAAAAGGATGCTTCAGTTAACGCTCATATTGAGCAAATGCGTTTATCGGCCACTAAAGCCTTACTAGAACGCAAAGATGCGATCATCGTAGCGTCGGTATCGGCTATTTATGGTTTGGGTGATCCGGAATCGTATCTGCAAATGATGTTGCACCTGCGCCGAGGAGATGTGATTGATCAGCGTGATATGCTGCGCCGTCTTGCAGAGTTGCAATATTCTCGCAATGACGTTGCATTCGAACGCGGTCAGTTCCGCGTTCGTGGTGAAGTGATTGATATCTTTCCGGCAGAATCAGACCAAGATGCGGTCCGTGTCGAAATGTTTGATGATGAAGTGGATTGCATTAGCGTATTCGACCCTCTGACTGGAGTGGTGAAACAGCGTGACTTACCACGTTATACCATCTATCCAAAGACTCACTATGTGACTCCGCGTGAGCGTATCCTTGATGCGATTGAAAGCATCAAAGATGAGCTTGAAGTTCGCAAGAAGCAGTTGCTAGATAACAACAAGCTTCTAGAAGAGCAACGCATCAGCCAACGAACTCAGTTCGATATTGAGATGATGAACGAGCTAGGCTTCTGTTCAGGTATCGAAAACTACTCCCGTTACTTAAGTGGTCGAGCGGAGGGTGAGCCGCCCCCAACATTATTCGATTACTTACCTCATGATGGTTTACTGATCATCGACGAATCGCACGTTACGGTTCCACAAATTGGTGCGATGTATAAAGGTGACCGTTCGCGTAAAGAGACGTTGGTGGAGTTTGGCTTCCGTTTACCTTCAGCATTGGATAACCGTCCGATGAAGTTTGAAGAATTTGAGGCGATTTCTCCACAGACGATATTTGTATCAGCGACACCAGGTAACTACGAGCTGGAAAAATCAGCCGATGAGATTGCTGATCAGGTTGTACGCCCAACGGGTCTGCTCGATCCGGAATTGGAAGTACGTCCGGTATCGACTCAAGTTGATGACTTGTTGTCTGAAATTCGTATTCGAGCGGCGAAAGATGAGCGTGTTCTGGTGACAACGTTAACCAAACGTATGGCAGAAGACTTGACCGAATACCTTCACGAGCACGATGTGAAAGTTCGATACCTTCACTCAGATATCGACACCGTTGAGCGTGTAGAAATTATTCGCGACCTTCGTTTAGGTGAGTTCGACGTGTTGGTAGGGATCAACTTGTTGCGAGAAGGTCTCGATATGCCCGAAGTATCGCTGGTGGCGATCTTGGATGCAGATAAAGAAGGCTTCTTGCGTTCAGAGCGTTCATTGATTCAGACCATTGGGCGTGCAGCTCGTAACATCAAAGGTAAAGCGATTCTTTACGCAGATTCGATCACTAAATCGATGAAGAAAGCAATGGACGAAACGGACCGTCGCCGTGAGAAGCAAAAAGCATATAACGCAGAGATGGGCATTGAACCTCAAGCCTTGAAGCGCAATATCAAAGACATTATGGAGCTGGGGGATATCACTAAGTCCAAACGTCAACGGAACACTAAGCAAGTTCCGTTATCGAAAGTGGCAGAGCCTTCGCAAACCTACGAAATTATGTCTCCACAGCAGTTGGAGAAAGAGATCAGTCGTCTAGAAGCGGCGATGTACCAACATGCTCAAGATCTGGAATTTGAATTAGCAGCGCAAAAGCGTGACGAGATTGAGAAGTTACGCGAGCAGTTCATCGCTAACAGTTGATTGATTGCTTCATTCCATGCCTAAGTGTTTGTGTTTACATAAATCGCTTGGGCACTTTCTTTCCCCTTACTCAACAGACAAAAAAGAAGCCAATAGGCAGTCGGATCTATTGGCTCGTTTTGTGAACATATCGTTCACTAACAACGTCAGTTGGCTAGGTGACCCGAGGGGTCATTAGTTTAAGAGCATGGTTTGTGCCATAATTTAACCTGTTGATATTCGGTTTAGTTTATTTAGAATACCCACAATCTTACGAATGATTATTTGCAAAATGCAAAGCGTAATGCGATTATTATTTAAAACACAACAAAAAATCGGCTAGGCTATGCAACAAATAACAGAAGGTCAAAAGTCTCGTTATCTACTAATGGTAGAAGACACCGCATCTGTCGCGGCATTGTACCGTTCTTACCTAACGCCACTCGGCATCGATATCAATATTGTTGGTACAGGCAGAGACGCAATCGAAAGTCTGAACCACCGTATTCCTGATCTTATTCTGCTCGATCTTCGTCTACCTGATATGACGGGGATGGATGTATTGCACGCAGTGAAGAAAAGTCACCCAGACGTGCCAATTATCTTTATGACTGCCCATGGCTCTATCGATACTGCGGTAGAAGCAATGCGTCATGGTTCTCAAGATTTCTTAATTAAACCATGTGAAGCTGACCGTTTACGCGTCACGGTAAATAATGCGATCCGTAAAGCTACCAAGCTTAAAAATGAAGCGGATAATCCGGGCAACCAAAATTACCAAGGCTTTATCGGCAGTAGCCAAACCATGCAGCAGGTTTACCGCACTATTGACTCGGCGGCGAGCAGTAAAGCAAGTATTTTCATCACGGGTGAAAGTGGTACTGGTAAAGAGGTGTGTGCCGAGGCAATTCACGCAGCAAGCAAACGTGGTGATAAGCCGTTTATCGCCATTAACTGTGCTGCCATCCCTAAAGATCTGATTGAGAGCGAGCTATTTGGTCACGTAAAAGGTGCGTTTACTGGCGCGGCAAATGACCGACAAGGTGCGGCTGAGCTTGCTGACGGTGGCACTTTGTTTCTTGATGAGCTTTGTGAGATGGACCTAGACCTCCAGACAAAGTTACTAAGATTCATTCAAACGGGGACGTTCCAAAAAGTCGGTTCTTCGAAGATGAAGAGTGTGGACGTACGTTTTGTTTGCGCAACGAACCGCGACCCTTGGAAGGAAGTGCAAGAAGGGCGTTTTCGTGAAGACTTGTACTATCGTTTGTACGTGATCCCATTGCACCTTCCACCGCTGCGTGAGCGTGGCGAAGATGTAATTGAGATTGCTTATTCGTTGCTTGGTTATATGTCTCACGAAGAAGGCAAAAGCTTCATCCGCTTCTCGCAAGAGGTGATTGATAGGTTCAATAGTTATGAATGGCCGGGTAACGTTCGTCAGTTGCAAAACGTACTGCGCAACATTGTGGTATTGAACAACGGCAAAGAGATTACGTTAGACATGCTGCCACCGCCGTTGAACCAGCCAGTGGTTCGTCAATCGGCATCAAAATTTATTGAACCTGACATTTTGACGGTGTCAGACATTATGCCGCTTTGGATGACTGAGAAAATGGCCATCGAGCAGGCGATTCAAGCGTGTGATGGCAATATTCCACGCGCTGCGGGCTACTTAGATGTCAGCCCATCGACGATTTATCGCAAGTTGCAAGCTTGGAATAGCAGGGACGAAAAACAAAACGTATGAGTATGAACGTATTAAATCAGCAAAAGATTGAAGAGCTGTCTGCTGAGATAGGCAGTGATAATGTGCCCGTTTTGCTTGATATTTTTTTAGGGGAAATGGACACCTATATAACCCGATTATCTGATCTTAAAGGCAATGAGCAATTGATCTATTTGAAAGAGATCAGCCACGCACTCAAAAGCAGTGCCGCAAGCTTTGGTGCAGATCGACTGTGTGATTTGGCTATTGCGATCGACCGAAAAGCGAAGTCGAATCAGTTAGCCGAGCAGGGTGAGGATGCCACAGAGATGCTCGCTTTGCTTGATGTCACACGCGATGCCTATCGCTCTTGGACAAACTAGCGCTTTGTTGACGCTATTCAATGAGCACTAAAACATAAAGCCCTTCCGGTGTGGAAGGGCTTTTTCATTCGACCAAATGGCTCTAGCTGGAGTCGTTTTCTCGATGCGAACTTTCTAGTTCGACGGCAACTGGTTTTCAATCGCAAGTTTGAGCTTGTCTCGATCATGACGCCAATCGCGATTAGTAGAAGCTAACGACTCGGTGACCACATTCCAGTTCTCAAGCACCTCTGGCTCTGTTTCTTCTGCCAATACGACATCAATCTTTCTTCCTTGGCAAGCACGCTCGCACCACTCGAGTTTTTGCTTCATTGTCATACGCCCAGCAGGACCATACTCTGGACTCAAGTTGGCGACAAAAATCACTTTTGCAGTTTGATTTGCGGCAATAGCTTTACCCAATTCAGGTAGGAGCAGTGGCGGCATAATGCTTGTTAAGAAACTTCCGGGACCAAGAATGATGGCGTCAGCTTCAGCAAGCGCTGTCACAGCTTCTTTGGTTGCGGGAACTTCTGGTGATAAATCGAGACGACGCAAATCGGTATCCATCTCATCGACGTTGGTTTCGCCCGTAACCCATTGCCCATCGACCGATAATGCGGTGAGATCGGAAGGGTGCTCAGACATAGGCAGAATGTTGACGTCGACTTTCAACATATTGCGAATAAGGTTAATCGCTTCTAATGGGCGTACCGATAGGTTATCCAGAGCGGTCAGCATTAGGTTACCTAGGTTATGTCCGTCGAGTTCGCCAGTACCTTTGAAGCGATATTCGAACATCATGGAACTGATTGATGGTTCAGTGATCAACTGGTTGATACAGTTACGCGTATCACCCCATGCAATACCACCTTGGCAATGGCGAATACGACCGGTTGAACCGCCATTGTCGGTTGTTGCAACAATGCCAGTTGCATTGCTGCCAAAATCTTTTAATGCTGCCAACATACGGCCTAGACCGTGACCACCACCAACTGCGACCACTTTCTTATCGGTGTAGATATTCATTACGTTCTTCTAATAATCTTGTAAAAAACGACTACAATTTAACTTAATGAGTGCCAAAGGGGTACTCACTAAGCGGTAAATTGTGTTTCTAGAGAGTTTTTTATCACTCAAGTCTGGATTCCATTACAAATATTAAGTATTTTACACGGCAAAGCTATCAGGGGTTTACCTCCTCTGGTTGCCATAACTCCGAGCTCACTATGCTAAGTCTAAGGATAGGCGTTTTGAGCCAGTGACATTCTGTCACAAGGGCATAATTGGAAATGATTATGCCTCCCGTGTTTGGAAAGGTGTTCCGTGGCGCAACAATTCGAAGACAAATTTCATCGTAAGTTCTATTACTTGCGTCTGTCTGTGACTGACGTATGTAATTTCAAATGTACCTATTGCCTTCCTGACGGCTACAAGCCATCGGGCAATAAAAACTCGTCTTTTTTATCTCTCCCTGAGATCAAGCGTGTCGTAAGAGCGTTTGCAGATTGTGGTACCTCAAAGGTCCGCATCACAGGTGGTGAGCCGAGTTTACGCAAAGACTTTACTGACATTATCCATTCTGTCGCAACGACGCCTGGCATCAAAAAAGTCGCTACAACGACTAATGGCTACCGCATGGCGAAACAGGTTGCTGATTGGCGTGAAGCTGGGCTGACTAATATTAATGTTAGTGTGGATAGCCTTGACCCCCGCATGTTCCATCAAATTACTGGTGAAAATAAGTTCACTGAGGTGATGAATGGTATCGAGCGCGCATTTGAAGTGGGTTATGAGCAAGTCAAAGTTAACGTGGTGCTGATGAAAGACCTCAACCACAGTGAGTTGCCTGCTTTTCTTAACTGGATTAAAGACCGTCCAATCCAATTGCGTTTTATTGAGTTAATGCAAACAGGAGAAATGGATGAGTTGTTTGCTAAGCACCATGTTTCTGGTGTTGCGATCCGAAATCAATTAATCGCCAACGGTTGGTTACTGAAAGTCCGTTCTCATAATGATGGACCTGCTCAGGTTTTCGTTCATCCTGATTACAAGGGTGAAATTGGTCTTATCATGCCTTATGAAAAAGACTTCTGTGAGAGCTGTAACCGACTTCGTGTCTCGGCTATGGGTAAACTGCATCTTTGTCTGTTCGGTGAACATGGCGTGGAGTTACGTGACCTGTTAGAGCGCGACGAGCAAGAAAGCGAATTGATTGAACGTATTCAGGCACAGTTGCAAACGAAATCCGTAAGTCACTTCTTGCACGATGGCAACACTGGTATGACGCCGCATCTTGCATCTATCGGCGGTTAACTCCAATCAGATTTCACATCAGGAGCCGACGTGGCTTCTGATGATTTTTCCAGAATCGATACCTTGCGTATCAAAAAGCAAATTAAAGAATAGGTGAACAAATGGGTCACGCTGAAAGCAAATTTCAACCTGCAAACATTGCCGTTCTAACGGTATCTGACACTCGTACTGAAGAAAACGACACCTCTGGTGGTTACCTAGTTGAACACGCGAAGGAAGCAGGTCATAACGTCGTTGATAAGCAAATCGTAATTGACGATATGTACAAGATCCGTGCGATCGTTTCCCAGTGGATTGCGGATGAAAACGTACAAGCAATCATGATCACTGGTGGTACTGGTTTCACTTCACGTGACAGCACTCCAGAAGCACTTAAGCCTCTATTCGATAAAGAAGTAGAAGGCTTTGGTGAGCTGTTCCGTTTGGTTTCTTATGAAGAAATTGGTACTTCAACCATTCAATCTCGTGCGATTGCTGGTTTCGCTAACCACACTGTTATCTTTGCAATGCCTGGCTCTACAGGTGCGTGCCGCACAGGGTGGACGAAGATCATCAAGCAACAACTAGATGCAAGTCATCGTCCTTGCAACTTTATGCCACACCTATCTGTATAACCTTTCCTAAAAGCGAAGGAAAAACCATGACCCAATTTACACATATCAATGCGTCTGGCGAAGCGAACATGGTCGACGTATCAGCGAAAGCGGAAACGGTTCGTGAGGCGCGTGCAGAAGCATTCGTTCACATGGCACCTGAAACTCTGCAATTGATTGTTTCTGGCCAACATCATAAAGGTGATGTGTTTGCAACCGCACGCATCGCTGGTATTCAAGCGGCAAAAAAAACGTGGGACCTAATTCCACTTTGCCATCCTCTATTGCTTTCGAAAGTAGAAGTACAACTTGAAGCAATTGAAGCTGAGAACATGGTACGCATTGAATCCGTTTGCAAGCTAGCAGGTAAAACTGGTGTTGAAATGGAAGCGCTAACGGCAGCTTCTGTAGCTGCATTGACGATTTACGATATGTGTAAAGCGGTACAAAAAGACATGGTTATTGGTCAAGTTCGTCTTCTAGAGAAGACGGGTGGTAAATCTGGTCACTTCAAGGCGGAATAATGATTAAAGTTCTTTTCTTTGCTCAAACGCGTGAACTGGTTGGTATCGATGCGCTTGAGCTCGATGATCAATTCAACAATGTTGAAGCGATTCGTGCTCACTTGGTTGAAATTGGTGAAGGTACAGAAGGTAAGTGGGATCTCGCCCTTGAGCCTGGTAAATTGCTCGCTGCAGTAAACCAATCTATTGTCCCACTGGATACTGAAGTGAAAGAGGGTGATGAAGTTGCTTTCTTCCCTCCAGTGACAGGAGGTTAAGATGGATCCTCGTGTTTCTGTACAGGCTGAAGACTTTTCTGTTGATCAAGAATATCAGCGCTTGTCGGAAGGCACTGCGTCTGGAGCCGTTGTTACGTTTATCGGTAAGGTTCGTGATATGAATCTTGGTGATAATGTGATCGGTCTGCACTTAGAGCATTATCCTGGAATGACAGAAAAAAGCCTGATCGATATCTGTAATGAGGCGGAATCACGTTGGCCATTACTTGGAGTCCGTGTGATTCATCGTGTTGGTGACCTTGATACCGGCGATCAAATTGTGTTCGTAGGAGTCTCAAGCGCTCATCGAGGTGCGGCATTTGATGCTTGTGAATTCATTATGGATTACCTAAAGACTAAAGCGCCATTCTGGAAAAAAGAACGTACAACGAGCGATAACCGCTGGATTGAGTCACGAGATACTGACCATCAAGCTGCGCAGCGTTGGGAAAAGTAGAACCGTTTTTTATTCTGCGACCAAATCTACTAAAGCCAGATGTTCATCTCATCTGGCTTTTTCTTTTTTTACGATAAAAACGGAGTTTACTTCCTACTTTGACCTGCTGATAAATTCATCCCCTTTCCTTCCTTTCACCTCTCGGTGACCTTGTTCACAATAAAAAATATCGAACAAGATATATGCAATTATTAATTAGACTCAATGTGTCACAAATGTTAATTTTTATACATATATCTAGCATAAGATGCTACCAAAGAGTTTGAATTTAGATTTATCGACAGTTTTGCCTGCCAAATGAACTCGCAAATCTGCATTTATCTACCCAATACAAACTATGTAGTATTTATTGCTAAATATGAGCACTAATTACAGAATTATTAGTTTTTTTGCTACATTTTTATGGCAAATTACTTCAATGATTGCTAATGTGTGCCGCAGTCTTTGTAAGGTTTTAGTGTTTTGTGCTCAGAAAGTGTACTAAAAAATTCTAAAATTCTGACCGTTCCAGTCCCTTGCAGAGAAGTCATGGATGCTAATGAAAAACTTGGAGTTTTACGCATGTATAAGAACAAAATCACCAAAGCCCTTCTTCTAGGTGCTGGTCTGGCAGTGGCTGCCTCTTCTTCTACCGCTTTCGCTGCTGACGTTCCAGCAGGCACTAAACTAGCAGATAAACAAGAACTCGTTCGTGGTAACGGTACTGAAGTTGCAACAATCGACCCGCACAAATCTCAAGGGGTTCCAGAGTCGCATGTGATTCGTGATCTTCTTGAAGGCTTAGTGAACCAAAATGCAGACGGCGACACTATCCCTGGTGTAGCTGAGAGCTGGGAAACCTCAGACAACAAAACTTTCACCTTCCATCTACGTAAAGACGCAAAATGGTCTAACGGCGATCCTGTAACAGCGCAAGATTTTGTATACAGCTGGCAGCGTGCGGTCGATCCTGCGACGGCTTCACCATATTCTTGGTACATGGAATACACCAAGATGAAGAATGCAAAAGACATCGTTGCGGGCAAAAAAGACAAGAGCGAGCTCGGTGTTAAAGCGACTGACGACCACACGCTAGTGGTTGAGTTAGATACCGCCGTTCCTTACTTTGTAATGATGGCTGGTCACACAACAATGAAACCAGTACATAAAGCGACAGTTGAGAAGTTTGGTGATCAGTGGACGAAACCAGAAAACTTCGTAGGTAACGGCGCTTATGTCGTAAACAACTGGGTTGTGAATGAGCGTCTAGAGCTTGTTCGCAACAACGAATACTGGGATAACGACAAAACGGTTATCAACAAAGTAACGTACCTTCCAATTGAGAACGGTGTTGCTGAAATGAACCGTTTCCTATCTGGTGAAATTGATTTCACGTCTAAACTGCCGACAGAGCACTTTAAACGTCTGAAAAAAGAGCACCCAGAATCAGTATCGGTTGAAGGTAGCCTGTGTACTTACTACTACTCATTCAATACTAAGAAAGAACCATTCAACGACGTTCGCGTTCGTAAAGCGATTTCTTACGCTATCGACCGTAACATCGTAGCAAACGCAATTCTTGGTCAAGGTCAGAAGCCTGCTTACTTCCTAACGCCTGAAATTACAGCGCATTTCAACCCTGAGCTACCAGCTTACGGCAAGATGACGCAAAAAGAGCGTAATGCAGAAGCGGCACGCCTATTGGCTGAAGCGGGTTACGGTAAAGACAACCCACTTAAATTCTCTCTTCTATACAACACGGATGAGAACCACAAGAAACTAGCAGTAGCACTAGGTTCTATGTGGAAGAAAACTCTAGGTCTAGACGTAACGCTAGAAAACCAAGAGTGGAAAACTTACCTATCGACTAAAGACCAAGGTGATTTCGAAGTGGCACGCGCCGGTTGGTGTGGTGACTACAACGAAGCATCTTCATTCCTAACCCTAATGGTTAGCTCGAACACAACTGGTGGTCAGCACTGGGGTAATAAAGAGTACGATGCTCTGATTGATAAAGCGATCAAATCGACTTCTGAAGAAGAGCGTACCAAAATTTACCTAGAAGCTGAGCAACTGATGGCGAAAGATATGCCAATTGCGCCTATCTACCAGTATGTTCGTTCTCGTCTATTAAATCCGCACGTTGGTGGTTTCCCTGCAAACAACGCGGAAGAAAAGATCTACACCAAAGATCTTTACATCAAAGCTGACTAATTAAAGTCACTTCAAAACTATAAGAATAAGGCTCACACGCACCATTGAAGGAGCGTGTGCAGCCTATCATTTACATTTTAACTGTCACAGACTGAAAGAGTGAGTTTATGCTTAAATTCATCGCAAAAAGGATATTTGAGGCGATCCCAACCATGTTGGTTTTGATCACCGTATCTTTCTTTCTCATGCGTTTCGCACCGGGTAACCCATTCTCGAGCGAGCGCCCATTACCGCCAGAAGTTATGGCGAACATTGAAGCTAAATACGGTCTAGATAAGCCTGTATTTGAGCAATACACCACATATTTGACCAACGTTATCCAAGGTGATTTTGGTCCTTCATTCAAATACTTAGATTACACAGTAAATGAGCTAATCTCTGTTGCGTTACCAGTATCAGCGAAGGTTGGTTTTATCGCCTTTATCTTCACTGTAATTTTGGGGGTGACGGTTGGAACCATAGCCGCACTCAAGCAGAATACTTGGGTGGACTACGCCATAATGTCAACGGCGATGCTCGGGGTAGTTATGCCGTCCTTCGTATTGGCTCCTGCTCTGATTTACTTGTTCTCTCTCCATTGGAATTTATTCCCCGCGGGTGGTTGGCATGACGGAGGGTGGCAATACATTGTGCTACCTGTGATCGGTATGTCATTGCTCTACGTGGCGACTTTCGCACGTATCACTCGTGGCTCGATGATCGAAACATTGAACAGTAACTTTATTCGTACCGCTCGCGCAAAAGGTCTAAGTTACCGTTACATCATCCTGAAACACGCACTAAAACCAGCTCTGCTTCCTGTTGTGTCATACATGGGACCAGCGTTTATAGGTATCATCACAGGTTCGGTTGTTATCGAGACCATTTTTGGTCTGCCTGGTATCGGTAAGCTGTTTGTCAACGCTGCCTTCAACCGTGACTACTCGCTAGTAATGGGTGTGACCATTCTGATTGGTTTCCTATTCATTCTATTCAACGCTATCGTTGATATTCTGCTAGCAATGATTGACCCGAAAATTCGCTACTAACAGGGAAGTATGGTTATGTTAACGAAAAAAGAGAATCTTGAAGCGGTCGAGAAATTTGCAGAGAACCTGGAAGTTGAAGGCCGTAGTTTGTGGCAAGATGCCCGTATCCGCTTTATGCGTAACAAAGCGGCGATGGTGAGCTTGTTCATTCTTGCATTGATGACCCTAGCGGTAATCTTCTTACCGATGATTGCCCCTTACGCTTTTGATGATACTGACTGGTATGCAATGCACGTTGGTCCGAGTGCTGAGCACTGGTTTGGTACAGACAGCCTAGGTCGAGACCTTTACGTACGTACGCTGATTGGTGGTCGTATCTCTCTAATGGTTGGTGTTCTAGGTGCATTAGTTGCGGTTGTGATTGGTACACTTTACGGTGCGGCTTCTGGCTTCATTGGCGGTAAAGTTGACCGTATCATGATGCGTATTCTTGAGATCCTATATGCGGTACCGTTCATGTTCCTAGTTATCGTACTGGTAACATTCTTCGGTCGTAACATTGTTCTTATCTTCGTCGCTATCGGCGCTATCGCATGGCTAGATATGGCTCGTATCGTACGTGGTCAAACGCTAAGCCTGCGTAGTAAAGAGTTTATTGAAGCGGCACACGTTTGTGGTGTGAGCAACTGGAAGATCATCACTCGCCACATCGTTCCAAACGTATTGGGTATCGTAGCGGTTTATTCAACACTACTTATCCCAAGCATGATTCTAACGGAATCATTCCTTTCATTCCTTGGTCTTGGTGTACAGGAACCAATGACAAGTTGGGGCGCACTTCTACAAGAAGGCTCACAAACAATGGAAGTAGCAATCTGGCAGCTGGCATTCCCAGCAGCGTTCATGGTTGTGACTCTATTCTGCTTCAACTACGTTGGTGACGGTCTGCGCGATGCGCTGGATCCAAAAGACAGATAATTAAAAATAGAAAGAATAAAGGAAGCAATGATGAGTTTATTAGATGTCAAAGATCTGCGCGTCGAATTTACCACGCAAGATGGTATCGTAACCGCAGTAAACGATTTGAACTTCTCTCTGAATCAAGGCGAGACCCTAGGTATCGTAGGTGAGTCTGGTTCAGGTAAGTCACAAACTGTATTCGCAATCATGGGTCTACTGGCTAAGAACGGTATTATCTCTGGTAGCGCGAAATTTGAAGGTCGAGAAATCCTTAACCTTCCAGAAAAAGAGCTTAACAAGGTTCGAGCGGAACAGATCGCTATGATCTTCCAAGACCCGATGACCTCTCTTAACCCATACATGAAAGTCAGTGATCAGCTGATGGAAGTACTGATGCTGCACAAAGGTATGGGCAAAGCAGAAGCATTCGAAGAGTCTGTTCGTATGCTTGAAGCGGTAAAAATCCCAGAAGCTCGTAAGCGTATCACTATGTACCCACACGAGTTCTCGGGCGGTATGCGTCAACGTGTAATGATCGCAATGGCGCTGTTGTGTCGTCCAAAACTGCTTATTGCGGATGAGCCAACAACGGCATTGGACGTTACGGTTCAAGCGCAGATCATGGATCTGCTGAACGAGCTGAAATCTGAGTTCAACACTGCAATCATCATGATCACGCACGACCTTGGTGTTGTTGCAGGTTCATGTGACAAAGTACTGGTTATGTACGCGGGTCGTACCATGGAGTACGGCACAGTGAACGAAATCTTCTACAACCCAAGCCACCCATACGCAGAAGGTCTATTGAAGGCTATTCCTCGTCTAGATACAGAAGGCGAGATTCTGCCAACGATTCCTGGCAACCCGCCAAACTTGCTTCGTCTACCACCTGGCTGTCCTTACCAAGATCGCTGCCATCGCGTGATGGATCGTTGTAAGCGTGAAGCACCAATTCTGACGCCATTTGGTGATGGTCGTCAGCGTGCATGTTTTTCTGAATGGGAGGCTTGGAGCAAATGAGTACAGATAAAAAGCTAATTCTGGATGTATCTGATCTGAAAGTTCACTTCAGCATTGCATCAAAATCTGCGTGGCCTTGGTCAAAACCGTCAAGCCTAAAAGCGGTAGACGGCGTAAACGTTCGTTTATACGAAGGCGAGACCCTTGGTGTAGTAGGCGAGTCCGGTTGTGGTAAATCGACATTTGCTCGCGCCATCATTGGTCTGGTGGAAGCAACAGACGGTGAAGTGGTTTGGTTGGGTCAAGATCTGACAAAAATGAAAGACGTCCAACGTCGTGAAACGCGTAAAGAAATCCAAATGATTTTCCAAGATCCTCTGGCTTCTCTTAACCCACGTATGACGGTTGGTGACATCATCGCTGAACCATTAGAGACATTCTACCCAGAGCTGACTAAGCAAGAAGTGAAAGACCGCGTTAAAGAGATGATGGCGAAGGTAGGTCTTCTACCAAACGTTATCAACCGCTACCCACACGAATTCTCTGGTGGTCAGTGTCAGCGTATTGGTATCGCACGTGCTCTGATTTTAAAACCTAAGATGATTATCTGTGACGAGCCAGTATCAGCACTGGATGTATCGATTCAGGCTCAGGTAGTTAACCTATTGAAAGAGCTGCAAAAAGAGCTTGGTCTTTCATTGGTGTTCATCGCGCACGATTTATCAGTTGTGAAACACATTTCTGACCGCGTACTGGTTATGTACCTCGGTAATGCTGTGGAGCTGGGTGAAGCAGATGCGTTGTTTGCAGATCCAAAGCACCCATACACTCGTGCACTAATGTCTGCTGTGCCTATTCCAGATCCGGAAATTGAACGCAGTAAGAAGATCCAGATGTTAGAAGGTGATCTACCATCTCCGATCAGCCCACCATCGGGCTGTGTATTCCGTACTCGTTGCCCTCAAGCAACGGATGAGTGTGCAAAGACAAAACCAAATATCCAAGGTTCTGATATTCATGCAGTTTCTTGTTTGCACGTAGCAGTGTAATTAGATTCGGCCTGTGACGGGCTTAAGCGCGGCTCCTTTTATAGGGTCGCGCTTTTTTTATGCCTACGATCTAGGCTTGATTTAGTTCATTCGAAATTCTTGAACAAGTTGAACTAAGCGGTTGGATTTTAAGCTTTGCATGATTCGCTAATATAGTGGAAAACAGAATCTGAGGAGAGCAGTCATGGGTAAGTTAGTTGAAGGTGTTTGGCACGATGTATGGTACGACACTAAATCAAGTGGCGGTAAATTCGTGCGAGAAGATGCAGGGTTTCGCAACTGGATTAAAAACAAACCGGATGCAACCTATCAACCAGAGTCTGGTCGCTATCACTTGTATGTTTCACTTGCTTGTCCTTGGGCGCACCGAACGTTGATTTTTCGAAGTCTCAAAGGGTTAGAAAAACACATCGATGTCACCGTGGTGTGTCCTGATATGCTAAACGAGGGCTGGCAGATGGGATTGCCTGAGCCATTATTTGGTTACTCCCGTATGCATCAAATTTATACTGAAGCTAAACCGGATTACACTGGTCGAGTTACAGTGCCAGTATTATGGGACAAGAAGACCAATACCATTGTGTCGAATGAATCGTCAGAAATCATCCGAATGTTTAACTCTGAGTTTAATGAGCTAACAGGCAATCATGATGATTATTACCCGGAGCAACTTCAAAGTGTGATTGACGAATGGAATGATTACATCTATCCAAACGTGAATAACGGTGTTTATCGTTGCGGGTTTGCCACAACTCAAGAGGCGTATGAAGAAGCTTTTGATTCACTCTTTGATGCTTTGGATAAAATTGATGCCCATCTTGCGACGCATCGCTACTTAGCAGGTAATAAAATCACTGAAGCGGATTGGCGCTTGTTTACTACTCTTGTGCGTTTTGACGCGGTGTATGTTGGCCATTTCAAGTGTAATAAACAACGTATTGCTGATTACGCAAACATTCAAGGTTATTTGAAAGAGCTGTATCAAATAGAGGGTGTGGCAGAAACCACGGACTTCTACCACATAAAGCGTCACTATTATTTTAGCCATACTGGCATCAACCCAACACAAGTGGTACCGAAAGGTCCTGAATTAGATTTGGATTCACCTCATGGTCGAGAATCTATCTAAGTTTAAAACCTCTAAGAAAAGCGCCATTTGATGTGGCGGTTTTCTTTTTTCTCAATATCTTCTTAGCATCACAGCTTCTTCCTACCAATCACATAAACTGATGATATAACAACCGATCTTTGACCGAGGTGGGGTATGGATATCAACGAGTTTGTCAGTGGCGAGCATCTAATTTGGAATCTGTTTGTTGCTCTGCTTTTGGGTGCGATTGTGGGAACACAACGTGGCTGGGTGATGCGTAATAGCGTCGAAGGCAGTCGCGTTGCAGGTATCCGCACCTTTTCTTTAGTCGGTTTGCTTGGTGGCTTGGTTGGGATTCTTGCCAATCTGTATACGCCTTTGCTACTCGGTTTTGCTCTTATTGCCTTGGTTATTCTTGCTTGCATTGCGTTTGTTATTCAGCAGAAAAAGAGTGAAGACATCAGCATTACTGGCGTCGTCAGTTTAGTCATTACGTTTGTTCTTGGTAGTTTGGCTGTATCCGGTGAGCCTGTTCTTGCTGCGGCAGCTGCCGTTATCACCGCAGTTGTTCTGGACAACAAGAGAGAACTTCATCAGGCGCTTCAACGCCTCCAAGAGTACGAGCTTGATGCCGCTTTGCGCCTGCTGCTCATTTCCATCGTCTTGTTGCCGCTCTTACCTAATCAAGCTTACGGTCCTTGGAATGCACTTAATCCTTATGAGATTTGGTGGATGGTGGTGTTGATTGCCAGTATTTCATTTGTGGGCTACTTTGCGATTAAAATTGGTGGGGCGAAGCGAGGCATTTTGTTTACTTCTGTCTTCGCTGGCTTAAGCTCATCTACTGCGCTCACACTGCAGTTCTCCCATCTTTCACGCGAACAATCGAGTATCAGCCCTTTGCTAGCAAGCGGCATACTATTGAGTTGCGGTACCATGTTTCCTAGGCTGCTAATTGTGCTGTCAGTGATTAACCCTCAGTTAGTGACATTGTTGTGGCCCATCGTCATGATTATGATGATTGCTCTTTACTTCCCTGCTTGGTGGATATGGCGTCGAAGTGAGGTAGGGAAGGTGGAACAATCAAATAAACAAACCAATCCTTTGGCATTGCAATCGGCGTTGTTCTTCGGTGTCGTATTGGCTGTGATTATGCTGTTATCGCATGCACTGTCTGATCTGTTTGGTAATGCTGGTGTTCTGATACTATCTGCGCTATCCGGCATTACAGATGTCGATGCTATTTCCCTTGCTCTTGGGCGACAAAGTACCCAAACCCTAAGTGTGGAAACCGCGGCACTGGGTATTCTTATCGCGGCATCAGTCAATACAGTGGTGAAAATGGGGATGGTTGTCGCAATAGGGGATAAGGCATTGTGGAGAAGAGTTGCGCCCGTCATGGTTGGATGCGTGCTTTCTGGTGCTATTTTGTTTTTGGCTTTGTATTGATTTATCCGAATACGAAATGAAAAAAAACCTCGCCGTGGCGAGGTTTTATTATTTTGGAAGAAGCGAAGTTATTAGTTAACTGCTTTTTCTTTTGCTTGGTCAGCTTGATCTGCCTGAATCGCAGTTAGAGCAACTGTGTACACGATATCGTCTACTAGTGCACCGCGAGATAGGTCGTTTACAGGCTTGCGCATACCTTGCAGCATTGGACCGATAGATACTAGGTCTGCTGAACGTTGTACCGCTTTGTAAGTCGTGTTACCAGTGTTTAGGTCTGGGAATACGAATACTGTTGCTTTACCTGCTACTGGAGAGTTAGGCGCTTTAGAAGCTGCCACGTTTTCCATGATCGCTGCGTCGTACTGTAGAGGACCGTCGATCACTAGATCTGGACGCTTCTCTTGAGCAATCTTAGTCGCTTCACGTACTTTATCTACGTCTGCACCCTTACCAGATTCACCAGTAGAGTAGGAGATCATAGCAACGCGAGGGTCGATACCAAATGCCGCTGCAGAATCAGCAGATTGGATAGCGATTTCAGCAAGCTGTTCAGCTGTTGGATCTGGGTTGATCGCACAGTCACCGTAAACCAATACTTGGTCAGGTAGCAGCATGAAGAATACAGAAGATACGATAGACGCATCAGGTGCAGTCTTGATGATTTGGAACGGAGGAACGATAGTGTTTGCTGTGGTGTGAACCGCACCAGAAACTAGACCGTCTACTTCGTCGTTCTCAAGCATCATTGTGCCTAGGAATACTGAATCTTGTAGCTTCTCACGAGCAACAACTTCAGTCATACCTTTCGCGCCACGTAGTTCAACTAGACGAGCAACGTAGTTTTCACGAACTTCATCAGAGTTGATGATAGTTACGCCAGCACCTAGCTCAACGCCTTGTTGTGCAGCAACGCGACGGATTTCGTCTGGGTTACCTAGAAGCACACATTCAGCGATACCGCGCTCAGCACAGATAGCCGCAGCTTTAACTGTACGTGGCTCATCACCTTCAGGAAGAACGATACGTTTGCCAGCTTTACGAGCGAACTCAGTTAGCTGGTAACGGAATGCTGGTGGGCTTAGACGACGAGACTTCTGAGTACCTTCAGTCATAGACTCGATCCAGTTACCGTCGATGTGACCAGCAACGTGCTCGTTGATGAACTCAATACGCTCTTTATCGTCTGCAGGTACTTCGATAGAGAAGCTCTGTAGGTTTAGAGAAGTCTGCCAAGTGTTACCTTGTGCTTTGAAGATCGGTAGACCAGTTTCGAACGCTGGCTTACAAAGACCAGTGATCTCTTCAGGGATGTCGTAACCACCAGTCAATAGAACTGCACCGATATCAACACCGTTCATTGCTGCAAGTGCTGCCGCAACGATTACGTCTGGACGGTCTGCAGAAGTAACAAGTAGAGAACCTGGTTTGAAGTGCTCAATCATGTTTGGCAGAGAACGTGCACAGAAAGTGATGCTCTTAATACGACGAGTCGCAATGTCACCTTCGTTAATGATGTCAGCATTTAGGTGCTGAGCCATATCGATAGCACGAGTAGCGATCAGATCGATGCTCCATGGCACGCAACCTAGTACACGAATTGGAGAAGTGTTGAAGATTTCCATCACTTTCATTTCGTTTTGCTTCGCGCTGTCTGCATCATCAAAGATTTCAGATAGGTCAGGGCGAGTACGGCCAGCTTCGTCAACAGGTGCGTTTAGCTTGTTGATGATTACGCCAGAGATGTTCTTGTTCTTAGTACCACCGAAGTTAGAACATGCTACTTCGATGCGCTCTTTAAGTTGAGCTGGGTTATCTGTACCAGGAGTTGCAACAAGAACGATTTCCGCGCCTAGAGTCGCTGCGATTTCCGCGTTCACTTGGTTAGCGAATGGGTGCTTACGAGTTGGTACTAGACCTTCGATAAGCGTTACGTCTGCATCTTTGTTGATTTGGTTGTAACGCTCAACAACAGTTTCTAGCAGCTCGTCCATGTTGTCGTTACCGATTAGGCTTTCAGCAACAGACATCGCTAGTGGTTGACCGATCTTCATATCGCTGTTGTAACCAACGATAGTTGAAGTTAGATCAGGTTGATCACCGCCAGAACGTGGCTGTGAAATTGGTTTGTAGAAAGAAACCTTAACGCCTTTGCGCTCCATTGCGCGAAGAACACCCATGCTTACGCTAGTTAGACCAACACCAGCACTTGCAGGGATAAGCATAATAGTACGAGACATTCGTAGAGTACCTTTAGCTATTGGGGGATAAAAGCTCAACTCTTATTCCATGAATAATTCAGAGAATAGGAGTTAAGCCCCTAAGAAATTCTTTTGGAAGAAAAACTGGCTAGCCGAGTGGCTAGCCAGTTAAATCTATTAAAGACCTGCTAGGCGTGCAGTGTCTTCAGCAATTACTAGCTCTTCGTTAGTAGAGATAACCATTGCTGGGATACGGCTGTTAGCTGTAGTGATAGTACCTTCACCGCCGAAACGTGCTTTAAGGTTAGCTTCACCATCAACTTCGATACCGAAGATACCTAGACGGTTTAGAACCATTTCACGGATAGGACCAGAGTTTTCGCCGATACCGCCAGTGAACGTGATTGCGTCTAGACGACCTTCCATAGAAGCAGTGTAACCAGCTACGTACTTAGCTAGACGGTGACAGAACACGTCCATTGCACGAGTTGCTTCTTCTTTCTCACCGTAGTTGTCTTCAACGAAACGACAGTCAGAAGTCACTTCAGTTAGACCAGCAAGACCAGACTCTTTAGTTAGCATGTTGTTGATTTCTTCAACAGAGTAACCTAGAGCGTCGTGTAGGTGGAATACGATAGCTGGGTCGATATCACCACAACGAGTACCCATTACTAGACCTTCAAGAGGAGTAAGACCCATAGAAGTGTCTACAGATTGACCGTTCTTGATTGCACAAACAGAAGCACCGTTACCTAGGTGACAGTTGATGATGTTTACTTCTTCAACTGGCTTGTTTAGTAGGCCTGCAACTTCACGAGTGATGAATAGGTGTGAAGTACCGTGCATGCCGTAACGACGGATACCGTGCTCTTTGTATAGTTTGTATGGAAGAGCGTATAGGAAAGACTCTTCAGGCATAGTTTGGTGGAACGCAGTGTCGAATACAGCAACGTTTTGAAGCTCTGGGAAGTTGTGTTTAGCAGCTTCGATACCGATGATGTGCGCAGGGTTGTGAAGCGGTGCGAAAGTCGCAGCGTCTTGAATACCTTTTAGTACGTCATCAGTGATTAGTGCAGATTGAGTGAACTGCTCACCACCGTGTACGATACGGTGACCGATAGCGCCTAGGTTAGCTTTAAGCTCTGGCTTAGAAGCAAGAATAGTTTCAACCATGAACGCTAGTGCTTCTTCGTGTGCTGCACCGTTGCCTAGTTGAGCTTCGTGTTTACCGTCAAGTTTCCACTTGATACGTGCTTCAGGAAGGTGAAGACATTCAGCAAGACCTGATAGGTGCTCTGCACCTGTTTCTGCATCAACAACAGCAAATTTAAGAGAAGAACTACCGCAGTTTAAAACTAAAACTAGCTTAGACATGTGTGACTACCTGTTATTCGTCTGATCAAAATCAGTTAAAGGATGAAAAATTAATCACAAGAATAGACGATACCGCCAAGGGTGCGTACTAATCTTGGTCAAAAATTGTTCTAATTCCGTATAAATGAATAGTGATGAACCCATCCACCACTATGAAGCGATCCGTGCAGAATAAAATCTCGGAGTTGCTTAAATTGTAAATAACGGCAACAATGAGATTGAGGGTCTGCAAAGGATAGCGATAATAGGCAATGATAACAAAAAAATTTTGAAAGAATATTAACTTTCATCAATTTTTTGCGCCTTCAGTTGAAATGTTCAACTATTTTTTAGTGAGAGAGCGGTATGAGCAAACAAGTCGGATTGATCCATAGCCTGAAAGACGGTCAGAGTTACATGGAGATCTGGCCGGTTCGTAAAGAGCTGAACGCCATTTTTCCCGAACAACGCATTATTAAAGCAACACGCTTTGGCATTAAAGTGATGCCAGCGGTCGCAGCAATCAGTGTGCTCACTCAAATGGCTTTTAACAATTATGATGCGCTTCCTCAAGCCATTGTGGTTGCACTGTTCGCAATCAGCATGCCACTGCAAGGCATGTGGTGGTTGGGCAGCCGTTCCAATACTAAGTTGCCACCTGCCTTAGCATCGTGGTATCGAGAGCTGCACCAAAAAATTACCGAAACAGGATTTGCTTTAGAGCCTGCTAAAGCGCGTCCAAGATATAAAGAGCTCGCAGTAATTTTAAACCGAGCTTTTCGCCAACTGGATAAGACTTCATTAGAGCGTTGGTTCTAATCTTCTTGTTCGGTCATCAACTCATTGAAATGGAGTGTGCTTTTAGCCACTCCATTTTTTATGCCCGCAACATGGTTTTTTACTCTTTGCTTATTTGTAATCACCGCCTCTCGTGCCGATTGTGAGATCACAAATGTTACTTTGTTGTTAAATCTTACTTTTCTTTCCTGAGGCTTAGCGTTAATAATGATAATTAGATGCACAAAAAGTGCGCAGCTATAAACACAACATCCCATCTTCTACTTCAAAGACTCGTGAGTACGTCAGCAACATTGTGCTTGCAGTTCAAGGACGAAGAAACATCAAGGAGTCATGATGAAAACAAAACGTTTACTCGCCATTGCTATTCTTGCTACGACCACGGCTTTTTCTTCCGCTAGCGTTCTGGCTAAAACCGCGACTGTCGCGGTATCACAGATTGTTGAACACCCTGCTTTGGATGCAACTCGTCAAGGGTTGTTAGACGGTCTGATAGCCAAAGGGTATGAACAAGGGAAGAACTTAGAGTTTGACTACAAGACAGCGCAAGGTAATCCAGCAATCGCCGTTCAGATCGCACGCCAGTATGTAGGAGAAAGCCCAGACGTCCTCGTTGGTATAGCAACGCCATCAGCACAAGCTTTGGTCTCTGCGACTCGCTCTATTCCTGTTGTGTTTACTGCAGTGACGGACCCTGTTGGTGCCAAGTTGGTCAAATCGATGAGTCAACCAGGAAAGAATGTCACAGGACTCTCTGATTTATCTCCGGTCGCACAGCACGTTGCGTTGATTCAGGAAATCTTACCTTCGGTGAAATCCATTGGCGTGGTTTACAACCCAGGGGAAGCAAATGCCGTCACCTTGGTACAGTTATTGAAAGAGAGCGCAGAGTCAAAAGGATTAAAAGTTGTGGAAGCGACGGCACTGAAAAGCGCAGATGTACAATCTGCAACTCAAGCTATTGCAGCGAAATCGGACATTATTTACGCACCAACAGATAACACGGTTGCAAGCGCGATTGAAGGAATGATCGTTGCCGCAAACCAAGCGAAGAAACCGGTATTTGGAGGCGCGACGTCATATGTTGAGAAAGGGGCTATCGCAAGCTTAGGTTTTGACTACTACCAAGTCGGTGTTCAAACAGCCGATTACGTGGCAGCTATTCTTGAAGGGCAAGATCCGGGTAAGTTAGATGTAAAAGTGGCGACGGGCTCCGATCTTGTCGTGAATGAAGGCGCGGCAAGTAAGCTTGGTATTCAATTGCCAGGTTCTGTTGTGAAACGTGCAACTAGTATGCAGTAAGCGTTGTTTTTAGGTCGGTGTTCTGCCGACCTGATTTATGCAGAAAGGAGCAGTTATGTCTGCATTTGCTTTTTTTGGTGCGCTCGAGATAGGGCTTATCTACGGCTTGGTCGCTTTGGGCGTTTACCTTACGTTTCGTGTCCTTGACTTTCCGGACCTAAGCGTTGACGGTAGTTTCCCTATGGGGGCGGCTGTTGCAGCAACAGCCATCGTTGCGGGCATCAACCCTTGGTTAGCAACGGGACTGGCGATAATCGCTGGTGGCATGACCGGGTGGGTCACCGCTTTTCTTGCCGTTCGTTGCGGCATCCTTCATCTTCTTGCCTCAATCCTGACCATGATTGCGGCATTTTCCATCAACATCCGCATCATGGGAAAACCGAATATGGCGCTACTAGGCGAAGATACGATTCTGACGCCTTTTGAAGCCATGGGAGATGCAATGTACATCCGACCATTGGTCGTGGGCGTATTGGTTTTACTCTCTGCGTTATTTGTTGTGCGCCTTCTAAATAGTGATTTTGGTTTAGGGTTAAGAGCAACAGGCGTAAACGCTCGAATGGTCGCGGCACAAGGAGCCAGTACGGGATTCTACACGTATTTTGGTTTGGCATTATCCAACGGGTTTGTGGGTTTTGCTGGGGCTCTGTTTGCTCAAACAAATAGCTTTGCCGATGTCACGTCTGGTGTAGGGACGATTGTGGTTGGTTTAGCGGCGGTGATCCTTGGTCAGACTTTGATTCCAGGACGCAAAATCTGGGTTGCTGTTTGCGCGGTAATTATTGGTTCGGTGCTGTACCGTCTGGTGGTTGCTTTTGCGCTGAGTTCCGGCATGTTTGGTTTGCAAGCATCGGATCTAAATCTGGTGACAGCGGTGCTGGTGGCGGTCGCTCTAATTGCACCGAAACTTAAACAGAGGATGAAAGCAAAGCAGCGAGTGAGTAATGCCAAACAAGCGGCATCCAAAAACGGCTCAGGGGAGGCGCTATGATTGAACTTAATGACATTCAGGTGACGTTTAACCCTGGTACGATTTTAGAAAATCGAGCCTTAAAGAGCGTGTCCCTAGAGGTTCCTGAGCATCAATTTCTTACGGTGATTGGCTCTAACGGTGCGGGGAAATCAACTCTACTCGGAGCCGTGACGGGGGAAACGCCAATGATTGGTGGAAAGGTGATCATTGATGGGAAAGACGTGACACGGAAAACCGTTGCTCAGCGTGCTACTCAATGTGCGAGGGTGTTCCAAGACCCATTGGCTGGTACATGTGGCGAGCTTTCCATCGAAGAAAATATGGCGCTTGCTTACATGCGAGGAAAACGTCGTGGCTGGGGAATGGCTCTTTCTACTAAACGCCGTAAGCTGTTTCAGGAACGCATCAGCATTCTTGGCTTGGGGTTAGAAGATCGCTTAGGTGACAGCATTGGTCTACTCTCAGGAGGACAGCGACAGGCTGTCAGCCTTGTAATGGCAACACTTTCAGACAGTAAGCTGTTGTTGCTTGATGAGCATACCGCCGCGTTGGACCCTCGTATGGCAGCGTTTGTTATTGATTTAACTAAACGCATTGTTACTGAGTTCGACCTTACTGTGATGATGGTGACGCATTCCATGAAAGACGCGTTAGCATGTGGTGACAGAACCGTCATGCTTCACCAAGGTGAAATAGTGCTAGATGTGGCAGGGGAGCAACGTAAAAATATGCAAGTTCCCGACTTGCTTGAAATGTTCTCTAAAGTGCGCGGAGAAGAGCTGGCTGACGATAGTCTCCTACTAAACTAGCATTGACTGCTCATCGACTACGCCTACCAAACGTGATCCTCCTTAAGAAAATGACCCATACGGTATTTTTAAAAGGAGGATTTTTAGGCAGAAGCTCTTTATTAAAATAGTGGAATATTCCAACACAAAGAGCACTTGCCATGTCCCTTCCATTTATCTTCCATAGCCAAACGAAAGATGGTCTTGAATTCGACGGTGAACGGCTGACCGTCGTTCTCAAAACGGATGACACCCAATTCGATCGCATCCACGTAAGGTGCGAGCCTGATAATGAAGAATATCTCATTGAGATGCAGCCTCATGGTAAAGCTGGTGAGTTGCAGTTGTGGAAAGGTCAGTTTGCTCCAAACAAAGATCGAGACGTGACACATTACGTGTTTAAACTTGTTAAGGGGGCGAGCCAGTTCTGGTTAGACGCGAGAGGTGTGCATAAGCGCGTTCCGCCCAAAGAGTTTCACTTTAAGTTAAACGTACAATCTCAGCCGCCAAGCTGGGTTCAAGAGCAAGTCTTCTATCAGATCTTCCCAGATCGTTTTGCTGCTAGTCAGGAGCATACCGCTATAAAAAATGCTTATGCACATCACGATTCAAGTGCCATGGTGAAGGCGTGGGGAGATGCCGTTGGAACGCACCAAAATACGGGGGCTCGCGAGTTCTTTGGTGGGGATCTAAAAGGCATTGAACAAAAGCTGGATTATCTATCCGGTCTGGGTGTCACAGCACTTTACTTTAACCCAGTTTTTACAGCGCCAAGTAATCATAAATATGACACAACGGATTACTTCCAGATTGACCCTATGTTTGGCACGAATGAGCAGTTTGCGCAGTTGTGTGAGCAAATTCGTGGCAAACAAATGAAGATTGTTTTGGATGCTGTGTTTAACCACACGTCTGTTCATCATCCTTGGTTTGATATCAAGCAAGAAGGTCAGGGCGCTTATGGAAATCCCAATTCAGATTTCCGTGATTATTACTTCTTCGAAGGTCAAAACAACAACTATATTGGCTGGAAAGGGATTGGTAACCTCCCTGTTCTCAATTTCGAAAATGAACAGGTACGTGATTACATCTACCAAAGTGAAGAAGCTGTGATCAAACATTGGCTCAAACCTCCGTATTGTGTAGATGGTTGGCGCTTCGACGTTATCCATATGCTAGGCGAGGGCGATGGTGCGAAGAATAATGCCCACTATGTGGAAGCTTTCCGTCAAGCTGCTAAGTCCACCAATCCGAATGCATATGTGTTAGGTGAACACTTCTTTGAGGCAACTCAGTGGCTACAAGGTGGACAAGAAGATGGAGCGATGAACTATTATGGCTTTGCCCACCCTGTACGTGCGTTATTTGCCAAACAAGACATTATGTATGATCCGATTGATATCAATGCGTTGGATTTCAAAGAATGGGTAGATGAAGCTCGTGCCAAAGTACCGTTTGCAAATCAGCTGTCGCAGCTTAATCAATTAGACAGTCATGATACCGCCCGTTTTCTGACGCTATTAAATGGAAATGAAGAAAAAATGCAAATGGCGCTTGCATTATTGATGACTTACGTTGGAACACCTTGTCTTTATTATGGCAGTGAAGTTGGACTAGAGGGAGGGCTCGACCCAGACAATCGACGTTGTTTCCCTTGGGACCAAATAACGACTTCTAAATGGTTACCTTTGTATAAGGAATGGATAGAAATCCGTAAGAAATACAAGGCACTACAATGTGGTAGCTTACAATGGCTTCATTGTGGTGAACAAGTCATGGCATATGTGCGTCAATGGCAAGATGAAGCAATAGTTGTGGCATTTAACCTTAGCAGCAGTGACCAAGATGTTAACCTACCATTGTGGCAACTTGGCTTAAATGCTAAACACCTGCATCAATTATTAGACAAAGGTGAACTAATGCCTGTTGAACGTCATTTTTCTGTCAATATCCCAGCAATGAACTGCAAAGTATGGCAGATGGAGTGACTTCGAGCGCCTTCTTTATTAAAATTTATGAATACATAAGTGAAAAACTATAAATAGCCCTTCGATAGCCTAAGCTTTCGAAGGGCTGATATTATTATAATCAATGGTGTTCAATGGGTACTAAAAGGCGATTTAGCCTCAAGTTTGTCATCTTCTTCCCCCTACTATTATTCCTTGCCGTCATGGTGGTGACTGCAAAGAACTACTACGACGCGATGAATCGCTACATTACATTAGAGTACGCGCAAGTTGATCGTGCTATTAATCGTGCTATCAAAGTATTAACGGCGCTGGATTACAGCTTTGTTAACTACTCCAACCCAGCTCACCCTCTGTTTCAAGAGCACAATCATATGATCAAAAATGATCTGTGTTTTGTTTGGCCGATTGATGTGCTGCTTTTAGAAAACAAGCACTCCGGAGGTCTGCCTGCCGTTGAGCTTGACTACATGATTGTTGGACAAAAAGAACTGTGTGAACCAGGAACTAAACTGTTTAAGTTGGCAGAACAAAAAGCAGGCTTTGCTCCGTCTTTGTCATTTCTACATGATATCGAATCACATGTGATTGGTATTCACTATATTGATCAGCGTGGGTATGTTATTTCTTCTCCAGATACTTACGCTCAGTACTTTTCCAAAGCACTTTGGGAGACTTTAAAGGCGAGACCTTTCTGGCAGAAAACAGCGCAGGAAACCGTCAAAGTAACCATGTCTGGTCCCGCACCGATGTTAGATCGGCACGATGGGCAAGTAGTGAGCCTGACTGTACCTATCTACGAAAAGGGTAAACACCAAGGCGTTTTATCCATAGATTTTGATGTGGATAACTTACTTGAAACGAATGAAAACCTAATAGGTAAGTTACATATCATCTCTGGAATGATGGACATACCTAAGCATGTAATCCGTTTACAGCCAATAGAACATGAGCGTTTGAGCTCAAATCATCGCATATTCTATGAATACAATTGGTGGGATGAATTTAAGAATTTATTAGTCTTTGAAAAGTACAGCGTGGCTGTAGCGTTTTTCATCTACGTACTGAGTACTGTGGCCTTGTTCTTAGTGAATACCCGTACAGAGCGCCGTTATTTCCAAGAACTGGCGGCAAAAGACCCAATGACGGGGCTGCTAAACCGCCGTGGCATACAAGCGGTTTGGCGCAATAAAATGACCAAAAAACATGTTGCGCTCGCAGTGTTTGATATCGATGATTTCAAAGCAATCAATGATACACATGGTCATGATGTCGGCGACGATGCTATCCGTCTGGTTGCAAAGTGCATACGCGAGAACATCCGCCACTCGGACGTCGCATCCCGTTTTGGTGGCGAAGAGTTTGTCTTAGCGATTTATGATGAAGACTTTGACAGTATGCTTCGCATCTTAGAGCGTGTGCGAAGCGCAATTGCTAAAAACTCACGAAAAGTGGTGTCTGGTGGGTTCACAGTGTCGGGAGGGGTTGAGTTTCAGTCTTCTCCTCAACTGGAAAGCTTTGATGAGCTATTCAAACTTGCCGATGAAAAGCTTTACGAGGCGAAGAGCACGGGCAAGAACAAGATTTGCTATTAAGAATAGAGAAATAAAAAAGGGCGATATCATCGCCCTTTTTTATGTACTAATGGGTTTATTCCGCGCTAAGCGACGCGAGATTGCAACTCATCTCGGTAGCGCTGAATATGTTCAACAATAGGCGCGGCTTTGTTAAACGTGCGGATTTCTCTAAATAGCTCGTTGGCTTCTGGGTAAGCTTGACGTAGATAGGAGAACCATTGTTTTACGCGGTTAGGGTAATACAGACCTTTGTCGCCCTTCATCTCAAATTGAGAGTAGTAAATCAGCAGTTCGACAACTTCTGACCAAGCCATTGGCTTATGATCGTATTTCACCATGTTACCAAGGTTTGGGATATTAAAGGCACCACGGCAAACCATCAGAGAATCAACGCCAGTCGTTTCGATGCAGCGTTGACCATCTTCGTAATTCCAAATCTCGCCATTTGCGATTAACGGGATATCAAAACGCTCGCGGATCTTTGTGATGTATTCCCATTTGATTTCAGAAGCTTTATAACCACCTTGCTTTGTACGAGCATGAACCGTTAACTCATTCGCGCCGGCAGATTGAATCGCGTCAACGATTTCAAAGCAGTCTTCAGGGTTTTCCCAACCTAAACGGATTTTTGCGGTAACAGGAATATCCGTAGGTACCGCGTCACGGCACGCTTTTACAACGTTATGGATCAACTCCGGATGCTGCAATAAAGCCGCTCCACCTTTACTTTTATTCACCAATCGAGCAGGGCATCCGAAATTAAGATCAATGCCACGAGCACCAAGTTCTGCCGCCTTGATTGCGTTTTCTGCCATCCAATTAGGCTCTTGTCCAAGTAATTGAACGTGAACAGGTACGCCAGACGCGGTTTGTGACCCTTGAAGAAGTTCTGGACACAAACGGTGGAATACGTGATCAGGTAAAAGCTGATCGATCACTCGAACAAATTCTGTCACACACAGATCATAGTCGTTAATTTCGGTCAGGATTTGGCGCATCAAATGGTCCAAAACGCCTTCCATTGGACCTAATACAACTCGCATAGTTTACCTAATACACTTTGGTGGGGAAAAAGAGGGCGATTGTAGCGATGTGAGTGAAGTTTGTCATTAAAAGACTCATCAGCATCGAGTGACATCAACGAGCATCCTATATACCCAAGCATCTCGAGGTTACTTGGGTATAAGCTCTGGGGTATAATTCCGCCAAATTTATGAGAAACCAGATGTCATGCAATACACATTAATTGAGAAAGGTGAAGTTCAGTTCGATGAGTCTTCATTGTTTTTGGAAGGGGCAGTGCTCGCTGCTAACCTAACCACCAAACCATTAGCGCCAGAAACGTGGCTAGAGCCACTGCTTGGTGAGGGCTTTAAAGCTCTTCAGCCTGTCATCGAAGAGCAAATTCACAAACAACACAATTACATCCTGAGAAATGAGTACTCGATTCTCGCGTTGACCAACGATGATTCAGATCAGTTAGCTGACTTTGCTGAAGGTTTTATGTCTGTATGGTCCATGATCGAAGAGCAATGGCATGATGTCGTGCTCAACGATGGCTTAGAGCGTATGTTGCAAGCTTTGCTTACGACAATGATGCTAGCGATTGATGAAGAGCAAACGCAACAGCAAATGCGTGATGCGGGTATTGAAACACCGCCAGCACTAATGGATTTTATTGATCAGCTTGATTTGATGATTAACGAAGTGGCGCTTGGTGCTGATGAGCTAATGGTAGGTAAAAAATCCAAGAGCTTGAATCCGTTTAAGGATGTCGGTCGTAATGACCCTTGCCCATGTGATAGTGGTAAGAAGTTCAAGCAGTGCTGTGGTAAGTAATTGAACTAAAGATAAAAAGCCGACCATGAGGTCGGCTTTTTTGATTGGTTTAATCTGCTTTTAGTGCAATCAGTTGGAGCGTTACTGAATAGGGTTTTTACGCTTTCCGCCAAAGAACTGGGCAATCACAATCAAGGCAAGGGCGACTAAGTTACCTGCAAAGATCACCACAAGCCACTGAGGCATGGAAAGACCAAGGAACTGCCAAACGATCTTCGCACAATCGCCGTATGCTTCAAACATCCACGGAACCCATTGGTTTAATGGTGCCCAGCTAGGGAATGTGACAAACAAATCGCACGTTGCAAATGGCGATGGGTTGAACTGATAGTCCACATGTTGCATCGCTAACATCAAGCCTTTGTAAGCACTTGCTGCCCATGCGGCGAGCGCAATCCAACGTACTAATGGGTTATTGGGTGCAACAAGACCAATCATGGCAGCCACGCCAATCCCCATCATAGCGACACGTTCATAAATACACATGACACAAGGTGCCAGCATCATTACGTGTTGGAAGAAGAGGGCGCAAGCTTCAAAAAAGATGATAGCTAAAAGAAGGAGGAGCCAAGATAAGCGTCCCTTCGAAAACTGGTTTAGTGATGCAAAAATACTCACGATTACGATCCTGTTTGAAATATAAAAAAGCTCTGATTACTCAGAGCTTTTTAACTTGGATAAGTTTCCTAATCAACTCAAATTTTTAGTGTCCACCTGACACAACTGGAGCTAGATCACCACTACTAGGTACAATCCAGCCTGCATCGTAGAAGAATGCTGTCGCTGGTTCTAGGAAGAACATGATACCCATCAGACCAACAAGCGCTAATACAACCGTGTAAGGAAGCGCCATGATCACCATGCGACCGTATGATAGACGAATCAATGGTGCCAGTGCTGATGTTAGTAGGAATAGGAATGCGGCTTGACCGTTTGGTGTTGCAACTGACGGTAGGTTAGTACCTGTGTTGATTGCTACTGCTAGTAGGTCAAACTGCTCACGAGTGATCAAACCTTCCATCAATGCCGCTTTCACTTCATTGATGTAAACCGTACCAACAAACACGTTATCCGATACCATCGATAACAGACCGTTTGCTACGTAGAATAAAGCGAGCTGTGTGCCTTTATCTTCTACTGCGAGTACAGAGTCAATCACA
Source organism: Vibrio sp. L85 (assembly GCF_963871815.1). NCBI lineage: Bacteria > Pseudomonadati > Pseudomonadota > Gammaproteobacteria > Vibrionales > Vibrionaceae > Vibrio > Vibrio sp. L85. The sequence goes on from NZ_CAWMYL010000243.1 coordinate 114,150, forward strand.
GGTTTAAATAGTTCTTGGTCAATAATTACCGCAACAACCGAGAAGAAAACAGCAAGTAACGCGGTGAAAGGCAGTGCCTCTTCAAACGCTTTACCCATTGAGTGTTCCTCGATAACACCAGTGAACGATGTTGCTAGAATAATCACTGAAAGACCAATCAAACCAACGGCTGCCAAGTGAAGCGCTAGCGCAACAATCAGCCAAACCGCGATTAGGCTTTGAACCCATAGTTTTGCAACGTCTTGGTTAGTACGAGTCTTGCGCTCTTCACGGTCGAAATCTACAAGGATCTGACGAACGTTATCAGGCAGCTGCGCACCGTAACCAAACACTTTAAGCTTCTCAACAACGGCACAAGTAATCAGACCGCAGAAGAATACAGGCAGCGTTACTGGAGCCATGCGGATCAAGAACTCACCAAAGAACCAACCTGCTTGGTCAGCAATAATCAAGTTTTGAGGTTCACCAACCATGGTTGTTACACCACCAAGCGCGGTACCCACACCTGCGTGCATCAATAGTGAACGCAAGAAAGCACGGTAGTTCTCAAGGTCGTCACGTGTTAGCTCAGTAATCGTGTCATCTTGAGTATGGTCATGATCACCAATTGGGTTACCAGAAGCGACTTTGTGGTAAATCGAGTAGAAACCTACCGCTACGCTGATAACCACCGCGATTACAGTCAGTGCATCTAGGAATGCTGACAAAAATGCTGCGGCGAAACAGAACGCGAGGGAGAGTAGCGTTTTCGAACGAATACCAAGCAGGATCTTTGTAAAGATGAACAGCAGAAGCTGCTTCATAAAGTAGATACCGGCAACCATGAATACCAATAGTAGAAGTACTTCGATATTCGCAACTAGCTCATGCTTCACCTGGGCAGGGCTAGTCATCCCGATAGCGACCGCTTCAATTGCAAGTAAACCACCTGGCTGAAGTGGGTAACACTTAAGCGCCATTGCTAGTGTGAAAATAAATTCCGCAACTAACAACCAACCTGCAACAAATGGGTCAATTAGGAAGAAGACAATCGGGTTAATAATTAGGAAGGCTATAATGGCAACTTTGTACCAATCAGGCGCTTTACCAAGGAAATTCTTGATAAAGGCATTTCCGAGCGACATCGGCATGATAATTCTCTTTATAACAAAATTATGAATAGACACTACAATAGTGCTTAAGTATCTGTTTGTTAGACTTATTGTTTAGTCTTTTAAAACAATAACTTAGAAAAACAACAATCCATTGTTTTACTGTAGTCTTGCCAAGTTACTTCCCCTGAACTTAAGCACCGCTCACTTTCGACCGCAACTCTACACCCCGGCATTTATTAGTCAATAACAAAACGTGATGCTGCCGACTAAAACTGCTTTTTATTTGTAATAACGCGATCAAAACGGCGTTACTATACCACGAAAAGATTAAAAAAAATCACCTTGGAATTTAAAACCAAGTCAATTACTAGAAAAGATAAATTAAGAAAGAATATTAATCGTAAAACACAAATTTATTTTGCATATTTTGAGCAGAAAAGTGTGACGAGGTAGGCTTTATTTTTCCTGAGTTTGTGGTCTGTACATTTTATTCAAAATATAAATTTTGCGCGTTTGGTTCCAAGTGGTTAACGTTTTAAATTGAAAATATATGTAGAGTATTAACTCTATATTGAGATTTCGTTTCATTTATTGATCGTTAATTTTCGCAAATCGTTAAGTAGTGGTATGATGAGTCGTATCGACCCTTAGAAATCAAGATTGGATAAAAACAGAATGGTCATTAAGGCTAAAAGCCCTGCGGGTTTCGCAGAAAAATACATTATCGAGAGCATTTGGAACGGCCGTTTTCCTCCTGGCTCAATTTTACCCGCTGAACGTGAGCTATCTGAACTAATTGGTGTTACCCGTACGACTCTACGTGAAGTACTTCAACGTCTTGCTCGTGATGGCTGGTTGACTATTCAGCACGGTAAGCCAACCAAAGTGAACCAATTTATGGAGACATCTGGTCTGCATATCTTGGACACGCTGATGACTCTAGATGTTGATAACGCGACAAACATCGTCGAAGACCTGCTTGCTGCACGTACTAACATCAGCCCTATCTTCATGCGTTATGCATTCAAAGCAAACAAAGAAGCGTCTGAGCGTACTATTCAAAACGTTATCGAGTCATGTGAAGCTCTAGTAAAAGCACCTTCATGGGACGATTTTATCGCGGCATCTCCTTATGCCGATAAGATTCTGCAAAGCGTGAAAGAAGACACGGAGAAGGATGAGGCGAAACGTCAGGAAATCCTGATTGCTAAGACGTTCAACTTCTATGATTACATGTTGTTCCAACGCTTAGCGTTCCATTCTGGCAACCAAATTTACGGTTTGATCTTTAACGGTTTGAGAAAACTGTACGATCGTGTGGGTAGCTACTACTTCTCAAATCCAGCATCACGAGATCTAGCGCTGCGCTTCTACCGCCAACTTCTAGAAACGTGTGAAACCGGCCAACGTGATCAGCTTCCTGTTGTGATTCGTCACTATGGTATGGAAAGTGCTCAGATCTGGAATGAGATGAAGCAAGAACTGCCGACCAACTTCACGGAAGACGACAGTTAATCAGCGCTCTTAGCAAAAGATTCAAATACAAAACCGCAGGCATGTACCTGCGGTTTTTTTATTATTATTAGTAGCTCACCGAGAGCAGTCAAACCATCATCGAATCGTTAAGCTAAGGACAGTCTGGGCAATGGTAGGTAAAGGGTCTCTATGATGTCTGAGAGCATCTGGTCATAGGTATTGAACACAGTAAGGGACAAATCAGAAGTAATGTCGTACAACTCCTCTTCGCTCAGTGACAGTATTTCACCTTCTATATATTCATTTAGAGATTGAATCGACCTAGCGGACATCGGAGAGGCAACGCTCAAGGGGCTAATTACTGCCAATTGATTGAGCCTTCTAATCATTACCGATGCGTAATTTCTCATCCTTTCAGGCCCTCCTCTGTCTTGCATGTCTTGAATGCTGATACGGAGCTGTGTAAGCGTTTCTAAGCTATCAATCACGGTTTGCCAATTCATATGGTACTCGTCATGTAACTCGTCTCTCTGGGCAATAGCGAGCCATGCGATGGTAACCTCATCCATTAAGAACAAACTATGGCGGATCAGTTTGCCATGCTCCATCTGATTCCGTGCTACCGTGTTGTCCTGCCATTGTTCCATCAACTTATCGATTTTGATTTGCAGCACGCGATACATGGGTTTGTTCTCAAAGCGAGAAGTTTCCACGAGCTGATGCAGTTTATAACCTAACTCCTGATGAATTTGCTCTATCTCTTTTTCATGATGTTGTTGGTATTGGATAGAGTAGTGGGTCACCGCTCGGTGACGGCGTAGTTGGTGAACCACATCGCGTAATAAGGTGAGTAATTGATATTTGCGAGCATGTTGTTTTTCTCGCTTCGCTGCCAAATGATAGATCCCTGCCAGAATGGCAATCGAGATCAAAGTAGAAATCAAAACAAACATAACCAACTCCTTGTTAGTGCTGTTGACCTAGCAACTAAGTAAGAGCATCTTTGATGCCAATAGTTAAGTTGTTTTAAAACAGTAGCTTAGATTTTTTATGAATAAATAACTGTACGATTTTGGTGCGTAATTTCACCAAAAGTGTGAATTTTGTCAAAAAAAAATCCCCGCCAAATTGGGCGGGGATTTTTACGTTTGATCGTAAAGTGACGAATTACATTACACGCATGCCTGGTTGAGCACCTTCATGTGGCTCAAGGATCCATAGGTCGCTGCCACCAGGGCCCGCTGCTAGGATCATGCCTTCTGACATACCAAACTTCATCTTACGAGGTTTTAGGTTCGCTACCATTACAGTTAGCTTGCCTTCTAGCTCTTCAGGTTTGTAAGCTGACTTGATGCCAGAGAATACCTGACGAGTTTCACCGCCGATGTCTAGTTGGAACTTAAGCAGTTTGTTTGCTTTTGGCACTTCTTCACACGAGATGATGCGAGCAATACGCATATCAACCGCTGCAAAAGCATCGAACTCAATCTCTTCAGCGATTGGATCTTTATCTAGCTCAGTTTGGCTAGCTTTGTTCTTTTCTGCTTCCGCTTTTTCTTTTGCTGCCATTTCTGCCGCAGCGTCTTCCTTCGATGCTTCGATCATCGCTTCGATGTTCTTAGGATCGATACGGTTAAACAACGCTTTGAACTTAGTGATCTCGTGACCAGTCAGTGGTGCAGCGATGCCTTCCCAAGTTAGCTCTTCGTTTAGGAATGCTTCAGTACGCGCTGCTAGTGCCGGCATCACTGGTTTTAGGTAAGTCATCAGCACGCGGAACAGGTTAATGCCTACAGAACAGATTTCTTGCAGTTCCTGATCTTTGCCTTCTTCTTTTGCAACAACCCAAGGTGCTTTTTCGTCAACGTATTGGTTTGCTTTGTCTGCTAGTGCTGTGATTTCACGGATCGCACGACCAAACTCACGAGTTTCGTAAAGCTCTGCAATGCGGTCTGCTGCTGCAACGAATTCGTTGTATAGCTCAGGTTCTGCAAAGTTTTCAGCCAACTTGCCTTCAAAACGTTTAGAGATGAAGCCAGCGTTACGAGAAGCTAGGTTAACGATTTTGTTTACTACGTCAGCGTTAACACGTTGAGTGAAGTCTTCAAGGTTAAGGTCTAGGTCGTCGATACGGCTGTTTAGTTTTGCAGCGTAGTAGTAACGCAGACACTCTGGGTCTAGGTGGTTTAGGTAAGTGCTTGCTTTAACAAACGTACCTTTAGACTTAGACATCTTCGCACCGTTTACTGTTACGTAGCCGTGTACGAATACATTGTTTGGTTTACGGAAACCGCTGCCTTCTAGCATTGCTGGCCAGAATAGTGAGTGGAAGTAAACAATGTCTTTACCGATGAAGTGGTAAAGCTCAGTTGAGCTGTCTTTCTTCCAGTATTCGTCGAAGTCTAGACCTTCAGTCTTGTCACATAGGTTCTTGAAAGAAGCCATGTAGCCAACTGGTGCATCTAGCCATACGTAGAAGAATTTGTTCTTCTCGCCTGGGATTTCGAAGCCAAAGTAAGGCGCATCACGTGAGATGTCCCACTGTTGCAAACCAGACTCGAACCACTCTTGCATCTTGTTAGCAGTTTCAGATTGTAAAGAACCTGAACGAGTCCACTCTTTTAGCATGCTTTCGAACTGAGGTAGGTCGAAGAAGAAGTGCTCAGAGTCTTTCATGACTGGCGTTGCGCCAGATACTGCTGATTTCGGGTTAATCAGTTCAGTTGGGCTGTACGTCTCACCACAGTTATCACAGTTGTCACCGTATTGGTCTTCTGACTTACACTTAGGACAAGTACCTTTTACGAAACGATCCGGTAGGAACATTTCTTTCTCAGGGTCGAACAACTGAGAGATAGTGCGGCTAGAGATAAAGCCGTTTTTCTTCAGCTCAAGGTAGATGTGAGACGCTAGCTCGCGGTTCTCGTCTGAGTGTGTGCTGTGGTAGTTATCAAAGCTAATATCAAAGCCAGCGAAGTCTTTCTGATGCTCTTCGCTTACTGCAGCGATCATCTCTTCTGGTGTAATTCCCATCTGTTGTGCTTTTAGCATGATTGGCGTGCCGTGAGCATCGTCAGCACAGATGAAGTTTACAGTGTTGCCACGTAGGCGTTGGTAGCGAACCCAGATATCAGCTTGAATGTGCTCAAGCATGTGACCTAGGTGAATCGAACCATTAGCGTACGGAAGGGCACAAGTTACCAGCAGTTTTCTTGGATCGTTTGCCATACTTAATAATCGCTTTTTGATAGGTATAAAAAATAGAGAGTAATACTACCCCATGAGCTTCCCAACGCCAAGGCATCAAACCATGGATTGCCTTAGTTTTTTTGGGGTTCTGAATCTCGCCGCTGGGTGCTACGATTAGATGCATAAAGGAGGTCTCATGCATCAGTTCACTTCAAAACAAGATTTTTGTCATTGGCTCAACCAGTTCCAACATCCACAGTTGGTGGAAAACTGGGCGGACATTCACGGTATTGTCGTGATTCCCGCACAAGGTGGCATTCAAATCACTTTACCGTTCGCGAGTAACGAACTTCAAGTTTCGTTATCCGATTGGATACAAGAGCAACAAGCATCAGGTGATGTTCCTGCATTTGATTTCCAGGTTGAGCTCAACGTTAAAGCACTTGAGACTCAAGTCACCAATGCGGTAAAGGGCGTTAAAAACATTATTGCGGTAAGTTCCGCGAAAGGTGGGGTTGGGAAATCAACCACAGCAGTAAACCTTGCCCTCGCAATTGCGCAATCCGGAGCAAAAGTAGGTTTGTTAGATGCCGATATCTATGGTCCATCGGTTCCTATGATGCTTGGTCAAGAAGACGCTAAGCCTGAAGTTCGTGATGCTAAGTGGATGGAGCCTATTTTTGCCCACGGAATCTATACTCATTCTATTGGCTACTTAGTCGATAAATCGGAAGCAGCCATTTGGCGTGGTCCCATGGCCTCTAAGGCCTTATCACAGCTACTGACAGAAACGGATTGGCCAGAGCTTGATTACTTGGTGATTGATATGCCACCGGGTACGGGGGATATCCAACTAACGCTGTCTCAGCAAATTCCAGTAACAGGTACGGTGCTTGTTACAACACCGCAAGATCTCGCATTGGCGGATGCACGTAAAGGTGCGGCGATGTTCCATAAAGTCAACGTGCCTGTTGTCGGCATCGTTGAGAACATGAGTTACCACATTTGTAGTCAGTGTGGGGCTGTTGAGCATATTTTCGGTACTGGTGGTGCAGAAAAAATGTCACAAGAATTTGGCTTGGCGCTGCTTGGGCAAATTCCGCTTCATATCTCTATGCGAGAAGACATTGATGCTGGTATTCCGACCGTGGCGAGACGTCCGAATAGTGAACACGCTGGTTACTATAAACAACTTGCTGATCGTGTTTGTTGTACAATGTATTGGCAAGGCAAAGCCAAACCTGATGCAATCAGTTTTACTATGGTGAACTGAGTTTAATATTAGCACTGGTTGAATATCGTTCATTTAAACGTTTGCTCGGAGGTTAATCCTCTGAGCTGACAGAAACTTATAACGAAACCCTAATTCCAACTAGTAACGAACGGGTGAACTCCCTATAATCAGGCAGTTTATCTTTTTATGTGACTAGAAAATCATCATCGGGTGCAAATTAATGTCTGATAATAATCAATGCGTCATCGTAGGTATTGCTGGCGCTTCTGCTTCTGGAAAAAGTCTGATCGCGAGCACTATTTACAATGAGCTTCGCGAGAAAGTGGGCGATCATCAAATCGGTGTCATCACGGAAGATTGCTACTACAACGACCAAAGCCAACTAAGCATGGAAGAGCGTGTAAAGACTAACTACGACCACCCGAGCGCGTTAGACCACGACCTGCTGTGTGAACACTTAGAAAAATTGGTTCGTGGCGAAGCAGTAGAAGTACCTGAGTACAGCTACACTGAGCACACTCGTACAAGCAATACCACTCCAATGACCCCTAAAAAGGTCATCATTCTTGAAGGTATCTTGCTTCTGACTGATCCGCGTCTTCGCGACTTAATGCACGCGACAGTATTTATGGATACGCCATTAGATATCTGTCTATTGCGTCGTGTTAAACGTGACGTTGAAGAGCGTGGTCGTACAATGGAATCTGTTCTTAAGCAATACCAGCAGACAGTACGTCCGATGTTCATGCAATTTATTGAACCTTCTAAGCAATACGCGGACATCATCGTACCTCGCGGTGGTAAAAACCGTATCGCAATCGATGTTCTTAAAGCGCACATTGCAAAACTTCTGAAAGCTTAAGCGTTTAGACGGCTATATCGCTTTATTTTTGTATGAAGAAGTGGCACCTTAGGTGCCACTTCTTTTTTTTGTTTTTAAATTAGTCAGTTGCACTACAAAATCGGACATTTTTCACGCTTTCGTGGAACGGTCAGCGATAAAACAAGTCTGTGCTTATAATTGTAAAAACACTCGAGCAAGGAAAAAGCGAATGAAGAAACTGCTCTTAATCATTGCCATTCCAATTGTGGCGATCTTAGCTGTCATTTTAGGGTTGGTTATTTTTGTCAATCCAAACCAATTTAAACCACTTATCGTGGAGCAAGCGCAAAAGCAAACTGGATTGGAACTCGTAATCGAAGGGGATATCAGCTGGCAGTTTTTCCCGTCGATTGGTTTCGAATTGGGTCGTACTGAACTGAGAAACCCACAAGGTTTTAGTCAACCAAACCTATTTAAAGTCGAGACAGTAGGTGTTGATGTCTCGGTTACCCCGCTATTAAGCAAACAGCTGGAAATTGGTAATGTCACCCTTGATGGTGCGGAGTTCTATCTTGAAACACTGAAAGATGGCACGAAGAACATTGATGCGTTAACCAAAGCACAAACTCAACAAGCAGAACAAACGACCGAAGCTTCGCCAGAAAAAGCGGCAGACTCACAAAGTGCTGCTTCTGATTGGACGATCAATCTCGCTGGAGTCAGCATTTCAAATGGCTATGTTGAAATCCAAGACAAGCAAACAGGTAGCTACACTAAGCTTTCTGACATTTCTTTAAACCTTTCTCAGTTTGCTTTTGATAACTGGACAACGGCTGATTTCGGCATGAAAGGTGAGATGAATGACCAAACGTTCACAGCACAAGGCAAAGCGGACTTTAAAGTAGCAAAAGGTCTGGCGAGCTACGCACTGAAAAACATCAACTTTGATGCGACTTACGCTGATCCTGCAAACAAAATTGACTCAGCAACTATTGGCCTAGATACGTTTGAGTTCGATAAAGTGAATAACTTGAGCTATGCATTGAAAGGTGACGCTGGTGGTATGAAGCTCGATATGCAAGGTGGTGGTGAGCTAAGTATCGATAAGGCGATCAGTAAGGTACAACTGAATAAGCTGACGTTGAATGCGACTTTTGAGGGAGATGCGCTACCGCAATCACCAATGAAAGTTGATATGGTCTCTGATCTTTCATTCGACCTCACTAAGAATCATCTGAGCTTTGTGCTCGAGAAACTTACGGCGAACGCAATTGCGCTCGATGGTAAAACAGATGTGACTCTGGGTGATATTCCTAAAGTACGTTTTGCAGTGCATAGTCCTAATATCGATTTGGACGAATTCCTTGGCTTGAATAAGCAAGCTCCTGCGGGTGATAAACCAGCATCAGGTGGCAACAGTAGTGCATCTACTGGTCCTGAAGTTGAGCCGGACTTGTCTGCACTAAAAACGCTTGATGTGAAAGGCAATATTACGATTGACAAATTTAAGGCGGCTAATGCGAAGATGGAAGCAGTGAAAGCAAGCTTCTCTGTTAATCGTGGTGTCTTTGATCTTACTTCATTCAGCTCTAAGTTGTACCAAGGCACGATCACTGCGACAGCCAAACTGGATGCGCGTAAATCACCTGCCACATACTCTGCGAAGAAATCAATCAAAGGTGTACAAGTCCAACCGTTACTTGTCGATGTAGCAAATAACGACATGCTGGAAGGTACTGGTAACATTGATGTCAATGTGAGTGGTAAGAGCCTAACGCCAACTGGCATCAAAAAGAACCTTGTTGGTACAGTGGTGATCAATTTTGCAGATGGTGCTGTGAATGGCATTAACGTTGCTCAGCTAATCCGCGAAAACTACGCGCGATTTAAAGGTCAAAGCATTGAAGGCACAGATGAAGTTAAGAAAACCGACTTCAGTGCGATGACCGCGACGTTGAAGTTAAATAAAGGCACGGTCTCAACGGATAACATGAAAGCGCAGTCTCCACTTCTTCGTGTTCGTGGTAAGGGGCAGGCAAACTACTTGAATGAAACTGTTGATTTCACCATTAGTACTTCGATAGTGGGTTCATTGGAAGGTCAGGGTGGTAAGACCATTGATGAATTGAAAGACATCACTATCCCTATCAACGTTTCTGGCAAATGGGCAGATCCTAAGTTCAAGCTAGTCTTTGATGACGTGTTGAAACAAAAAGCTCAGAAAGAAATTGATCGTGGAGTAGAGAAGCTCACGGACAAGATCAAAGATGAGAAAACAAAAGAGGCGGTAGATGGTTTGTTGAAGAACTTGTTCAACTAAAGGACCAAGCTTCTTTATGAGGATATAGGTAAAGTAAAAGGGTTGGCATTGAGCCAACCCTTTTTAGTTTTTAGTCTTTTCGGAAGCAACGGCGGACGCTTACCAATCTATGCCTTTCAGAGCTTTAACTCCGGATTCAAAGGCGTGCTTAACGTTTTTCACTTCTGATACTGTATCTGCCATTTCAATCAAAGTACGGTGCGCTCCACGTCCTGTAATGACGACCGATTGCATTTTAGGGCGATTATTTAGTGCTTCGACGACTTCGTCTAAGTCTATGTACCCGTAACTCACCATATACGTTAGTTCGTCGAACAGAACCACATCAATTGATTCATCGGCAAGCATACGCTTACATTCTTGCCAAACAAGTTGGGCGGCTTCAGTATCGGCTGTTTTGTTTTGGGTTTCCCAAGTAAAGCCTGTTGCCATAACTTGGAACTCAACACCTAGCTTTTCAAGTAGGTTACGCTCGCCGTTATCCCATGTACCCTTGATAAACTGCGCTACGCTGCACTTCAAACCATGACCAACTGCACGCGCAATTGTACCAAAACCGGAAGTCGATTTGCCTTTCCCATTACCAGTGATGATCAGTAATAAACCTTTCTCCTCTTGGGCGGCTGCGATTTTCGCGTCTACCTGCTCTTTTACTTTTTGTTGGCGCGCCTTGTGGCGTGCTTCTTTGTTTTCGTCGATAGACATAATGTTTCCTCAATTCCTTTTTTGAACTGACCCAAGCCGATTTGGGTTCATTGAATTATCTCGTTATGATAGACCAACAGTTGATGAAGAAAAACCATCGATAATTCAGGGAATAAAATGAAGAAGCTACTCATTGTTTGTATGGGAAATATTTGTCGTTCGCCAACTGGTGAAGCGGTATTAAGATCTAAAGCCAAAGAACTGGGCATATCAGTGGAAGTGGACTCTGCAGGGACCATTAGTTACCACGCCGGAAATCCGCCTGATGCTCGCGCCATGCAAGCGGGAAAGCAACGCGGTTATTCGTTTAAAGGAATGCGTTCCCGCAAGGTAACAGTTGGAGACTTCGATGAATTTGATATGGTGTTAGCTGCAGACAAAGCCAATCTCGCCGATCTATTGGATATTTGCCCGGTAGAACACCGTCCTAAAGTGTCGTTGTTTTTAAGTCATGGTGACTCTGATTATGACGAGATCCCAGACCCATATTACGGTGGCGATGCTGGTTTTGAACTGGTACTGGATTTGATTGAAGAGGCGTCAGAAGCGATTTTGAAAAAAATCTGAGTATTTATTAACTCAAAATAGATAGCAAAAGGGATGAGTCATGCTCATCCCTTTTTGTTTTTATTAACCTGCAAGTACGTCGGTCGCAACCTTATAGCTTGGGTCTTCTTTTACGTTGATTTCTACCAAGCTACCTGCTTTATCTAGTAGCTTACGGCAATCTGGGCTCAAGTGACGTAGGTGAAGTGTTTTACCAAGTGCGGCGTAACGCTCAGCCAACGTTTCAATCGCTTCGATAGCAGAGTGGTCTGTTACGCGAGAGTCCGCGAAATCAACGATGATGTCTTTTGGATCGCCATGTGCGTTAAACAATTCTAGGAAATTTGCCGCAGAACCAAAGAAGATAGGACCGTGGATCTTGTACTCTTTTGAGCCTTCTTCATTTAGACGCGTATCTGCGTAGATGTGCTTAGCATGTTGCCATGCAAACATTAGCGCAGATGCAATCACACCCACGGCTACTGCAACAGCGAGGTCAGTCAGCACCGTCACTACTGTTACAAGAACGATAACGAAGAAATCTTGCTTAGGTACGCGACGTGCAAGTTTGAAGGTTGCCCATTCGAATGTACCGATAACCACCATGAACATGACACCAACGAGTGCAGCAAGTGGAATCATCTCAATGAGTGAAGAAGCAAACAGGATGAACATTAGCAGAGCGATAGCCGCAACGATGCCTGATAGACGACCACGACCACCTGAGTTTACGTTGATCATTGACTGACCAATCATCGCACAACCACCCATTGCACCAAACACAGAACACGTCATGTTTGCCATACCTTGACCGATACATTCACGGTTAGATTGACCGCGAGTGTTAGTCATTTCATCCAGCACTGTTAGTGTCAACAGAGACTCGATCAGACCGATAGCGGCAAGGATGATTGCGTAAGGCAAAATGATTTGCAGAGTTTCTAGAGTGAAAGGTACCGCTGGAATAGAGAAGGTCGGAAGAGAACCCGCCAAAGTCGCTGCTTCATCGCCAGACATAGTACGTAGGAAGTCAACTACGGTACGTGTTTCTAGATCCAAGCCAACAACAAGTGCAGTAACGGTCACGATCGCAACCAGAGAAGAAGGCACTGCCGTTGTGATCTTTGGTAGGAAGTGAATGATAGCCATTGTTAGCGCAACCAGACCTAGCATTAGCAGCATTTGGTCTTGTGGTAGCCACGTTAGCATACCGTTAAGGTCTGGTGCTTTGAACTGACCTAGTTGTGCAAGGAAGATAACGATAGCCAGACCGTTTACGAAACCAATCATCACCGGATGAGGAACGATTCGGATAAATTTACCTAGCTTAAATAGACCGGCTGCAATTTGAAGAATACCCGCCAACATAATTGCGGCAAATAGATATTGAACACCGTGAGTTGCAACAAGCGACACCATAACAACTGCCATTGCGCCAGTCGCACCGGAAATCATACCTGGTCGACCACCGAAAATAGAGGTGATAAGACCGACAATAAAGGCTGCGTAAAGACCAACCATAGGGTCTACACCAGCAACAAATGCAAATGCTACGGCTTCAGGAACCAATGCGAGCGCAACAGTTAGACCTGATAGCACGTCGTTTTTTACGGAGTGCTTAGAAAATTGAGGAAATTCGAACATGTTTTGTATTGAGTTCTCTTGGCGATGAATTTCTCCCGACACATATTCGTGTTTGCACAAGTACTGCTGGTGAAAGTGAAGTCACTTCTATCAGCACAAACCGTATTAAAAAAAGAGCCGCATCAGAATGGTGTCGAAAACTTGAGTCGGCGAATGCTACCGAAAAGTGTGATTAAGTTCAACAATGAAGGGGATATTGACGCACAAATGTGATCAGTCATTGATATTAATATAGCTAATTAGAGTTAACACTTACTTCAACAAAAAAGGCTGCCGATTGGCAGCCTTTTGTTTCGTATTTCGCTTAATGCGATGACAAAGTAAAACTTAGTTAAAGTTCGGTTTTGTCATTACTGCTGATGCACGGTTTGTTGCTACTTGGCTACCTGCGCCTTTCGGTGCGTAGCGCTCAGCTTTAAACGGTGCCGCTGTAACCGTAATTTCGCGAAGCTCTTGAGGACCTGGCGCTTTAGTCATTGGAGCACTAGCGCGTGGCTTAGCAGCTACTTTGATAACTTCTGCTTTAGGTTTTTGCGTTTCTACTGGCGTTTCTGCTGTAACTTCTGTTACCGCTTCTTCTGCCACTTCAACAGCTGGTTCCTGAGCTGGAGCTGTTTCAACTGCAGATTCAGTCACTTCGACAACAAGTGCTTCAACGATTGGCTCTACTTGCGTTGTTTCAACTACTGTAGCTTCAGCTTGCTCAGCAACGGCAACCTCTACCACTGGCGCTTCCGCAACAGGCGCTTCTACTTTCGCTTCTACTGATTCTTGAACTTTCGTTTCAACTGCTGGTGCTTCAACAACTGCAGGTTGTTCACGACGGATGATAACTTTACCCATCGCCATTTCAGGGCAAGCAAAACCACCTTGAATTGCAGGAACTGCTGCTGCCGTTACCACTACTTCTTCCTTCACTCGCTCTTCCTTCTTAGGCGCTGGTTTTGGAATGTAACGTGGCATCACTTTACCCATTGCCATCTCAGGAGATGCTACACCACCTTTACGTAGGCGGAATGGGTTAGGACGACGATCGCGACCACGACGACGACGTTGACCGCTTGCACGTAGGTGACGTGGTGAACGGCGGTTACGACGCTGTTTAGACTCTGCTTTGTTGTCTTGTTGCGCTTCTGCTGCTGCCTCAACTGGCTTCTCAACCGTTGCTTCAACTGCTTCAACAGGTTGTGCTGGTACTTCCAGCTCCGCTTGCTCAGCCGCTTGCTGGTCTTTAACACGTACAGATTTGTTTAGCTTGCGACGTTGACGGCGCTCTTTCACTTTCTCTGCTTTTGCGTTTGACTTCGCTTTATTTTCTTCCGGCTTCGCTTCTGAACCAGTACGAGCTTCAGCAGCTAGCTGCAGACCTTTTTCCGCGACTTTCGCGTTAACTTTAGGCTCTTGTGCTTTTTCAGCTTGTTGAGCTCTAGGTTTACGTTTCTGGTTGCGGTTTTGCTGCTTGTTAGGCTGCTGTTGTGTTTCGTTCTGTTCAGTCGCTTGTTCTTCACGCGGTTTACGACGACGTTTGTTATCGCGGTTGTCACGACCTTCGCGGTTATCACGCTGGTTGTTGTTGCGACGACGATCGTTGCGGTCACGCTTGTTGCGCTTGTTATCGCGGTTTGGTTTTTTCTCTTCTTTCTTAGGTTCTTCTTTAACTTCTTCAGAACCACTGAATAGGAAACTACCAATTGCTTTAAACAGACGGCTGAATAGACCTGGTTTTTCTTCTTGCGGAGCTGCTTCTTTCTTCTTCGCTGCTGGAGCAGGTTTAGAAGTTGCTGCTGGCGTAGGAGCAGTTTGCGCTGGCGAAGCAAAACCTTTTAATACAGGCTCTTCGATACGCTTAGGCTTGACATCAACCTCTGCTGGCTCTTTGCCTTCTGCTTCTTTCATTGCTTCCAGTTTCTTAGGAAGTAGGTAAGAAAGCAGGTCAAACTCTTCGCCTTCTCGAACACGGATAACTTCGAAGTGAGGCGTTTCCATGTCTGAGTTTGGCACAACCGTAATCTTCACTTCTTGAATACGTTCGATGTGGTTGACCGAGCGACGTTTTTCGTTCAGAAGGTAAGATGCGATCGGCACAGGCACTACTGCTAGTACTTGGGCTGTATTGTCTTTTAGAGCTTCTTCTTCGATCAGGCGAAGTACAGAAAGTGCTAGAGATTCGTTATCACGAACAACACCTGTACCGCTACAACGAGGACAAATATGGTGGCTTGCTTCTGCTAGAGAAGGGCTCAAACGCTGACGAGACATCTCCAACAGACCAAAGCGGGAAATGCGACCGATTTGTACACGAGCACGATCTAGACGAACGGCTTCACGCAGACGGTTTTCAACTTCACGCTGGTGGCGCACCGGTGTCATATCGATAAAGTCGATAACCACCAAACCACCAAGGTCACGTAGACGCAATTGACGAGCGATTTCGTCTGCTGCTTCTAGGTTAGTGTTAAGTGCTGTTTCTTCGATATCGCCGCCTTTGGTTGCGCGAGCCGAGTTGATATCGATAGATGTTAGAGCTTCCGTTGGGTCGATTACGATAGAACCACCTGATGGTAAGCGCACTTCACGTTGGAAAGCCGATTCAATTTGGCTTTCGATTTGGTAGTGGCTGAATAGTGGTACTTCGCCTTCGTATTTCTTAACGCGGCTGATGAAATCAGGACGTACCAGTTTGATGTGCTCTTTAGCACGCTCATAAATGGTGTTGCTGTCGATTAGGATTTCACCGATATCACGACGTAGGTAGTCACGGATTGCACGAACGATTACGTTACTTTCTTGGTGGATTAGGAAAGGAGCAGGGTTAGAATCTGCTGCGCCTTTAATTGCACCCCAGTGGTTAAGTAGTACGTTCAAGTCCCACTCAAGCTCTTCTGCACTCTTACCAACGCCAGCAGTACGAACAATCAGACCCATGCCTTGAGGCAGTTCTAAAGTGCTTAATGCGGCTTTTAGTTGAGTGCGCTCGTCACCTTCGATACGACGAGAAATACCGCCGGCACGAGGGTTATTAGGCATAAGAACAAGATAGCTACCCGCAAGAGAAATGAAAGTAGTTAGAGCTGCGCCTTTACTACCACGTTCTTCTTTTTCCACTTGAACGATAACTTCTTGACCTTCAGTCAGCACTTCTTTAATGCTTGGGCGACCTTGGTAAGTGTAACCTTCTGGGAAATATTCGCGGGCAATTTCTTTGAGAGGGAGGAAACCGTGACGCTCAGCACCGTAATCAACAAATGCGGCTTCTAAGCTTGGTTCGATACGTGTGATACGTCCTTTGTAGATATTCGCTTTTTTAGATTCATGACCCGGACTCTCGATATCAAGATCGAAAAGTCGCTGGCCATCAACCAGAGCGACACGCAACTCTTCTTTTTGAGTTGCGTTAATTAACATTCTTTTCATTGAAAATTTCTCGTTGTCTTTTCTTTTATCTTTCTTTTCAACTTGTCACTGGCTTTTCGCTCTTTCACGGTGCCTGATCCCATGGCTTATATTTTGCAGCCTCCCGGCTGGAAGGGGATGCTCTAGGGCACTTCAGTCATCACAAATTGCTTTGGGTTTCGTTGGAAACGTTAACTTGTGACCCGCTATTCGGGCGGTAGATACTCAACGTGAATATGCGAGGAGTAGAGTGACAAGTGTGTTGAACTCAACGTGTCTTACGCCAATGCTGCACCTGACGTTCAACAATCTACTCACATTGCTTGGGGATAAATGATTGGTAATGAACAAAATGTAACCAAACCTTCCTTAGCAGCTGTGAACTATAGCAGTGCAGGTGGATATCAGCAATCTGCTTTAGCGCAAACGATGGAAAATTTGGCGCTAAATTCAATTTTTGTAATTTATAACTGGCTGTTTCATAAGCACTTGAGTCTTGCAAACTGAGAAAGACACAAATCAAAACGAGAAGTTGATAAAGACTTTTAATAATCTAAACAAAAGCTTGGCGAGTTTTAGAACAATTTATGACAACGAGTGTTTCTTTTGCAGCAAGAATAATGTGAAGTCGCACAGATTTGGGTTTACAATACCGCGCATGAGCGAAATAAGAACAAAAGTCCAGTTCGTTGATATCGACGAAGATATGGCAGGTCAACGCATTGATAATTTTCTGCGTAACCAATTAAAAGATATCCCTAAGAGCATGATTTACCGAATCGTGCGTAAGGGAGAAGTGCGCGTTAACAAAAAGCGTATTAAAGCCGAGTACAAACTCAAGGCTGGCGATCTCGTACGTATTCCACCAGTAACGGTAGAGAAAAAAGAGGACGACGTTGCGCCAAGCACCAAGTTGAACAAAGTAGCAGAGCTAGAACATAGGATCATTTTTGAAGACGATCATATGCTGATTCTAAATAAGCCCTCTGGTACAGCTGTGCATGGTGGCAGTGGTCTTAAATTTGGTGCTATCGAGGCACTTCGTGCGTTACGTCCGCAAGCTCGCTTCCTTGAACTTGTTCATCGTATCGACCGCGATACTTCTGGTATTTTATTGGTGGCTAAGAAGCGTTCAGCATTGCGCCATCTGCAAGCGCAATTTCGCGAAAAGACCGTGAAGAAGTTCTACTTTGCCCTTGTGATGGGGGAGTGGAAAAGCAGCTGTAAGGTCGTGAATGCGCCGCTACTTAAAAACGAAGTGAATAGCATCGTGCGTGTGAACCCAAATGGGAAGCCGTCAGAAACTCGATTCAAGATTCTGGAAAAGTTTGACCAAGCAACGCTTATCCAAGCTAGCCCAATTACCGGTCGTACTCACCAAATTCGTGTGCATACTCAATACACGGGTCACCCAATTGCATGGGATGATCGCTACGGCGACCGTCGCTTCGATGCTTACACTGGGCAAGTGGGCTTAGACCGTTTGTTCCTTCATGCAGCGAACATCAAGTTCCAACACCCATCGAATGATGAGTGGATGGAAATCAATGCGCCGATGGAAGCGAGATTAGAGAAAGTACTCGCGGGTCTGCGTAAGAAGTAGAGGTGAGAGCGGGCTTCACCCTATGGGATAGCAAGACTGCTTCGCTTCGAAAGATGAGAAAAGAGATCCCCAACTCGCTCGTTCCTCACTCTTGAGGATGACGCGCTGCGACTTCTGAATCTAAGTGGGTAATTCTTATTTTTAGAGGAATGGGCTGACACAGCGTCTTTCCCGAGAGCGACGAAAGAGCATTGCCGGGAATCTCTATCTTAGATATAGAGTGATTAGTTTGACGCTGTGATTTTAATCTTCTCGCACTGGCATTTAAAAAAGGGTTGGCGCTTTCTCATGCCAACCCTTTAACGTTTATTAACTATCAATACCTATACCCAAGTGACTTCAAGATGCAGGATTCAGAGCGCTGTCATTGATTCGAGAGTAAGGAAAACAACGCAGTGTAATAGCTAGCTCTTTCCAAGTTGTTTGACGCAGCAATCGGGTCAATGACACGCTCCCAAAGGGCGAGCTGCCTTGGCTTGTATACTTTGTTGCCGATTCTTGATTTAGAATGACTAGATCTTTAAATCGCCGCCGCGTCTACAAACCAAGTCATTCTCGCTGAACCTAGCATCTCGAGGTTACTTGGGTATATTACACAATATCTTTTACATAGTACTTTTTACAAAACCTCAAACCCTTGCTTTTGTAGCATGTCGATCAAGTCAATGAGAGGCAGACCTACTAGCGTATTCGGATCTTTGCCGGCTAATTTGTTGAAAAGACAAATTCCCATTCCTTCGCTTTTAAAGCTGCCAGCGCAATAAAATGGTTCTTCTCTGTCGACGTATCGTTCAATCTGTTCAAGCGTCAAATCTCTAAAATGAACTTCGAAGGTGTCGAAGCCGACTTCAGTGTGATTCGTGGCAGTATTATGTACCGCAAGCCCAGTATAAAAAGTGATGGTTTTACCGCTTTGAGCCAATAATTGCTTGATGGCATTCTCTCGGTCTAATGGTTTGCCGACTATCTTGTCGTCAATAACACAAACTTGATCGCTCCCGATCACCAAGCTGTCTTGGTCGGTATCGCAAGACGTCGCTTTTCCAATCGCAAGCCTTTGCACCAAATCTAAAGGCGTTTCGTTGGGGAAGGGGGTCTCATCGCATTGCGGAGATAAACAAGTAAACGGTACTGATAGCTTTTCCAGCAGTTGTTTACGAAAAGGGGAAGTTGAGGCTAAAACCAGTTGGTAATTTTTCATTTTGAATTACAATTCACGCGAGCATTTCCAATAGGATAATCGATCAAAATTGATTCTGGCTAATGCTCTATATGTTAAGCGTAAAAAAGTACAACTTTTTTGCCTTTTTCTTTGACTAATTTTGATTTGGAAGATAATATTCGCGCCCTATGCAAAAGGTAAAAATACCGCGAACGGTTGATCCAGCAAAGTCCGCACAGAAACGATTAGATTACGATGGCATCATCCAAGCTAGTCTTTTCAAGCGCTTAGCGGAAACAACTGAAGGCGTAAAACGCGACGCAGAAGTCTCATTGTCATTTGATATTGATGAACAGCGACTTGTTGTTATCTCTGGTAAAGCTAACATCGAAGTTGATTTAGAGTGTCAGCGTTGTAATGAGGTATTCACACACATGTGTGAAGTTGAATTCCTTTACACTCCTTACTACGGTGAGAAGACGGAAGAGGAAGCACCAGAAATTTATGATTTGGTAGATCTAAATGAGTACGGTGAATTAGACCTTATACAACTGGTTGAAGACGAGTTCATCTTAACATTACCTCAAATCGCAATGCACGATGATGCGGATTGTAGCGTTGACTCAAATAACATGGTTTTTGGTGAAATTCCTGAAGAAATTGAGGAAGAAAAACCGAATCCATTCGATGTTTTGAAAAATCTGAAAAAGTAACTGGTGTGGTAGCCGCTTCTTCTTTAGGTTTTTAACCCAATAGTATAGGAGTAGGGTCAATGGCCGTACAGAAAAACCGTAAAACTCGTTCTAAGCGCGGTATGCGTCGTTCACACGATGCGCTAACTACAGCTGCACTATCTGTAGACGCGACTTCTGGTGAAACTCACCTACGCCACAACGTAACTGCTGAAGGTTACTACCGTGGTCAAAAGGTTATCAACAAGTAAGGTTGAACCTTTGCAAAGTATTACCGTTGCACTTGATGCAATGGGCGGGGATTTCGGTCCACGCGTAACAGTGCCTGCCGCCGTGCAGGCACTGTCTCATTTCCCAGAGCTAAAAGTGATTCTTATAGGTGATCAATCTCTGATCACGTCTCAATTATCTCAACTTGGTACCTCTACCAGTTCTCGTTTGAGTATTCTTCATAGCGAGAAAGTGATTTCTAATTCAGAAAAACCGTCTTTGGCCCTTCGCAATAGCCAAAATAGCTCTATGCGTATGGCGATTGATCTGGTTTCTGAAAATGAAGCTGATGCTTGTGTGAGTGGTGGTAACACCGGCGCATTGATGGCGCTGTCACGTTTTATTCTTAAGCTGCTTCCTGGTATTGAGCGTCCTGCTTTAGTTTCTGCGTTACCGACCATCAGTGGAAAACGCACCTGGATGCTAGATTTGGGAGCAAATGTGTCGTGTGATGCCGACAGTTTATTCCAGTTTGCCGTGATGGGCAGTGCATTAGCAGAAGAACACCTAGGTCGACCTCCTCGTGTTGCGGTGCTGAACATTGGCGCAGAAGAAATCAAAGGTAACGATTTAGTCAAACGCTGTGCTGAAATGCTTTCTCAAACCGACGCCATCAACTTTGTCGGTTATATTGAAGGTAATCAAATTTTGCATGACGTAGCCGATGTCATTGTTTGTGATGGCTTTGTCGGTAACGTATGCTTAAAAGCCAGCGAGGGAACAGCTCAACTCTTCATCGAAAAACTAAAAACCAGCATGATGGAATCGACGATTAAGGGTTGGATTGCTAGAAAGTTGTTTTCTCGGCTATTTAATGAACTAAAAACACTGAACCCCGACCAGTATAACGGCGCAAGTTTGCTAGGATTGCGCGGCATTGTCATAAAAAGCCATGGAAGTGCGGATGTATCTGCGATTGTCAATGCACTTGGCGAGGCAGTACACGAGGTCAAACGACAAGTACCAAGCCGTATTAGCGATCGTTTGGAAGCGGTTTTACTCGAGAGGCATTATTAGTCTTCATGTATAGCAAAATTTTAGGTACTGGCAGCTACCTGCCATCTCAGGTGCGTACTAACGCAGACCTAGAGAAAATGGTAGATACAAGTGACGAGTGGATCGTAGCTCGCACGGGTATTAAAGAGCGTCGAATTGCAGCAGAAGATGAAACTGTTGCGGACATGGCATTCTACGCAGCTGAAAACGCTATCGATATGGCCGGCATTGATAAAAATGATATCGACCTAATTATCGTTGCTACCACGAGCAGTAGCCATACTTTCCCTTCATCTGCGTGTCAGGTGCAGGCAAAGCTTGGCATTAAAGGTTGTCCTGCTTTCGACTTAGCCGCTGCTTGTTCAGGCTTTGTATACGCAATGTCTGTAGCTGACCAACACATTAAATCAGGTATGTGTAAAAACGTACTTGTGATTGGTGCTGACGCATTATCGAAAACGTGTGATCCGACTGACCGCTCAACTATCATCTTATTTGGTGATGCGGCAGGCGCGGTGGTAATTGGTGCGAGCGAAGAACCTGGCATCATTTCGACACACGTATATTCAGATGGTCAATTTGGTGATCTTCTGAGCCTTCCTGTACCTGAGCGTGGTAAAGATGCAGATAAATGGCTGCACATGGCGGGTAACGAAGTTTTCAAAGTGGCAGTAACTCAGCTTTCGAAGTTAGTGAAAGACACGCTTGAAGCAAACGATATGCACAAGTCTGAACTAGACTGGTTGGTTCCGCACCAAGCGAACTACCGCATTATTTCAGCGACAGCGAAAAAGCTTTCGATGTCACTAGACCAAGTCGTGATCACACTTGATAAACACGGCAACACATCAGCAGCAACCGTGCCAACAGCACTGGATGAGGCGGTACGTGATGGTCGTATTAAACGTGGTCAAACTCTACTTCTTGAAGCGTTTGGCGGCGGATTCACTTGGGGTTCTGCCCTGGTGAAATTCTAAGTTTCACAAGATTCAAAATTTAAGATGCGCTACGGCGCATCTTATTTCTTTTTACTTTGCTTAAAGGAAAACAACATGAGCAAGTTTGCTATCGTATTTCCAGGTCAAGGTTCTCAAGCAGTTGGTATGCTTGCTGATCTAGGCGAACAATATGACGTAGTAAAACAAACATTTGCAGAAGCATCTGACGCACTAGGTTACGACCTATGGGCGCTTGTTCAAAATGGACCTGCAGAAGATCTAAACCAAACTTTCCGTACTCAACCAGCTTTGCTAGCGTCATCTGTTGCTATCTGGCGTGTATGGCAAGAGCTTGGTCTTGAGCAACCAGCAAACCTAGCTGGCCACAGCCTAGGTGAGTACTCAGCGCTTGTGTGTGCTGGCGTGATTGACTTTAAAGAAGCAATCAAACTGGTTGAGCTACGTGGTCAACTGATGCAAGAAGCGGTACCTGCGGGTACAGGTGCAATGTACGCGATCATCGGTCTAGATGACGAAGCAATTGCAAAAGCTTGTGAAGAAGCAGCACAAGGTGAAGTCGTTTCTCCAGTAAACTTCAACTCACCTGGTCAAGTTGTTATCGCAGGTAGTAAAGACGCGGTAGAACGTGCTGGTGCACTATGTAAAGAAGCAGGTGCTAAGCGTGCACTTCCTCTTCCTGTTTCAGTGCCTTCACACTGCGCACTAATGAAACCTGCAGCAGAGAAACTAGCTGTCGCGCTAGAGTCTATCGAATTCAACGCACCACAACTTCCGGTTATCAACAACGTTGATGTGGCGGCTGAAACTGATCCTGCAAAAATCAAAGACGCACTTGTTCGTCAACTTCACAGCCCAGTTCGTTGGACTGAGAGCGTGCAGCTAATGAACGAACAAGGTGTAGAAAATCTTCTTGAGCTTGGTCCTGGCAAAGTTCTGACAGGTCTGACTAAACGTATCGTGAAAACACTAAGCGCAGCAGCAGTTAACGACGTAGCGTCGCTAGAAGCCGCTAAGTAATCTGCTCACGATAAGAAAAGGAAAACACAACATGATGAATCTAGAAGGTAAGATCGCTCTAGTGACAGGCGCAAGCCGTGGCATTGGTCGTGCGATTGCTGAACTTCTTGTTGAACGCGGTGCAACGGTAATCGGTACTGCGACTTCTGAAGGCGGCGCAGCGGCGATCAGCGAGTACCTAGGTGAAAACGGTAAAGGTCTAGCACTTAACGTAACTGACGTTGAGTCTATCGAAGCAACACTAAAAACCATCAATGATGAGTTTGGTGCAATCGATATTCTAGTAAACAACGCTGGTATCACGCGCGATAACTTGCTAATGCGTATGAAAGATGACGAGTGGAACGACATCATCAATACAAACCTAACGCCAATCTACCGCATGTCTAAAGCGGTTCTACGTGGCATGATGAAAAAACGCGCTGGTCGCATCATCAACGTAGGTTCTGTTGTTGGTACTATGGGTAACGCTGGTCAAACAAACTATGCAGCAGCAAAAGCGGGTGTGATTGGTTTCACTAAATCAATGGCTCGTGAAGTGGCTTCTCGTGGTGTAACAGTGAACACGGTTGCTCCAGGTTTCATCGAAACTGACATGACTAAGGCGCTAAATGACGACCAACGTGCAGCAACGTTGTCGAACGTGCCAGCAGGTCGTCTAGGTGACCCTCGTGAAATTGCATCAGCAGTTGTATTCCTTGCTTCACCTGAAGCGGCTTACATTACTGGTGAAACTTTGCATGTAAATGGTGGCATGTACATGGTTTAATGCACAGTTCGTGCAAAATAAGCTATTTTACTTTATGAAAAATAGCCTATAGTTGCTGTTAACTGTCATTAAGTTGTCATGCTCATGCGCAAGATTTGTGCATGATTTAAGTCAAAAATGTATTGAAATTCGGTTAAATTCGCTAATTTTGTGGTTTGACCAGCAAGGACCCCCTTGCAAACTTCAATAGTTCGAATAAACTACGGAATCATCGCATTAGGCGAAATCTGTAAAGGAAAAGAAAAATGAGCAACATCGAAGAACGCGTAAAGAAAATCATTGTTGAACAGCTAGGTGTAGACGAAGCAGAAGTTAAAAACGAAGCTTCTTTCGTTGACGATCTAGGTGCTGATTCTCTAGACACTGTAGAGCTAGTAATGGCTCTAGAAGAGGAATTCGACACTGAGATTCCTGATGAAGAAGCAGAGAAAATCACTACTGTTCAAGCTGCAATCGACTACGTAAACAGCGCTCAGTAATTATCTCTCCCAGGCGGTCTCCTAGACCGCCTGTGTTCTTTCTAACTTCTTCTATCCTCTCATAGAAACATTCAATTCCCGGAGAATTATATCGTGTCCAAGCGTCGTGTAGTTGTCACTGGCATGGGTATGTTGTCACCGGTAGGCAACACAGTAGAATCATCTTGGAAAGCCCTGCTAGAAGGTCAAAGCGGTATCGTAAACATCGAGCACTTCGATGCAACGAACTTCTCGACTCGTTTTGCTGGTCTTGTAAAAGATTTTGATTGCACAGAGTACATGTCTAAGAAAGATGCTCGTAAAATGGATTTGTTTATCCAGTACGGCATTGCTGCGGGTATCCAAGCATTGGATGACTCTGGCTTAGAAATTACCGAAGAAAACGCGGCTCGAGTTGGTGTAGCAATCGGCTCAGGCATTGGCGGTCTAGACCTAATCGAAGCAGGTCACTCAGCGCTAGTTGAGAAAGGTCCTCGCAAAGTTAGCCCATTTTTTGTTCCTTCGACCATCGTAAACATGGTTGCGGGTAACCTATCTATCATGCGTGGTCTTCGTGGTCCTAACATCGCGATCTCTACTGCATGTACTACAGGTCTTCACAACATCGGTCACGCGGCTCGTATGATTGCATACGGTGATGCGGAAGCTATGGTTGCTGGTGGTGCAGAAAAAGCATCTACGCCACTTGGTATGGCAGGCTTCGGCGCTGCAAAAGCACTATCGACTCGTAACGATGAACCGCAAAAAGCATCACGTCCTTGGGATAAAGGTCGTGACGGCTTCGTTCTAGGTGACGGTGCGGGCGTGATGGTTCTTGAAGAGTACGAACACGCAAAAGCGCGCGGTGCTAAGATCTACGCAGAGCTTGTTGGCTTCGGTATGTCTGGTGACGCTTACCACATGACTTCTCCAAGTGAAGATGGCTCTGGTGGCGCACTGGCAATGGAAGCGGCGATGCGTGACGCAAACATCACAGGTACTCAAGTTGGTTACGTGAACGCTCACGGTACATCAACACCAGCAGGTGATGTGGCTGAAATCAAGGGTGTGAAACGCGCACTTGGTGAAGAAGGCTCTAAGCAGGTTCTTGTCTCTTCTACTAAATCTATGACTGGTCACCTTTTAGGTGCAGCAGGCTCAGTAGAAGCAATCATCACGGTTCTTTCATTGGTAGATCAAATTGTTCCACCAACGATTAACCTAGATGATCCAGAAGAAGGTTTAGATATCGACCTTGTGCCGCATACTGCGCGCAAAGTTGATATGGAATACGCAATCTGTAACTCGTTCGGCTTCGGCGGTACTAACGGTTCGCTTGTATTCAAAAAAATCGCTGAGTAAAAGTCTCTAACACAGTTTTAGAGTAGCGATACTTGTATTCTAACGGCTCGATGCTTAGCATTGAGCCGTTTTGTTTTATTTGTCGATCAGAAAGTAAGGGGATCTGAATGTTCTGGGTAAATGGACTGCCACAAACACATGTTCCACTCGGTGACCGCTCTTTCCAATATGGTGATGGCTGTTTCTCTACCATCAAAACCAAGAAAGGGCAGTTGGAGCATTGGCAAGCGCATGTTGAACGTATGGAAGCATGCTTAACGACATTACAAATCCCTTTTCCTGATTGGCGTACGGTCTTGGATTGGGCGATGTCGGCAACTTTAAAAGATGAATCTGCCGGAATCAAAATTCATATTAGCCGCGGTTGTGGTGGTCGAGGGTATAGTCCTAGCGGTGTCGAAGGTCCGGTTGTCACTATCTCGAATTTTACATTCCCTGCTCACTACCTTGCTTGGCAAGAGCGTGGCGTGCAATTAGGTGTTTGTGAAACCCGACTTGGAATCCAGCCATTACTTGCCGGACATAAGCACAATAACCGTATAGAGCAGGTGCTCGCAAAGGCAGAAATTGATGGTACTGAATTTGCTGATGCTGTGACGTTAAATGTGCAAAATCATGTCATTGAAACTACAATGGCAAACCTTTTTTGGGTTAAAGATGAAAAGGTGTTCACACCCGGTTTGTGTTTATCCGGTGTGGCTGGCGTGATGCGCCGTAAGGTTTTGGAATATCTCCAAAGCGAAGGTTACTCAGTGCAGGTAGCCGATTTCACACTGACAGATTTGCTCGATGCAGATGAGGTGTGGATGTGTAATTCACTATTGGGTGTAGCACCGGTTTCCGGTATTTCAGCACCAGAGAACAAGATTGACTTTCCAATTGGGAAATTGACTCGACGACTTCAAGGGAATCTAAATACGTGATTAAAAAACTGTTTGCGTTTGTTGTACTGATTGCCGTTATTGGTGCAGCAAGTGTTTTTTACGTTGTTTCACAGACTAAGCAATACGTTAACTCGCCAATTCTTATTGAGCAGCCTCAGCTGTTTACCGTTGAAAATGGCACCAGCTTTCACCGAGTAATGCGTGACTTGGCGAAAGGTAACATCATCGAAGCTTCAGACTACACTCGTTTAATGCCTCATCTCTATCCGGAGCTTCTTCAGGTGCGAGCAGGCACTTACCAACTAGAACCTAACACCTCTCTATATGACGCGTTGGAACAACTAAACACAGGTAAAGAACATCAGTTTGCGATTACCTTTGTGGAAGGCAGTCGCTTTTCTGAGTGGGTTGAGCAGTTAAGTGCAGCGCCTTATGTTAAACATGATTTGACCGGATTATCGGAAAAGCAGATGGCTGAAAAGCTGGGGATAGAGCGCGAAAAGCTTGAAGGCTTATTCCTTGCCGAAACCTATCACTACACAGCTGGTACAAGTGAGAGTCAGATCTTAGAGCGTGCTCATAGTAAGCTGAACAAGATTTTGGATGCTCAGTGGGAAGAGCGCCAAGAGAAACTGCCACTAAAAGACAAATACGAAGCGCTGATTCTTGCTTCTATCATTGAAAAAGAGACGGCGATAGACTCGGAGCGTGAGCGTGTCGCATCTGTATTTGTGAATCGTCTTAATAAACGTATGCGTCTACAAACAGACCCTACAGTTATCTACGGTATGGGAGATGCCTATGATGGTAATATCCGCAAGAAAGATTTGCGTACTCCTACACCATACAACACATACACAATCAATGGTTTGCCACCAACGCCGATTGCCATGGCGGGTGAAGCTTCGATTGAAGCCGCGTTAAACCCTGAAAACAGTAACTATCTATATTTCGTAGCAAGTGGGAAGGGCGGACATGTATTTTCGAAATCCCTTGCTGAGCACAACCGTGCTGTACGTGCCTATTTAAGAGAACTAAGAAAGAACAAATGATGAAAGCAAACTTTATTGTCGTTGAGGGCCTAGAAGGCGCGGGTAAAAGTACTGCAATCAAAACGGTTTTGGATACGCTGAAAGCTGCAGGTATTGAAAATATCGTTAATACTCGTGAGCCCGGTGGAACCCCTCTCGCTGAAAAGATGCGTGCATTGGTTAAAGAAGAGCACGAAGGCGAAGATTTGAAAGATATGACGGAGCTGCTTTTACTCTACGCAGCTCGTGTCCAGCTAGTGGAAAATGTAATCAAGCCAGCACTTGCAAACAATCAATGGGTGGTGGGTGACCGCCATGACTTGTCTTCTCAAGCTTACCAAGGTGGTGGTCGTCAAATCGATGCGTCGCTGATGAAAAACTTACGCGACACTACGCTTGGTGAGTTCAAACCTGCTTTTACGTTGTACATGGATATCGATCCTCGTGTTGGTCTTGAGCGTGCTCGTGGTCGCGGTGAGCTAGATCGAATTGAGAAAATGGACATCAGCTTCTTTGAACGCACTCGTGAGCGTTACCTAGAGTTGGCTAATGCAGATGACTCTATCGTAGTTATCAATGCAGAGCAGTCGATTGACGAAGTGGCACATGATATCAGAGCTGCACTAAATGCATGGCTTGCAGCTCAGTAAGTTGAGGGTAGATTGAGGTGATTCATGTTAAATGACTTTCCATGGTTACAGCCCGTTTGGGATAACCTCAAAATCAGTTTGGATTCAGAGCGAGTTCCTGGAGCTTTGTTACTACAAAGTGAGAAAGGGTTGGCCGTTGAAAAACTGGTTGAACTCTTCAGCCACTCTCTTTTGTGCCAAAACTACACCAGTGAGGCGTGTGGTTTTTGCCACAGTTGTCAGCTAACTCAATCTAATAGTCATCCAGACTTACATTGGGTTAAGCCGGAAAAAGAAGGCAAATCAATTACGGTTGATCAGATCCGCGCTTGTAATCGTCTTGCTCATGAATCATCACAGCTAAATGGATATCGCGTGTTCATTATTGAACCTGCGGAAGCAATGAACGAGTCTGCGTCCAATGCGTTGTTGAAAACACTAGAAGAACCAGGGCAGAAGTGTTTGTTCTTGCTTGTTACACAGAACCATGAGCGATTACTGCCAACGATTCAAAGTCGCTGTCAGCAATGGGTCGTGGCTACGCCTTCAACAGAGCAAGCTATGAGCTGGATGAGTGAGCAAGGGGCTTCTCAAGTGCCCCCTTATGCGCTTAAGTTGAATATGGGTTCACCAATAAATACGCTGGAAGCAGCAAAAAGTGGTGAGCTGGATGAGTATCAAGCGTTTGAGCGCTGCTTGATTGAGACTTTGTCTTCGCCTTTGTCAGATGTGTTTCGGTGCGCGACGTTAATGGCTAAGAATCCAGACAAAGCGTTAGACTGGGCGTGGTATTTGTTGACCGATGCCCAGAAAGCGCAATTTGGTGTTACGGAAGTGGATCTGCTTCCTGGCGCCGCTCAGTTTCAGCCCGGTAGATATAACTGTCTGTATCAAGCGGCTCAAAAGCTGCTTGAATTGAAAGCTCAACGACAAACCTTTCCAGGCTTAAACCTTGAGCTACTATCTATGAATTGGTTAATTGAATCACGAGAGGCATTATGTTCGTAGATTCGCACTGTCATCTAGACAAATTGAATTACGATGACCTTCATATTAATGTTGAAGACGTTATCAACAAAGCTAAGCAAGCTAATGTTACTGAGTTATTGTCCGTTGGTGTGACTTTGGACTCTTTCCCTAAAATGCTCGAAATGATCACACCTTACAATAACGTTCACGCGTCTTGTGGTGTTCATCCTCTTGATGTTGAAAGTGCCTTTTCGATGGATATCTTACGAGAGTACGCGTCCCATGAAAAAGTTGTGGCGATCGGTGAAACGGGGCTGGATTACCATTACAAACCAGGGACCGCCGCACTGCAGAAAGAGCGTTTTGAGCAGCAAGTTGACCTAGCAGTAGAATTAAACAAACCACTGATTATTCATACTCGTAATGCACGTGAAGATACATTAGAAATTCTACGCAATGGCGGAGCCGAAAAATGTGGTGGCGTCATACACTGTTTTACTGAAGATCTGCCTTTTGCAGAAGCTGCACTCGATTTAGGGTTTTACATCTCAATTTCAGGTATTGTGACTTTCCGCCAAGCGACGGAATTGAAGGATGTTGTGAAAGCCCTACCTCTTGAAAAGTTGCTTATTGAGACGGATTCTCCGTATCTTGCCCCTGTTCCACATCGTGGAAAAGAGAACCAACCAGCCTATGTTGTCGAAGTTGCTGCCTATATTGCACAGCTGAAAGAGTGTGCCTTGTCTGAAGTTGGGCAAAAAACCAGCGAAAATTTCCGAAATCTTTTTTTGCGATGAAAAATCAATAGGCAGATTAAAAAAGGGGCTTTTGCCCCTTTTTTGTTGATAAATGCACCAAAAAGATCATTTAGTTTAATGTTTACTAAATTTGTTGATTTAACCGCATCCAAATCCCTCAAATGTAATTTTGTTACTAAAAATAACATCGACCTTTATTTTATTTACGCCTTAAAATTAATTATGTAGATAATAAAATCTTTATAAAACAATATCATAAGTTTAATGCAAACCTTTTCATCGACGGTTTTTAGGTGTGATCTGCGGCTTGTTTTGAAACTAAATTTCGTAACTGTGTGGAAAGTTTGAGGGCCATCAATATATATTTAGAGCCGGAAAATATAATGCAACGTGTGGTTACATTTTCATTGGGTGCTAACATTTAGGCTACGGGGGTGTGCCGTTAGTGCCCAAATAATACTTATAATTTATCAGGAGCATAAACATGTTTAAGAACCTTTTTGCAAACCTGCAAAAAGTTGGTAAAGCTCTGATGCTACCAGTATCAGTATTACCAGTCGCAGGTATCCTACTAGGTGTTGGTGCTGCCCACCTAAGCTTTATTCCAGAAGTGGTTTCTAACCTAATGGAACAAGCTGGTGGTTCAGTATTCGGCCAAATGGCACTTCTATTTGCTGTTGGTGTAGCACTAGGCTTCACAAACAACGACGGTGTAGCTGGTCTAGCTGCTATCGTTGGTTACGGCATCATGACAGCAACGCTAGGCGTTATGGCTGGCATCATGGGCGTTGAGAAAATCGACACAGGTGTACTAGGTGGTATCCTTGTCGGTGGTGTTGCTGCTTGGGCATTCAACCGTTTCTTCAAAATCCAACTTCCAGAGTACCTTGGCTTCTTCGCTGGTAAACGTGCTGTGCCAATCATCACTGGTTTCGCTGCGATCATCCTAGGTGTTGTACTATCTATCGTATGGCCACCAATCGGCGGTGCAATCTCTGCATTCTCTGACTGGGCTGCACACCAAAACCCACAGCTTGCGTTCGGTATCTACGGCGTAGTTGAGCGTTCTTTAATCCCATTCGGTCTACACCACGTATGGAACGTACCATTCTTCTTCGAAGCAGGTACTTGTGTGAACGCTGCTGGTGAAACTCAAAACGGCGTACTAACTTGTTACCTAGTTGCAGATGATGCATCTCGTGCTGCTGGTAATGGCTTC
Organism: Vibrio sp. L85; assembly: GCF_963871815.1. NCBI lineage: Bacteria > Pseudomonadati > Pseudomonadota > Gammaproteobacteria > Vibrionales > Vibrionaceae > Vibrio > Vibrio sp. L85. Next base: position 145,352 of record NZ_CAWMYL010000243.1, read on the forward strand.
GGTCAGCTAGCGGGTGGTTACATGTTCAAGATGTTTGGTCTACCAGCTGCAGCAATCGCTATTGCTCACTGTGCTAAACCAGAAAACCGCGCGAAAGTAATGGGTATCATGGCGTCAGCTGCACTGACTTCATTCCTAACTGGTATTACTGAGCCAATCGAATTCTCATTCCTATTCGTTGCTCCTGTACTATACGGTATCCACGCTCTACTAGCTGGTTCTGCATACGTTGTTGCTAACACTCTAGGCTTCGTACACGGTACTTCATTCTCACATGGTCTGATCGATTTCCTAGTTCTATCTGGTCACGCTCAGAAGATGGGTCTGATGGTAGCTGTTGGTCTAGTTTACGCTGTAATCTACTACGTAGTATTCCGCACAGTAATCACTGCTCTTGACCTTAAAACTCCAGGTCGTGAAGATGAATCTGAAGAAGCTGTTGCAACTTCTGGTTCTGACATGGCAGGTGAGCTTGTTGCAGCATTCGGCGGCAAAGCAAACATCACTGGTCTAGACGCATGTATCACTCGTCTACGTGTAGCGGTAGCTGATACAGCTGCTGTTGACCAAGACAAGCTAAAACAACTAGGCGCTGCTGGTGTTGTAGTTGTAGCAGGTGGTGTTCAGGCTATCTTCGGTACTAAGTCTGATAACCTAAAAACTGAAATGGATGAGTGGATTCGTAACCACGGCTAATCTCAGTCATTCATAGAAAAGAGGAGGCTTCGGTCTCCTTTTTTTGTGCCTGTTTTTCATGCTGAAACCACGACGACTAACGGCTTATCTTTAATTTAACGTCCCACATCGTGACACAATACGCAGCCTTACAGTTGTAGCGTTTTTCGTACCTCTCCCTTACTCATTGCTGATATACCAAAACTAAATCATGTTTGAATTATGCACGCCGTTTTTTTAGAGTGATGACGTGTATGAAAAAACAAATAATGCTGGCAGCAGCACTGTTACCTAGTGTAAGTATGGCAGCAAACCAACCGACGAATTTTTCCGTTGGTATGGCAGTGGATCAGCAATTGAGTGTCGTAGTTGAAATCGATGATAAATATCGAGGTATCATCGGTAATGACGGTATGGCATTTGACTATATCGCGAAACGTGGTTCTTTTGAGCAAAATATGCCGCTGACCTGGTATGTAGGTGTTGGTGGTTGGTACGAGTGGGATGATGAATTTGGTTTTCGTGTTCCGCTTGGCGTGAATTGGGATCTTTCAAAAGGATGGGATCTCTATGCGCAAATTCATCCAGAGCTCGATCTGTATAAAGGACCCGATCTTCAAATTGGTGGAGCTCTTGGGGTTAAATACAGCTTTTGAGTTAAAGCAGATACAAAAATGCCGGCATCAACGCCGGCATTATTCTTGATATAGGATCGGTATTATTGCTGCTTATCCATCGCTCGCTTGATGCACACAGCTGCGCCACCCCAAGTGATGCCAAGACCAATAACCATCATAATAATTGCACTTGTTGTCATTACGCTTTCTCCTTGCTTACCACGTTAATCAGTACACCAAAAACAAATAGCGCGGCAATCACTGCCCAGCCAAGAGTTAGGTCGTAGCCACCGTAACCTTCTGTTAGAAGGGCATATAGCTTAGTTGCTAGGATAATTGCTAGCATGATTGGAGTAACAAAACGTAGGCAGACTACAAACCATTGACCAATAGAGAAATCTGAACGCTCATTTACATAGTCACGAACTTCTGGCACTTGTTTAAGTAGCCAAGCCATTAGGACGATTTCAACCAGACCGCCAACCATGATGCCGACGTTATTAGCAAAGTGGTCGACAAGGTCAAGTAATAATAGACCTCCGTTGGTTGCAAATGCCATTGAGACAATAAAGCCAATACCAATCACCACGTTTGCCGCTTTTTTACGGCTCCATTTCAGTTTATCGATAACTGCAGATGTTACCGCTTCCATGATTGAGATGTGCGAACTTAAGCCAGCTACAACGAGAGCAAAGAAGAACAGCGGACCAAGAATATATGGCGCTGGTAACAAATTGATAGCGGCAGGTAGCGTTACGAACGCAAGACCAACACCAGCAGAGACGACTTCAGTCAGTGGTTTACCTTGCTCTTGAGCCATGTAACCAAGCACTGAGAAGATCATGATACCAGCTAAGATGGAGAAACCACAGTTGATAAGGACAGTCATGAAGGCGTTATTCGTGATGTCTGATTTCTCAGGCAGATAACTGGAGTATGCTAGCATGATGGCAAAGCCGATACTTAGGGTAAAGAAGATCTGTCCGTACGCAGCTGCCCACACTTTCACGTCCCAAATCTTACTGAAATCAGGCTCAAACATGTAGTTCACGCCATCTAGTGCTCCAGGAAGGAAAATCATACGACCAATCAAGAACACGACCATGATGAACAAAATTGGCATCATGATTTTTGATGCTCGTTCGATACCCGATTTAACACCACTCACAATGGCCGTGTAGGTGATTGCCCAAGCAATCAGCATGGATACTGCGATCTTCCATTGAATGCTGCCCAAATCCGTTGGTGAGTTATCACCAAGTTTTAGGTATTCACTAAAGAAGAAAGCATTGGTGTCAGAACCCCAACTTTGGGTAAACGACATACCAAAGTAAGAAATTGCCCAGCCAATAACAGCGACGTAGTAAACGGCGATAACCGCAGCTACACCCACTTGGAACCAGCCAAGCCACTCAAACTTGGCGTGGATTTTAGCTAATGTTTTCGGAGCAGAACCACGGTATTTTTGACCCATACTGAATTCCAGGATCATAAATGGAATACCAGCAGTAATCATGGCGAAAAGGTAAGGAATAAAAAAGGCACCACCACCGTTCTCATAAGCCATATAAGGGAAACGCCAGATGTTACCCAGACCGATGGCTGAACCGACTGCAGCTAAGATGAATCCCGCACGGGATCCCCATTGTTCTCGCTTCATATTTGACTCCTGTACAACTCCCTAAGGAATGAAGCTCTTCTTGGCAGGTGTAAATCCCAGCAGAATAAAGGGCAACTGTTATCCGTCAGTTTTCTATCCTAAATTCGGTATTATTGTTACTTTCTGGTTTTTTACTTTGTTTTGCCAATGAAGAATTAGAATTAAATGCTTTAAATTTTGATGTGTGTTTGCAAAAGCTGAAATATTCTTCTGCTTTCTGTCTTCAGACTAACTTTTTACATTATTTATCGCAATAGATTCTAAATGTTAACGGCGAGATTTTATCTGGTTTAAATATTGTTAAATCGTGATTTGCTAGGTTATCTGATCAGTGAGATGGGGTTATTTTCAGAGTATATGACTGTCTTATTGATGTGATCTTGGTCAAATAAACTCTTTTTGATTATTAGGGCGTATCTCTGCGTTCGATACACCCTATAGACGATTTGGCGTCAAAACGATTCTTTAGAAGTGAAAGTCGTTAGAAGCGGAAGCTAAAGCCAATATTGGATTGAAATTGGTTCATCCAGTCGGTTTCAAACTTGATTACACAAGAAGAACCATCAGTAGGAAGCACGCATGCTCCTGAGGTGTCATTGTCAACAACGGTACCTAACCAACGAACTTGAGCGGTCAATGCAAAGTTTTTAGAAAATGTGTACTCAAGTCCTGCGAAAGCACTAGCTGAGAAACCGTATTTGTCATCCACCCAATCAGCATCAGTATATGAAGCACCTAATCCAAGGCCAACATAACTTTGCCAACCTGTCGCCACTGGATAGTAGATGCTGCTTTGAAACTGCAGGTAATGGATGTCTGCTGAGTTGTTTACATCTTGTAGTTCAGAAGACTGATTCGAATAGAACAAACCTAAGCGACCCATTTCAAAAGGAGTCTCTACCGATAAAGCGTAGTTAATTGAAGGGTCAAGATCGTAGGTGCGATTGTTTTCATCTTCTACTTTGCCTCCTCCCGTGAAGCCAATGTAGGGAGTGACGATAACGTTTGCTTGAGCTGCCATAGAACAGCCCAATAATACACTCCCAACTAGCCAGCCAATTTTATTGTTCATTTGCTATCTCCTTATTATGACTAAGCTAATTGTGATGCCTTAGTCAAAATCGTGCGACTAAATTAGGCAATTCTTGAACATAATTCACACTGGTGTTATTAATTTGTTACAACAAAAGGAGGTGTCTATGGAACACGATCTAAAATCAGCCCTACTCATCGTCGTTACGGTATTCGCAGTTTTACTCTCTTTTGGCATCATTGCGATTACGACGGCTTAAACTAACGGCATTACGCCTATGATACGCAACAGCGGTATTATCACTGATAGCCATGCTGAGCTCGACATTCAAGTGTATGAGCAGTTTAGAAATGGCAAAACTGCCCTTGTCGCACAAGGAGGAGGGCAGAGAGGGATTTTTACCGCTGGTGTGCTAGACGCATTTCTTCTCTCTAATTTCGACCCATTCGACGAATTCTATGGTACGTCTGCCGGAGCGCTTAACCTTTGTGCTTTCCTTTGCCGTCAGCATGGTATGGGTAAAGCCTTTATAACCGATCTGACCACGGCTCCCGAGTTCTTCCATCTGATCCGCTACATTCGTAAAAAACAGTACTTAGGTTTGGAGTGGGCGCTCGAACGTATTCAAGATTACCCTTATAAACTCGATCTGGATCTTGGTCGCTCTGCGCTAGGTCAAAGAGGAGCGTTTGCTGCGGTCACTAACGTCGATACGCTCTCAGACCACTACTTACCAATACTCGGTGGTGATTGGCTCAATACGATGGTGGCTACATGTGCTATTCCAAAACTGTATCAAGGTGCTGTAAATGTAAACGGGCAGCATTTTGTTGATGGCGGCGTTTCTGCATCGATTCCCGTTCAAGAAGCGTGGCGTAAAAATGCACGAAATATCATAGTGATCCGCACTGAGCCTTTCTCTGAATCGGAAGCCAAAGCGCAAAGTGAGCTTGGTGAAGAAGGGATCAAATGGTACCGAGAGTCCATAAACTCGGTTCAAGAATCTTGGCAAGATAAGGTCCATCAATGGAAGGAAGATTGGAGCAATTTCTTGCAGCAAAAAATTAACGCAGCACATCAATCTAAATTGTCTGGCAGAAAGTTATTAAATGGTGGGCGCTGGCTATTTGGAGCCGATAACCTCTATCGTTTGAGCCATTTGATTGGTGAGAATTTTGATTCTGGATTAGCAGACATGTTGATGATCCACTATCAAACCTTCGAGTTGACGCAAGCTTTCCTTAGCGCACCTCCTGATGATACTTTTATTTTGCAATTGGCGCCGAAAGAGGAGCTGCAATCCTCATCTCTTTTAAGTGACCCTGAAGCTCTTGAGCATGATTATCAGCTTGGTTTGCAAACCGGTTTTAACCTGATTCAGCTTTACGACAAATTAAATATGGAAGGTCGAGAGACAGCCTAGATAATAAAAAGGGCACCATTTCGGTGCCCTTGCTTATCAAGTGTAGAACTTATGCTGACAGGATTCGCATGCAGTTGGTTGAACCAACCACGTCCATAACATCACCTTGAGTGATGATCACCAAATCCCCTTCATCCAATAAGCCTTGTTCTTTTAACGTCACAATTGCATCGTGCGCGGTAGTTAGACCTGCGCCACCTTTTGAGTCAAAGTACACCGGAGTTACCCCACGATAAAGCGCAGCACGATTCAGTGTCGATTCGTTGCGTGATAACGCGAAAATAGGCAGACCTGAACTCAAACGAGACATCATGAGCGCGGTGCGACCAGATTCGGTCAAGGCAATCATCGCTTTTACGCCTTCCATGTGGTTAGCTGCGTACATAGTGGACATTGCGATGGTTTCTTCTGCGGTTGCAAAGGTGCGATCTAAGCGATACGTCGACAAGCTTGCTTCAGCCATCTTCTCTGCGCCCATACATACTTCTGCCATGGACTTGACAGTTTCTACTGGGAATTGACCTGCTGCCGTTTCTCCAGAAAGCATTACCGCATCTGTACCATCTAGCACGGCATTGGCAACGTCCATGACCTCTGCTCGGGTTGGCATCGGTGCCGCAATCATAGACTCCATCATTTGAGTCGCAGTAATCACGATGCGGTTTAAGCTGCGAGCACGACGGATGAGTTTTTTCTGCACACCAACAAGCTCTGGGTCGCCAATTTCTACGCCCAAGTCGCCGCGAGCAACCATCACTACATCGGACGCAAGAATAATGTCATCAATCGACTCACTGGTGGCTACCGTTTCTGCTCGTTCAACTTTGGCAACGAGTTTTGCTTCTAGACCTGCATCTCTTGCCAAACGGCGAGCATAGTGCATGTCTTCGCCATTACGAGGGAAAGAAATCGCAAGGTAATCGACTTTGATTTTAGCGGCAGTGAGAATGTCCGCTTTGTCTTTCTCTGTTAATGCATCGGCAGATAAACCGCCACCTTTCTTGTTGATACCTTTGTTATTAGACAGAGGGCCACCAACGGTGACGCGTGTATGAACTTTATTCCCTTCGACACTGGTGACTTGCAGTTGAACACGTCCATCGTCAAGGAGCAGGATATCGTTAGGTGAAACGTCTTGCGGTAGCTCTTTGTAATCCAAACCAACGGACTCTTGGTTTCCCTCACCTTTTGGTAAATCGCTGTCTAGTGTGAATTTGTCACCGACATCAAGATGAATTTTGCCATCTTTGAAGGTGGATACGCGGATTTTTGGACCTTGTAAATCACCAAGAATGGCAACTTGACGTCCTAGTTTTGCCGCAATAGCACGGACTTTTTGCGCGCGTTGAATATGATCGTCACTGGTACCGTGAGAGAAGTTCATACGGACGACATTTGCTCCAGCTTTGATGATCTCTTCAAGGACATTGTCTTTATCTGTTGAAGGGCCAAGCGTTGTAACAATTTTGGTTCTTCTTAATATGGAAGTCATAGATTCTCCGAAGAATGCAGGTGTAGGACTAGATAACTCGAATTCTATTCTCGCTAAGTATATGCACAGTATGCGCGGATTGTTGGCATTTAGGTCAAAGTGCTGAAAAAACATCAACACACAGGTGTTGCAACCTAATTTGATGAATAAAATAAGTTATTTTTCAAACAATTTAACAGGAGTCGATTTCTAGTTATTTGATTGAATACACAAACAAACATGTTTATACGTGATGCTTGTCACGGGGATTTATCAATTCACTTCACAATTACTTCGCAAAGTAAAAAAATTATCCCGTTATAGAATTTCGGAGTGCAAGATGTACATGGCTCAACCGGGCCATATTGATCATATCAAACAGGTCAATGCTGGTCGTGTATACAAACTAATTGACCTAAAGGGTCCAATATCTCGAATTGATTTATCCAAGCAAAGTGAGCTTGCGCCTGCGAGTATCACTAAGATCACTCGAGAATTGATTGAAGCCCACCTGATCCATGAAACAACGGTACAGGAAGCAACCAGTCGCGGTCGTCCTGCGGTGGGGTTACAGGTCAATAATGAAGGTTGGCAATTCTTGTCGATGCGTTTAGGTCGAGGCTACTTGACGATTGCACTGCACGAGCTTGGCGGTGACGTTCTTATCGATACCAAAATCGATATCCATGAACGTGACCAAGATGATGTGCTGGAACGTTTACTCTACGAAATTGATGAATTCTTCCAAACCTACGCCGATCAACTTGATCGTGTTACCAGTATTGCGATTACTCTGCCCGGTCTAGTGAACTCAGAGCAGGGTATCGTGTTGCAAATGCCGCATTACAATGTTGAGAACCTAGCGTTAGGTCCTGAAATATACAAAGCAACAGGCTTACCGGTTTTTATTGCCAACGATACGCGTGCATGGGCACTAGCAGAGAAACTGTTTGGTCATTCACAAGACAACGACAACTCGGTTCTTATCTCTATTCACCACGGCTTAGGCGCAGGTATTATCTTGGATGGTCGAGTGCTACAAGGTCGACACGGTAACATCGGTGAACTCGGTCATATCCAAATCGATCCGAATGGCAAACGTTGCCATTGCGGCAATATTGGTTGCCTTGAAACCGTTGCCAGCTCACAAGCGATTCGAGAAGAGGTTGTGACTCGTATTGCTCAAGGTGAAGCTTCAGTTCTTGCTGAACAAGAAGAAATGAGCATTGAAAGTATCTGTGAGGCGGCTGCAAATGGCGACCCTCTGGCTGTTGATGTTATCGAGAAGCTTGGTCGTTACTTAGGCTCTGCCATTGCGATTGTTATTAACCTATTTAACCCAGAAAAGATCTTAATTGGTGGGGTGATCAACCAAGCGAAAGAGGTGCTTTATCCTGCTGTTCGTCGTTGTATTGAAGAACAAAGTTTGCCGGTTTACCACCAAGACCTTGAACTGGTGGAGTCTCGTTTCTATAAACAAGCGACCATGCCGGGAGCGGCTTTGATTAAGCAAGCACTGTACGACGGTCAGTTGTTGATGAAGGTGATTGAAGGTTAATTTTTCTGACATCAGAATAGGGCATTTACAGAGGGTGAACAGGAAGGTTCGCCCTTTTTTGATCATATGAGCAGAGAAAACTCGAATCTGAGCGCTGCTTCATTGCTATATCAATAGCATTAATGTAATTTTCGTAAGTATTGTAGAACACTCATAAAAAAGTATTACTTTGTTGTTCCAACACAGTTTTCTATAAAGAGTGAAAGGTAGTCGTTCAAAGTTAGGTAGTGGTATGTCCGGAGTGTTAAATACGGTTGATCAGCGTACAAATCTAGTAGGTGAAAACCGACTAGAGCTTTTGCTGTTCACGCTAAATAGTCGCCAGTTATTTGCGATTAACGTTTTTAAAGTGAAAGAGGTGATCAAACTGCCTCCGCTTACTAAGCTGCCAGGTTCTCACTATAACATTCGTGGTGTGGCATCTTTGCGTGGCGAAGCTGTGCCTGTGATTGATTTACGTTGCTCGATCGGTTTCCCTCCATTGCGTGGTGAAGTTGAAGAAGAGAACTTGATCATCACCGAGTACAACCGTTCTATTCAAGGTTTCCTTGTAGGACCGGTTCGCAACATCATCAATACTGCATGGACTGAGATTCAGCCGCCACCATCTACATCAGGACGCTCTAACTACCTAACTGCTATCACCCAAGTGAAAGATGGGGATTCATCTCAAATCGTTGAAATTATTGATGTAGAAAAAGTACTGGCTGAAATCGTTCATTATGACGTGACCATCTCTGACGGCATACTAGATCGAGAACTGGCTCAAGCGATGATTGGACAAAATGTCCTCATTGTTGATGATTCATCAACCGCGCGTAATCAGGTAAGAGACACCTTATCTCAGCTTGGTTTGAACATCATCGAATGTCGCGACGGTTTAGAAGCATTAACGGTTCTTAAACGTTGGTGTGATGAAGGCAAAGACATCGAAAAAGAATTGCTGATGATGATTACGGATGCGGAAATGCCAGAGATGGACGGGTATAGGCTGACTCATGAAGTGCGTTCTGATTCTAGAATGTCCAAGTTGTTTATCACCTTAAACACATCTTTAAGTGGTAGCTTCAACGAAGCCATGGTGCAAAAAGTGGGGTGTGATCGCTTTATTTCTAAGTTCCAGCCTGATCTTTTGGTTGAAGTCGCACAAGACAGAATGCGTCAAGTTTTATATACGTAGAATTAATCAGTGAGCCCTAAATTAATCCATAAGAATAGGTGATTAATTGAACGGTGATTGCTAAACTGTTTTACATATTTCTGAGAATGAAATATGTAAAGTATATCGCGTCACTTTTCACCTATGAGTCTATTTAGACTTATCAATATAGGGTACTTCCGTTTAATGATATGGTTAACATCGAAAGTCATCATGACTTTATCCTTGTTACTGTATAGGAAATACAAGACTAAGCGTACGGAAACGATGACTGAAGATTAATTCAGCAGAATCAAAAAGGGAGGCTTGACCTCCCTTTACTTTTTTCGGTGCAATGCCTTTTCCTACCTCTAAAACATGATTGCTTAATGGAAGTCGCGTGATTTACTTTTCAGCTCAGCAAGATTGTGCGTGCAATCGATGAGCTTACCTGCGATCACGTGCGTGACTTCGCCTTCACGCTCTAAAATTCCTTTGACCATCAACACCTTTGAAGTGAGATAAGCTTGCTTTTGGGCGCGTGCTGTTGCTCGCCATACCACCACATTGATGTTGCCTGTATCGTCTTCCAAAGTGAAAAAGGTCACTCCAGCAGCGGTGCCGGGAGATTGTCTGCCTGTGACAACACCGACAACCGTCACTAAAGATTTATGCTCTTTTTCGACTAACTGCTTCATCCGAGTAAAACGCGGTAACTTACCAGCTTCTTCCAGCAACGTAATCGGATGGCGACTTAGTGATAGTCCGGTACTGGCATAATCTTCAACTAAGTTCTCGTATTCAGAAGGCTGAGCCTGGTAACTTACCATTGGCTCTTCCATGTGATGGAATAAAGGTAAGTCTGATAGTGAATCCATCGCTTCCCAGCGAGCGTTATAGCGATTACCTGAAAGGATTTGAAACGCATTAGCAGAAGCGAGTAACTCAATATCGCGGCGGTTTCTTAAGATTTGCTTCACCTCTTGGATAGCGCGATAGCCGGAGTTTGGTCGTCGTTCAACTAGCCGAAAGGCGCTTTCCTGATTAAAGCTCTTTACTAAGCGAAAACCCAGTTGCACACCAAGGCGACCATTCGGACGTTTGACCAAATGGTGCTGATAGGAGGAATGATTGATGCAAACAGGCAGCACTTCAACACCGTGTCGGTGCGCATCTTGAATCAATTGTGAAGGGCTATAAAAGCCCATCGGTTGGCTGTTGAGTAGGGCAGTATAGAACTCAGCAGGGTAGTAATATTTCAACCATGCAGAGCAGTAAGCTAGCACAGCAAAAGAGGCCGAGTGACTTTCCGGGAAGCCATACTCACCAAAGCCGCAGATTTGGTCGAAGATGCGCTCAGCAAATTCCAAGTCATAGCCTCGCTCACGCATTCCGTCGATCAGCTTAGGTTTGAACTTGGCAAGATCGCCGTTCTTCTTCCATGCCGCCATTGCACGGCGTAATTGATCGGCTTCACCACCACTAAATCCTGCCGCTACCATCGCCAGTTTGATTACTTGTTCTTGGAAAATCGGCACGCCCATAGTGCGCTCTAGTACGCTTTTCACTTCTTCTGATGGATAGCTGATTGGCTCTTCACCATTTCGTCGTTTTAAAAACGGATGCACCATATCACCTTGAATTGGACCCGGGCGAACAATGGCAATTTGCACCACCAAGTCATAGTAACGCGCGGGTTTTAAACGCGGCAGCATGCTCATTTGCGCGCGAGACTCAATTTGGAACACACCAACGGTATCGGCTTTTTGGATCATACGATACACGTACGGATCGTCTTGCAATCGCGTGATCTCGGCAATCGACAGTGATCGCTGATGGTGTTTCTCGACCAATTGAAAGCATTTACGGATCGCGTTTAACATGCCGAGCGCGAGGACGTCGACTTTCAGTAGTTTTAAACTTTCTAAATCATCTTTATCCCATTGAATAATGGTGCGATCTTCCATCGAAGCATTCTCAACAGGCACCAGTTCGTACAAAGGACCAGAAGAAATCACAAAGCCGCCTACGTGTTGGGATAAATGGCGCGGAAAGCCAATGATCTCGTTCACCAACTGGATAAACTGCTGACCTTTTAACGACTCTGGCTGCAATCCTAATTCGATGATTTGCGCTTGCCAACCTTGGCTGCGATCACGTCGATTAACGTTTTTGATGAAGAAATCCAATTGAGTCTCTTCAATCCCCAACGCTTTGCCTACTTCACGCACGGCACTTTTAAAGCGATAGCTGATAACGGTGGCTGCCAGAGCGGCACGCTCGCGCCCGTACTTTTTGTAAATATATTGAATGACTTCTTCACGGCGCTCGTGTTCAAAGTCGACATCAATGTCTGGCGGTTCTTTTCTTTCTCGGCTAATAAAGCGTTCGAACAGGACCGAGATTTGCCTAGGATCGACGGCAGTGATTTCTAAGCAGTAGCACACCACCGAGTTCGCTGCGGAACCTCGCCCTTGATAGAGAATGCCTTGTTGTTTAGCAAACATCACAATGTCGTGAATGGTGAGAAAGTAATAGTGATATTGCAGCTCTTCAATGAGTGTTAATTCATTCTCAATGGTTTGATGAATGTCTGAGGGTACGCCCTCAGGAAAACGTCGCTTTTTACCACGCTCGACCAACATACGTAGATAAGTAGTAGGAGTGTAACCGTCCGGAATCAGTTCTGTTGGGTATTCGTATTTCAGCTCTGAAAGCTTAAATGCGCACAAGCTCGCAATATGAGTGCTTTCTGCTAGCCATTCGGATTTGTAAATTCGAGACAGTTTGTTCAATGGACGCAGTGCTCGCTCGGCATTAGATAAACGACCAAAGCCAAGCTTGTCGACGCTACAACTATCTTTTACGGCGGTTAAGACATGTTGCAATGGTAAGCGCTCAACCGCATGCATTAAGACGCCACCACAAGCGGTAATTGGTAATTCGAACTCGCTTGCCAGTAACTCACAGTGTGTGGTGTAGGCATTATCGTCGCTGTCTAAATGACGTTGAATCGCGACCCATAATCGATGAGCGTGGTGTTGCTGGAGCCAACGCCCCCAATAATGGTCGCTTTCTTGATGAGTAGGGAGCCACAGTACTAAACAGTGACGAATCGACATCAAGTCCCATTCAGACAATTGATAACTGCCTTTCTCGCTACGTCGCCTTGCATTAGTGATGATCCGGCACAGCTCTGCATAAGCTTTACGACAAGGACAAAGTAGTACCACTTGGCACTCATCATTGAGCCAAAACATGCTGCCGACAATTTGCTTGATGTCGAGTTTATGCTGCTCGATGGTCGTATGGGCTTTCACAATGCCTGCGACGGAGCACTCATCGGTGATTGCAATGGCTTGATAGCGATAAAACGCCGCCTGCAACACTAATTCTTCTGCATGAGAAGCGCCAGTGAGAAAGGAGAAGTTGGACTGACAAAACAGTTCTGCGTAACTCATAACGATCTAATAAAAATAACTGTCGATTTAACAAAAATAGCCATGGAGAAACCAATGTTTGTGCTGATCGCGAAATACCCATAACCAGCGACCTTGCTTGGTGTGCGCAATGTAATAATCACGCATGATCTCATCACCATCCCACCATCCAGAGACAATACGCTCAGGTCCATGTACTAGAGATATTTGCTCTTGTAGCGCGATAGGTGCGGGCAATTGCATCGCGGGGCGCAGTAGAGCAGGAACGGTGTTAATTGAGACATCTGGCTCATCGGCTGGGCGATATTGGCTGGCTTTCTCTGGTCTTGGATCGCAGGCAATATTGGGTTTGAGTATTGCGCTTTTGCCCAATTTGGCTTGCAGTAAAGAGAGCAGCTCTAATGCGCTCATTTGCCCTTTTTGCCCAGCAAAAAAATCGCGTGCAGAACTTAAAGGCTCACCTTGGCGTTCTACTTTTAACGTCAGACCGATAACAGGGCCGTTTAACGTGACGGATTCCAAACTCAAACTCGCGAGCTGTTGCCAACGTTGGTACAAGTAATCACCTTGTGCGGATGTGAGCGGAAGGTGCTGCGCTTGCTTGTCTCGCTGGTGGAGGGTTAAACAGAGTTCAAACGCGACTTTATCACGCAGCTTGAGAAAGGTTTCGAGCTGACGAAGCAACTTAGCTAGTGGCTTTTCAATCCATTGGACGTTTTCAATCTCAAACAGCAGTTCTAAATAAACTTGGAAGGATTCGGTAGGGTGATAAAAGTCGACAGGGTGTTTAAACTGTCCAGTCAGTCGGCCAACGTAGTTCACCAAATCAATATCGAATCGGCGTGCAATGTCTTGTAGTGGCAGTTCAAGTAAGCCTTGCAGTGTGGTGACGCCTACACGTTGTAACTTCTCTACAGTAGCGCTTGATAAATCTGTCAGTGTTAACGGTAGTGGCGATAAGGCTTGTTGTATGGCAGATTTGTCTTCGTTGATGACGTTCGTCCCTGCTAATGCCATCAATTTGGCAGAAAAAGGCGAAAAGCCACATCCGAATTGAAAACTCAGTTTCAGCTCCGATAAGTGAGCTCTGACTTTATTCCAATAGTTTTGGAGCCCTTCATACAGATTAAGCATTGGAGTTGCGCGCAGTAAAATACCTTGGTTTGGCATCAATACGACGTCAGATGTGATCAAATACAGCCATTGCGCAATTTCTTGTAACTTGCTCAATTCGGTTTGCGGATGATAAGGATGCACTTGCAAATCTCGGCACAAAGAAGCCGCACTACCCAAGCCCATATTTGGTTTAATGCCTTGTTGCTCGGCAATCTCGTTGTATTGAATGATCCGACAACGTTGGCTTTCTACAATCACCACGGGTTGCTCTTGGTTATCGCCAAAGAGTGCGTCTAGCTGCAGGCGAGGGAAGTGCAAATAAACCCACAAAGCCATACCACTAACCTTGATTCGCCAATGGGAAATTGACCACAGTTGATGGAATGTGAGTCGTGGTTGGCATCACCAATTGTGGGTAGTGGTGTTGGAAATTGATGTCGACACTACCTTTGCTCCAACCGCCTTTTCGTTTGAGAACTTCCACGCTAACGCCTTGTCCATGACCTTGCAATTTCAGACTCAACGAAACAGGTAAAGACAAGCGGTTTGTCATATTAGGTTTGAGCATAAACAGAGGGCAAGATCCTTGCTCGCTCGCCACTTGCAGACGTTTTACTTGGTGGATCTCTAGTTCATCTTGCCATAGCAAAACGTTGGTACAAACACCGCTCTTGAGGCACTGCTCCGCTGCCCATAATGCATCGCGCTGATGTTCAGGCGTGACCACCCACACCTGGTTGATGTCTAGCCCAATGCCGTGTAGGAACAATGAATTCATCAATGCTGGTGGCTGAATGAATGCCGTGACTCCTCTCGAAAGGGATGCTTTTAAGTAAGGCGCAAGCAAACGCAGCTCGCCAATGCTGCCTATGGATTCCATTTCCACCACACCGTGAGGAGGAAAGCCGCCACCAAGCAGAGCATCTAGCTCCGGAAAACCAGAACTATTAAGGAACTGATGATCGTCAGCTTTGGTTAGATTTGCTTGCCAAACAAGATGCTGGCTTTTTAAGTGTTGGATGATGTCTTGCATAAATAAAATACCTGTATATACATACAGTATATTTCTGTGATGGAAAGTCGCAAGATTTTTATAGGCAGAAATACGAAAAAAGGCAGCATTTGCTGCCTTTTCAATCAATTATGTGAGGTAACCTAAGTGGGTTATTTACGCTTTGGTTGAGCGTCGATGCACTGACCGTTTACATCAGTGACTGCTGGGTCCATCAAGTGAAGGTAAAGCGGCATGATGTCCAGCGGTGTTTTTAACGTGTTTGCATCTTCACCTGGGTAGGCTTTTTCACGCATACGAGTACGAGTTGCACCAGGGTTAATTGCATTCACACGTATTGGTGTATCACTCAACTCATCAGCCAAGACTTGCATCATACCTTCTACAGCAAACTTAGAAATAGCGTATGGACCCCAGAAAGCACGACCAGAGTGACCAACGGTTGAAGAGGTAAAGACAATACGACCCGCTTCTGATTTACGCATGATCGGTAGTAGCGCCTGAGTCATCAGTACTTCCGCTTTCACGTTGATCTGCATGATGTCGTCGAAGTCTTCTTCATTGATTTGCTCAAACGGACACAGCGTGCTGAGAACACCGGCGTTGTGCAATAGACCATCCAAACGACCAAATTGACCTTCGATGGTTTCTGCCATGTCGATGTAGTGTTGCTTTGTTGCACCTTTTAGATCGAGTGGGATGATCGCTGGTTGAGGGTAGCCCGCAGACTCGATTTCATCGTAAATGGATTCAAGGTTTTGAACGTTTCGACCCAGTAGAATCACAGTCGCACCGTGCTGAGCGTAAGAAAGGGCGGCTTGGCGACCGATACCATTGCCTGCGCCAGTGACAAGAATGACTTTACCTTTTAGAGCATCTGCTGAAATGGAGTAGTTCACGGTAGTTAATCCTTATTATTGTATCTAGTTCCGACGTACAGGCTTCATGTTCGTTTATGTAGAAATGCGCCTGTTTCTCAATGGAAAATCTTGGTAATCGTGACAAGTTGGTTACAATACACCAATTCATGTGTTATACCAATTCCAGAACGGTTGTCCGGTATGTTATTTGAACGCTATCAATCAGAACAAGAGGTTGCTGATTTTCTTGCCTTCTCACTGATTTTTCTACGTAACATATTGATGACTATCACTGGTATGAGATAGAGGAACTCTCATTGGAATTTTTATTAGATTACGGTCTGTTTTTGGCTAAGATTGTTACCGTTGTTGCAGCAGTAATTGTGCTGTTGATTATCGCAAAATCAGCGAGTGGTAAGTCGGGTGCAGCAAAAGGCGAATTGGAAGTTACCAACCTTTCTGAACGTCATAAAGATGCGGTAGAGCAGTTGGAGCATCACCTGCACGATGACGCTTTCATCAAAGCTCGTGATAAAGCAGTCAAGAAAGAAGAGAAAGAGAAGAACAAATCTCGCGAGAAAGAAATCAAACAAGCGAGCAAAGAAGGTTCTCTCGATAGCAAGCGCGAACCGCATCTGTTCGTGTTGGACTTCAACGGCAGCATTGATGCAAAAGAAGTAGGCTCGCTACGTGAAGAGATCACTGCAGTATTAGCTGTCGCTCGTGAAGGCGATGAGGTTTTGCTGCGCCTAGAGTCTGGCGGTGGCATGGTTCATGGTTATGGCTTGGCATCTTCTCAACTTGACCGAATCAAAGCAGCGGGTCTGCCTCTGACGATTTCTGTCGACAAAGTTGCAGCAAGTGGCGGTTACATGATGGCGTGTGTGGCAGACAAGATTGTCTCAGCTCCGTTTGCGATTGTGGGTTCTATCGGTGTTATCGCACAGATCCCTAACTTCAACAAACTGTTGAAAAAGCACGATATCGAGTACGAGCAGCTAACGGCTGGTGAGTACAAACGCACACTGACTATGTTTGGTGAGAACACTGACAAAGCGCGCGATAAGTTCAAGCAAGAACTTGAAGAAACACACGTACTATTTAAAGACTTCATCCGTGAGCGTCGCCCAGATCTAGAGCTTGAAAAAGTGGCAACGGGTGAGCACTGGTTTGGTACGCAAGCGAAAGAGCTAGGGTTGGTGGATGAAATCAGCACTTCCGACGATCTGGTTGTCGCTGCATGCAAAGAGAAAACGGTACTAGCAGTGCATTACGTGCAGAAGAAGAAACTGGCAGACAAGCTCGCTGGTGTTGCAGGTAAAGTGGCAGACAGTGTCGTGCTTAAACTTGCAGAGCGTGGTCAAAAACCGATTGTCTAATCGATAAGATAACGAGTGAAACTTAAAACGGCGAGAGTGAAAATTCTCGCCGTTTTTTATTGGAACTTTTCTCAATAGCGTGAATCCAAGTGCGCGTTGGGTGTAATGCTTTACACGACATTTTTACTCGCTCCAAAAGGCAATTACCCGTATAATACGCGCCTCGAAAACCGAGCAAATTGCTGAAAAAGAAATTATAGGTGGAGAAGAACATGTCCTCTCAAACTCCGGTTGTTACCGTAGATGGACCTAGTGGTGCAGGTAAAGGCACTTTATGTATGTTGCTGGCGAAGAAGTTGGGCTTTCATCTTCTTGATTCTGGCGCAATTTATCGTGTACTTGCACTCGCAGCGATTCACCACGGCGTAGACACTGAGTCAGAAGATGCGCTTGTTCCACTTGCTACTCATCTAGACGTGCAGTTTGTTGCTGAAGGTGACCTAGTAAAAGTGATTCTAGAAGGCGAAGACGTCTCTGGTGAACTTCGTAAAGAAGAAACTGGGATGGCGGCGTCTAAAGTGGCAGCTTTGCCACGCGTTCGTGAAGCATTATTGCGTCGTCAGCGTGCATTTGAGGCTGCTCCGGGTCTTGTTGCTGATGGTCGTGACATGGGTACGGTTGTATTCACGGGTGCACAAGCGAAAATTTTCCTTGATGCGAGCGCAGAAGAGCGTGCAAATCGACGCCTTAAACAGTTGCAAGATAAAGGGTTAGATGTTAGATTTGCTGACCTTTTGAGCGAGATCCAAGAGCGTGACGATCGAGATCGTAACCGCCCAGTGGCGCCACTACGCCCTGCAGAGGATGCGCTTGTGCTAGATTCTACGTCGATGACTATCGACGAAGTGGTAGAAAAGGCACTACAATATATCGAATCGAAGCTAGCTGAGTAATTACGCTCGGCTAGGCTAAGAGCGTCGGTCGCAAGGATGATGATTGGCGAATTTAATAACCCCATGCGGTAGGATACCCGTGGACGTTTAATTTATTGAAGATTAAATAAATGACTGAATCTTTTGCTCAACTCTTTGAAGAGTTTCTAAACGAAACAGAATTCCAACAAGGCAGCATCGTTAAAGGTACTGTAGTAGCTATCGAGAACGGTTTCGTTCTTGTTGACGCTGGTCTTAAGTCTGAATCTGCTATCCCTGCTGAACAGTTCAAGAACGCTGCTGGCGAACTTGAAGTTGAAGTTGGCGCTGAAGTAGACGTAGCTCTAGACGCTGTTGAAGATGGTTTCGGTGAAACTCAACTTTCTCGTGAGAAAGCTAAGCGTCACGAAGCTTGGATCGTTCTTGAGAAAGCTTACGAAGAAGCTGAAACTGTTGTTGGTATCATCAACGGTAAAGTTAAAGGCGGTTTCACTGTTGAACTAAACGGTATCCGTGCTTTCCTTCCTGGCTCTCTAGTAGACGTACGTCCAATCCGCGACACTGCTCACCTAGAAAACAAAGAGCTAGAGTTCAAAGTTATCAAACTTGACCAAAAACGTAACAACGTAGTTGTTTCACGTCGTGCAGTTATCGAATCTGAGAACAGCGTTGAACGTGACGAGCTTCTAGAAACTCTACAAGAAGGTTCTGAAGTTAAAGGTATCGTTAAGAACCTTACTGACTACGGTGCGTTCGTTGACCTAGGTGGCGTTGACGGTCTTCTACATATCACTGATATGGCTTGGAAGCGTGTTAAGCACCCATCTGAAATCGTTAACGTTGGTGACGAGATCCAAGTTAAAGTTCTTAAGTTCGACCGTGAGCGTACTCGCGTATCACTAGGTCTTAAGCAACTAGGCGAAGATCCATGGGTAGCAATCGCTAAGCGTTACCCAGAAGGTCACAAACTAACTGGTCGCGTAACTAACCTAACTGACTACGGCTGCTTCGTTGAAATCGAAGAAGGCGTTGAAGGTCTAGTACACGTTTCTGAAATGGATTGGACTAACAAGAACATCCACCCTTCTAAAGTTGTTAATGTTGGCGACGAAGTTGAGGTTATGGTTCTTGAAATCGACGAAGAACGTCGTCGTATCTCTCTAGGTCTGAAACAGTGTAAAGCTAACCCATGGCAGTCATTCGCTGAAGCACAAGCTAAAGGCGACAAAGTTACTGGTAAGATCAAGTCTATCACTGACTTCGGTATCTTCATCGGTCTAGAAGGCGGCATCGACGGTCTAGTTCACCTATCTGACATTTCTTGGAATGTTGCTGGCGAAGAAGCTGTACGTGAGTACAAGAAAGGCGACGAGATCTCTGCAGTTGTTCTAGCAGTAGACGCTGAGCGTGAGCGCATCTCTCTAGGCATCAAGCAAATGGAAAACGACCCATTCAATGCTTACGTTGCTGACAACAAGAAAGGTGTTCTAGTTAACGCTACTGTAACTGCTGTTGACGCTAAAGGCGCTACAGTTGAAATCGCAGAAGGCGTTGAAGGCTACATCCGTGCTTCTGAAGTATCTCGCGATCGCGTAGAAGATGCTTCTCTAATCCTAAGCGCTGGTGATGTTGTTGAAGCGAAGTTCACAGGTGTTGACCGTAAGAACCGCGTAATCAACCTATCTATCAAAGCTAAAGATGAAGCTGAAGAGCAAGAAGCAATGGCATCTATCAACAAGCAAGACGAAGCTGCTTTTGGTAATGCAATGGCTGACGCTTTCAAAGCTGCTAAAGGCGAATAATTTACTCGCTTAAGCTAAAAAGGAGCCGCAAGGCTCCTTTTTTATGCTTGCTACTTTGCGAGTAGTAATACTAATGTTGATAAACTATGCTAAAAAAAGACATTTTTTGATTGCGCATTTTGTGTAAAATTTGTCTAGAATTGATAGCAAGTGTTTGTTGGAATTAGTATTACTTACTATAATGAGTGATAAAGATACTCAAAGAGGGCAACTATGACTAAGTCTGAACTGATTGAAAGACTCTGCGCTGAGCAAACACATTTATCAGCGAAAGAGGTAGAAGATGCTGTAAAAGATATTTTAGAGCACATGGCTTCTACACTAGAGAGCGGTGACCGTATCGAGATCCGTGGCTTTGGTAGTTTTTCTCTTCATTACCGCGAGCCTCGCGTAGGTCGTAACCCTAAAACGGGCGATAAAGTGGAGTTGGAAGGTAAATACGTTCCTCACTTCAAACCTGGTAAAGAGCTTCGTGAACGTGTAAATATGGTTGGCTAAGGCTCTCTTATTAGTTTGAAAAAGCGGCATACTCTCGTGTATGCCGCTTTTTTATAACTAGATTATTGGTAATATACATGGTCTGAAGAAACATTTTACTGCATAATCTTACCTACTTACTCCTCGAAGGGTGAT
The DNA here is from genome assembly GCF_963871815.1 of Vibrio sp. L85. Taxonomy (NCBI): domain Bacteria; kingdom Pseudomonadati; phylum Pseudomonadota; class Gammaproteobacteria; order Vibrionales; family Vibrionaceae; genus Vibrio; species Vibrio sp. L85. The sequence continues at coordinate 166,041 of NZ_CAWMYL010000243.1, forward strand.
GTAACATGAAAATTATAAAAATCGTTGCTGTTTTAGCTCTCTTTTTAATTGCACTGGCTTTAGGTTCTCAAAACCAAGAGATCGTGACTTTCAATTACCTTTTAGCGAAGGGTGAATTCCACTTATCAACGCTACTAGGTGTGGTCTTTGTGGTTGGCTTTGCTCTGGCATGGGTTATCTTTGCTAGCATCCAATTCAAGACTCAACTTCAGGTTCGTCGTCTGAAAAAGAAACTTAAAAAGTATGAGCCCGCTGAAGCAGAGAAACCTGCTAAACCAGCAGTAGCAAAACAGGCATAAGGATAAGGCTTAACTTTAATGCTTGAACTACTCTTCTTGTTATTGCCGATAGCCGCCGCCTATGGCTGGTACATGGGGCATCGCAGCGCTCAGCAAGACAAGCAGAAGCAATCTCATCAGATATCCCGTCAGTACGTGACGGGTCTTAACCTGCTTTTATCTGATCAGTCAGATAAGGCGGTTGACCACTTTATTGAATTGCTCCAAGTTGATAACGAGACGATAGATACACACCTAGCGTTAGGTAATCTTTTCCGTTCTCGTGGTGAAGTCGACCGTGCAATTCGTATCCACCAAAACCTGATTTCCCGTTCTGGTCTGACTCTGGATCAGAAAAACCTTGCTCTCCAGCAACTGGCGAAAGACTACATGGCTTCCGGCTTTTTAGACCGTGCCGAGAAGATCTTTGAGCAGCTAGTTGATGAGCCAGACCATCGTGAAAGTGCCCTTCAACAGTTGGTGACTATTTACCAACAAACCCGTGAGTGGGAAAAAGCGATTCACTACGCAAACCAGTTAGCGAAAATGGGCAAAAAACGCACTCGTATTCGCGCTAACATTGCGCACTTCTGGTGTGAGCTGGCGATGCTTGACCAAGCGGATGGCAATACCAATAAAGCCATTCAACATTTCAAGAAAGCACTTTCAGAAGATCCTAAATGTGTCCGTGCGAGTATTGCTCTTGGTCGTGTGTACTTGGAATCAGAAGACTACAAACACACCATCAAATACCTGACTGGCGTGCTTGAGCAAGATAAAGACTTTATTAGTGATGTACTGCCAACAATTGCCGAGTGTTATCACCACCTTGGTCAAGAAGATGAGCTGGTGGAATTTTTACGAGCATGTATCGATAAGAAAGCCGGTGTATCGTCTGAATTGATGTTGGCACAGTTAGTTGCGCACCATGAGAGTGTGGGAGCCGCACAAGAACTACTAACCAAACAACTATTGAAAAACCCAACCATGAAGGGCTTCTACCGCCTTATTGACTACCATATTGCAGAAGCAGAAGATGGTCGTGCAAAAGACAGCCTTTCTACACTACAAGCGATGGTTGGTGAGCAATTAAAAGTTAAACCGCACTACCGATGCAGGAAATGTGGTTTCTCCACTCATTCCCTTTACTGGCACTGTCCATCGTGTAAAGGGTGGGGGACGATCAAGCCAATCCGAGGATTGGACGGTGAATAATTTTAATGCAGCTGGCAGAGTTTCTGTCCGCTGCATTTTTTTGACCTTTATTTAATAAGAACCAAAAACAGTTAGGAGATGAAATGATCGACCAAAAAGTTATTGTCGCACTGGATTATGATAACCAAGCTGATGCGCTTGCGTTTGTAGACAGAATTGATCCTGCGTCATGTCGCCTTAAAGTAGGCAAAGAAATGTTTACGCTATTTGGTCCTGATTTCGTACGTGAGCTTCATAAACGCGGTTTCTCTGTATTCCTAGATCTGAAGTTTCACGATATCCCGAATACGTGTTCAAAAGCGGTTCGCGCAGCAGCTGAACTGGGCGTATGGATGGTGAACGTACATGCAAGTGGTGGCGAGCGCATGATGACAGCATCGCGTGAAATTCTTGAACCTTACGGTAAAGACCGCCCGCTACTTATTGGTGTGACAGTGTTAACAAGCATGGAGCAGAGCGATCTTGCTGGAATCGGTCTGAACGTCGCTCCTCAAGAGCAGGTTATTCGCCTAGCAACTCTGACAAAGAACGCTGGTCTTGATGGCGTAGTGTGCTCTGCGCAAGAGTCATCTCTACTTAAAAATGAACTTGGAAAAGAATTTAAGCTAATCACTCCAGGTATCCGCCCAGCAGGCTCTGAGCAAGGTGATCAACGCCGCATCATGACGCCAGTAGATGCAATCCAAGCGGGTTCTGACTACCTTGTAATTGGTCGTCCGATTACTCAGGCTGTGGATCCTGCATCGGTCCTTAAGTCAATCAACGATAGCTTAGCAAATATGTAATGTTGATTTGAACCGAACGAAAAAGGTGAAGTGGGAACGCTTCGCCTTTTTTGTTTTTGCTGCACTGAAAAAATAGAGGTAGCTGTAATTGATATCGTTTTGCCTTGACTGTATGGCTAATGGCACTGCTAGGTTCACACTTTGCTAACATAAACCGCTGTGATACTCGGAAAGTGCAACCATGTGTTATGGATGGGTTGCGTTACAAATGTGTAACGAATACTATGGAGTGGATGCATTCACTGCGTTGTAAGGTCAGGATGACCTAGTGAAACTCTCTGATATTTATACGGAAGTGAACAGGACTTCACTTTGTATTCGCTCCCATTATTTCCTTTACTGTGTATTAAACACAGTCGCTTCGAGATTCACTTGTTGTCGTTCTTCTGGTCTTACTGCGCAAACACGACAAGGAAGAAAACAATGATAAAAACTCTGCCATTCTCGGCATTGGCAATGTTAGTGGCGAGCAGCTTTCAGTTAAATGCTGCGGAGCTACCTGCTGACATCGAATGGATTTCGAATAATAACGAGCCTCTTTTCGCTTCTGATGAAGCTGTACGAGGCGGCACTCTGCGCACATATATGATGAGCTTTCCACAGACTCTTCGTAGCGTTGGTCCTGATGCTAACTCAGGTCTACGTCACTACTTTATGGATGGCGCACCTAAATTGGCACAGCGCCATCCAAACACCGGTAAATGGATCCCACAATTAGCCAAAGAGTGGGCGTTCGGTGAAGATAATAAAACAGTTTACTTTAAGCTGGATGAAACCGCTAAATGGTCAGATGGTGAGAAGATCACCGCAGACGACTACGTATTTATGATGAAGTATTACACTTCAGAAGACATCATCGATCCTTGGTACAACGACTTCTTTAAAAACAGTATTGTGAGCGTAGAGAAGATTGATGAATACACAATTCGCGTTAATCTTTCTGTTGCGCAAAGCCACGACTCTCTCATGGTTTTGATCAATATGCCAAGTAACGGCTTCCAACCTCGTCCAGAACACTTCTTTGAGGGTGAAAAGGACGAAAACAAAGACGGTATGCCAGATAACTTCGTCCGCAAGTTCAACTTCAAGGCAGAACCGACCGCCGCCCCTTACTACCTTGATAAGATCAAAAAGGGTAAGAGTGTTACCTTTAAGCACGTTGGTGAAGATTGGTGGGGCTATAACAACCGTTATTACAAAAACCGTTACAACGTAGACAAAGTACGTATCACTGTAATTCGTGACCAAGACATCGCGATGAAGCACTTCGAAAAAGGCAAGCTTGATTACTTTGATATGGTGCTACCTAACCTTTGGCACGACAAAACAAACAGCGATGGCTACACCAAGGGTTATATCCAAAAGTATTGGGGCTTCAACCAATCACCTCAAGGTGCAGGTGGTCTGTGGATGAACACAGCAATGCCGATGCTAGGCAATATAGAAGTACGTAAAGGCATCATGGCTGCAACAGACTACGATGGCATGATTGAAAACATCATGCGTGGTGACTATTCACGTAAGCCACACGGTTTAGGCTTTGGTCATGGTGAGTATGATGATCCAAACAATACACCACCAAAATTTGATCCAGCAGAAGCGGTTAAGCATTTCGAGAAAGCGGGTTTCGATAAAATAGGGGCGGATGGTATTCGTGTTAATGACAAAGGCGAGCGCCTAAGTTTTGCGATTACTTACGGTTACAATTCTCATACTCCTAGAATTGCTTATCTAAAAGAACAAGCGAAATTAGCGGGTCTTGAGTTTACCCTTAACCTTGTTGATGGCTCCTCTGCGTTTAAATACATCCTAGAGAAAAAGCACCAACTGGCATTCCTAAATATGGGCTCAGGTGAAATCCCAGCATATTGGGAATACTTCCACTCAGCGAATGCGAACAAGCCGCAAACGAATGCACATACGAACTACAGTAGCCCTGAGCTAGATAAGTTAATTGAAGCGTATGACAACGAGTTTGAACAACAAAAGCGTTATGACTTGTCACGTCAGATCCAGAAGTATGTTGGTGATGCAAACGTGATCGTCCCAGGTTACATGGTACCTTATACTCGTGTTGCACATTGGCGCTGGCTGATTACACCAAAGGATGCAATGACCAAATCCACCGAGAGCATGTTCCATCCAATGGATATTGGTAACTTCTGGATTGATAAGTCTGTGAAGAAAGAAACAGAGAAAGCGATGAAGAGTGGCAAAGTGTTCCCAGAAGTGACAGTCATTGATGATCGTTACAAGCTTTCATCAAACTAATGCTCTCCCTTAGGTAATAAAAAGCCCCGATACTCGATTGAGTCGGGGCTTTTCTCATCGCTTTCAGGAGTCTTTTCTTAAAGCATACATTTATCCATGTCTAAGCGCTGCAGAGCGACCAAGGATAGATAATGTTGTGCCGTTATGGAGTAGAGCACTCATCGTTGGATTGAGCCAACCTAACGCCGCAGCAAGCATGATTCCGCTATTCACGTATTCTGCGATCTTGATGTTAGAGTTGATTACATGCATGGCGATATTGGCAAGCTCACGCGCTTCTGCCAGTCCGTATAGCTGATCACGAAGAAGCACGACATCGGCAACTTGGCGGGCAAGTTCAGTACCTCGACCCATTGCGACACCGACATCAGCTGCGGTTAAAGCCGGCGCATCATTTACGCCGTCACCAACAAACATGACAGTGCGTCCTTCAGCCTGAAGCGCTTCAACGATAGTTGATTTCTCTGAAGGGACTGCTTCAGCGAAGACTCGATCTAGTTTCAGTTCATCAGCAAGAATGCTGGCTTTGAATTGGCTGTCACCAGTAATCATGATCAGCTCTTTGACACCAAACTGGTGCAGTGCATTTAGCGTGTCTAATGCATCTTCACGCAAGTGATCGCGTAAGCCAATCATGCCGATCAACACATTTTGATGCGAGATGAAGATAAGGTGACGACCTTGCGCTTCATACTTTTTGATCACATCTTCAAATGGTGTGAAGTCAACACTCTCATGCACTTCTAAGAAGTGGCGACTGCCCATTACCAACTCATGATCATTCATGGTGCTCTTGAGACCATGGGCAATCACGTATTCCACTTCACCGTGCTCGATGTGTGGTAGTTGATTGTGTTTTGCCGCGTTTACCACAGCCTGAGAAAGTGGGTGGTTGCTGTGTTCTTCGACAGACGCTGCAATAGCGAGTAAATCACGAGCCGTGTTGGAATCGCATAATGGAATCACATCCGTTACCTGCATATCACCATGAGTGAGCGTGCCCGTTTTATCAAACACACAGGTGTCTATTTTTACCAATTTTTCAATTGCGCTGCCGCCTTTGAACAAGATCCCTTGTTGTGCCGCACGGTACATGATGGATTTGAAGGTTACTGGCGTACTGAGTTTTAGCGCACAGGAGTAATCTACAAGGAATACAGACGCGACGCGGTTAATATCCTGAGTTAGCGCAAAGACTGCGGCTCCGATACCCAAGGTAATTTTCACGCGGCGGTTTGCCATGTCTTGTGTAACCTGCTGAATTTCGCTCTTTTCACTCAGCGAGTCATAAATCAGTTTGGCAATTTTTGCGGTGGTCGCTTCGCTACCGACCTTGTCGACGCGAACTTGAATTGTACCTTCGTGCACGCTAGTTCCAGAGTACACGACAGCACTTTCCTCACGACGAACTGGTACATTTTCACCAGTCAAAGAGGATTGGTTAATCAGTGCTGCCCCTTTGATGATAGTGCCATCAACAGGAATAGACACACCAGGAGCCAGCTCAATGACATCACCAACGTCAAGCTCCGTTGAGTTCACTTGTGTGCGTTGTGTTCCGTCTACGCGCCAAACAATCGATTCCTGAGGACGCATCAAATCAGCCAGTAGTTGATCACTGTTGCGACTGGTCTTTTGCTCCATGTATTCGCCAAGACTGATTAAGCTTTGCGTCATCATCGCAGTACGGTAATCACCGCGCCAAGCCGATAAACCAACAGCAATTGCATCTAAGACTTCAACAGAAATGTTCTTGTCTTTTAGATCGCTGACCCCTTCAAATAAGGTTGGAGCAATCAATGTTGCGGTTGATAGTGCTCCCCATTTGTTGGGCAGTAAAGCCGCCGCGATAGTGCCAATCACGTTCATGGCAATGTCGCCACGCGTAAACTTGTGTTCTGCTTCTTCTTGAGTGGCTTCTGCTAAATCAAGTTGGCTTAGACGTTCTTCAACCGTTTTTGCTTGTAGCAGTTGCGTGTCATATTCGACAACAACAGATTGAGCTGACTCATTGACCCGCACAGCACTGATGCCTTGGATTGCCATTAAACTGGTTTCAATCCAAGTGCCGACATCTTTGTGATGCCTTAATGCTGATGCTTTAAAGCGGATCCTACCGGGAAAGTGATGCTTTACCTGAATCGAGATCATTCTTCGCCTTTGTATAGGTTACGGTAGTATTCCAGCTCTGCTTGTGTGTCTTCTAAGCGTTCTTTAAGCTCTTCTACTTCACCACGGACTGCGGACCAAGCTTTCTCACCAGTAGTCGTAACACCTTGCTGAAACTTTTTGTTTGTCAATAGGTAAGCAACTGCTGCCCCGGCTGCCATACCCATCATAAAATGCGTTTTTGTGTTTTGCTTTTTATATGGTTGCTCTGCAGCCTGCTGTTGTGGATCCACTGCTTGGTTTTGTTGCTGTGGGTAGCCGTAGTAAGGGTAACCGTAGTATGGGTTGTTATTGTTCATCTTTAGATTCCGAAACTTGATCCATTAAGTAAAGACCCGCTGCACCTACGCTGAGAATTGTCAGCATAGAGAGTGCAGGGCGACCGGCCATTTTTTCTGCCACATACGTTGTCGCACCAGCGATTGCTGCAGTCTTAAGTGCAGATTTTGCGGCGCTGGTAGCCATTTCATTAGTGTCGATATTGCCCGCTTTATGCTCTTTCCACTGGCTGGCAATCGTCGCGCTGCCACCTGCGATAGCACCGACTAACATGGCACGATTGGCAGAACTGAGTTTATTGGCTGAATTACTCATGTTCTTTGATAACAGGTTGACCGTTTTCACCTTCGTTTTCTTCACTAGGTGCTTTTTCGGCAACTTCTTTGATTGCAGGTTCTGCTTTGTGACGCTCTACCGATTCTTGGAAGCCTTGTTTACCCGCAGCATAAGTCTCTTTAAAGATTTCACTTCCTGTCGACACGTTCTCTTTCACTGCACTTGCAGTGTTTACGGCGCCTTCTTTTACGCTTGAACCACCAGATTTCAGCATGTCGCCAGCACCTGATACCAAGCCCATTAGTTTGCCGCGCACATTTTCATTGCTTAATAGAAGTGCTGCTGCAGCGCCTACCATAGCGCCTTTCCAAAACTCTTTATCGTTCATACCGAAAGTTCCTAATATCTCTTTAAACATGCCTGCTTCTTCACCGAGAGCGCCTTCTAGCATCGCCTGAGCTTGCTCGAATAATGGATCGCTTTCTGGTGTTTCAGAGGTTTGAGGTGGTTGTTGAGGTTGCTGTGGGTGTTGCATCATCCCCGCATGCGGCCAGTGTGGGGGCGGTGGCATCATTCCCGGATGGAATTGTGCGCCCATGCCCGGCGGCATTTGGTGAGGATGACAAAATGCAGGATGTGGGAAATGCGGCATCATACCCATTTGATGAGGCATCATCATTGGTGGCATTTCACCGTTTTGCATGCTTGCCATGTAAGCATTCGCCATTTCCTTTTGCATTTCCATCATGGCCTTGAAGTAGGCTTCGTATGGATTTGCGTTGTTCAATGAGTCACTCATGAACGTTCTCCATCTAAGTCTAGTTGCTCAGCTATCGCGTAGCATGCTCGTTCAGCAACCTCTTTTGATTCCGAAAACAACGCGTCAATTGCTTTGGGGTTGACTGTTGTTGGGTCGTATTCAATGACGATACTGCCCGTCGCATTATTCAACTTATAGTTTTTGAATGCCGGAATTGAAGAAATGGCTTTCTCGATGTCGTCACTTCGGAAACTGGCAAGATGCGCTACGATGCCGAGCTTGTATTTGAGTCTTACTCTTCCCGGGATATGGTGGCCAATCGATACCCACTTTCTTAGTTTTAAGGCCTGGTCGACGTACTGTTTCATAAAAAAATTATACGGTAAGCGAGGTCAGATTCATTGAGAAAAAGGATCATGTGACGAACTAATTACAAATGCTTTGCGCTTAATCAATTTCAATGCTACTGTTGAAAACAGTAATGGTTATCATTTGGATTGGCGCTAGCATGAATACTTACATTCACAAGACAAATCATAGGCTTAGGGTTCGTTCTGACTATATTAAAGATCACCCCAAAGAAGTCGAAGAATTGATTTGTCAGTTGGAAGGGATTGATGCTGTACGTGAAGTAAAGCATAAGAAATATGCAGGATCTGTAGCGATCAGCTTCGATAGTCGTGAGCTAGATTGTGACAGTTTGATGGAAATTCTAGAAAGTCATCATTGGACGCAAAGCAGCGAAAAGCCTTCTTTTGTTGAGAAAGCAATGGTGAGCGGAACAAAAAGTCTAGTGAAAGGATTAACAGGGGTCGCATTGACTCGTATCGTTGGTCCATCGGTCAGCCGAGTTATCATGAATTTGGCATAAGCGGTTGAGAAAAAAGAACATTAAAAAGCCCGGCATCAAGTCGGGCTTTTTTGATCAAGTACGTTTGGCTATCGCTTTACTTGTGACGTTAAGCACTAAGCTTAAACTTCTTCGCTGCACACTTACAAATGCCATTCGAGAGAGCAGGGCAACGCTTGCAAGGTGGTGATTTCAAGGGCAAATGACCGACTGATTTAACTGAAAATGCAGGTGTTGAATCGTTCGCTGACTGTTTTGATAACGGTACTGAGGTTTTTTTAGGCGCAGTGGTGAAATCAACGACACCGCCAGCATCGTTAAACCAAGATAACAGTGGATTGAGAGGCGCGGCGAGCTCATACGCTGCACTCATTACAGCTTGGTTTGCGACGCCTTTCAGCTCATTAACGAGTTCACTTTGTGAAGAGAAAGTGTGAGATTTTGATGTGGCAGGGCTGCCTAATGCGTTGTTCTTTAAAGCACTAAGCTGTTTATGTGAAGAAGAAGCCATTTTTTTTACGGTTTTCTTCTTCAATTTTTTTAGCGCTTTCTTCGCGTTCATTGCAAAACCTCATACGATAACTGCCAATAATTTAACAGTAATGCGATTAAAAATAAATCTCATTTAAGGTTTGCAAGCGCAATTTTTTACTTTAGCTGGCTTGGTTTCTAAGCAACTAAGTAAGAAGCTTCTAGTAGGTAAGTTTTAGCATCGCCCAACAAAGCAAATTCTTTGTCGATAGCTTTAAAACGTTCATCAATAGAGTCCGTTGCCACAATTTGGCTAAAGGCTTGTACCGAGAAAGTTTCGTTAGACTTAAAGAATTGATGCACATTTTCCAATTGGACTTTATGTATGTGCTCCACCTTGCTTAATGCGGTGGTTAGATCTGAAATGTTAATCGACATTGCTGCTCAAGCGCCTTATCTATTGACCATTAGGTCATAGGATTGGGGATTTATAGTTTTCGCTAAGGGTATCCTAAGCGACGTGCTTCAAACATGATTGAGATCAGGCTGAGCGCATTTATTGAGCATATTAAGTAGCAAGTAGAGTGTATATTTTCATTATTTCTCGCAATTGCCGTGAGATTGGCGGCACAACTCTTCTAACCATTTTAGGTGGTACTTTCTTAGCTGTTTTGTTGCGAAGTATTTTGTAAGCCAGGTCATTCCACCGCGTTGGGTACTTTCCGTTGTAATACTGCAACCTGTTTTTGTCGGCTCTAAAACCCAAGCGTGGTACATATCAACACCTCCTTTTTTGCCTTTCCATGCCAAGCGTTGATTCAAGGTGTATTCGACTACTGTGCAGTGAAAATCAACCCAAGATGTTTTCCAACGAAACATGGTGTTTTTGCATAACGTGCTATCGCCACTTAAGATCTGAACCATGGTTTTAGAGTGACGCCACGCCGGCCACTCAGGAGCACGAACCAGATGTTGCCAAACAACTTCTGGTGGTTCAGGGATCTCGATTTGGCTGCGTACGTGTATATGAGAATGTTTAGGGTGGTAATAATCTGGCCAGATAACTTCCGATTTATTCATCATTAAGCTTTGCCTAAGTGAGAAGGTTATTACTAGCTTAGAAGATCCTGCGTTAGCGTGCTGCAGCACCTTATGTTGAGGGGACTAAAAATATAGTCCAAGACCAATAAGAAAACCATGAGAGGCAGTATCGTATTCGAAGGTTCCTTTATTGACATAGTCCACCCAAGTCGATTTGTAAGCCAGGTTAATGTCCGACCAATCGTTCATGTGATAACGCAAGCCTATTTGTGTCGCATAAGTAAAGTTCGTATCTGCTCCAAGACCAGCGTCTAAGCTTGCATGAAAACGCCAGTCTTTAGTGAGATTGTTTAACCAACGCACGCCCACTAAGAAATCAACCCAGTCCTCTTTGATGTTTAATCTGTCTACGAGAATGCGGTTATCGTTACGGTAGACTTTACCTTTGATGTCGTTATCCCACCAACGTAAGCCAAACATGTAATCAATCATGCCAAATGAATGGATTTCTCGTTGGAACACTTTTGCTTCAAGTACGCCTTGTCTGACGTCCAGATCTGCACGATAAGTAACATTAGGTAAAATGCCAGATAGATTATTTGCACTGCCATTTAGATCCATAAAGCTGTAATCGAGGTAATAACCCCATTTATTTTTGTACACTCCTTCAAGCCTTGCCATCGCACCAATATCAAGATGATCCATGATGAACTTAGGATCTACGTCAAGGTCAGTTGAGAAATTCCCCATTGTGGAATCGCCATTAATATTCAGAGCCTGCATGTAGATTTCAACACTATGCTGCCAATGGCTTGGTGACGAGTATGTATCGTCTGCCATTGCAAAAGGTGTTATCAGATAAGAAGAGAGCAGAGAAAGAACCGGCAGGATTTTCTTAACCATATCAACGTCCATATTTTAATTAAATGAGTTGCATAAAGATTAGCGTAGGGCATGGAGTGGGGTAATTCAAAAACGACGACTAACGGAAACGCTTTATTTCACTCACAGTATCGCTAGATATGGCTTAATAGTGTTTTCTCTGGATGATGTTGAGAGAAGAGGGCGATTAGAGATTTGAGGAAGAAAACGCCCACTCCTCAATTGGAGTGGGCGAGAGAGTTTTATAGTTGAGCAGCGATTTGATCAGTAAGGTTATTCAACCCAGCGGAAAGCGCGTCAACAAGCGCATCATAACCTTCGTCTTGTAAAGGCAGTTTGATTGTTACAGGTGCACTGTTTTTCACTTTGCCATTCGCATCAATGATAAGCCATTCGCCTTCAATTTCTGCGTTTCCTTCATAGCTACCATTAAACTTACTCAGCGATAACTGAAGTTTACTTTGGTCACTTTGGTCGAGTAAGTTGTTCACTTCTACCGGCCAGTATTGGCTTTGCTTAGCACGTAGATCATCAATCATGCGTTGAGTAATTTGCTCAGAGATACTGTGCGCCCACTGGTTGTGTTTTGCTTGAATGATTTGAGTCTCAGATGTTCGGTACACAATGCCACTGTCAGCAAGATAGCTTGCTAGTTGAGCTGGACGAACAACAAGCTGTGGACGTTGTGCAATCATGGTGTCGCTGATTTTCGCTGAGCTTGCTTCAGGCAACACATACAATGCCCCGGTGTTTTCTGGTGCACTGCTACAACCTGCCAATAGGGCAGAAATCAATAAAAGTCCGCGTTTCATTATTTTTGCCCTCTAACAGGAATTGGATCATTCACTTCATCTTCACCAAAGACCAATGAGTTTGGTTTTTCATTTAGTTGCTTAAGAACGGGCTTGAACTCCGTCATTACCTGCTCCAACTCTTTCAATGTGGACTCCATCTCACTATACATAGTGGAATTCGGGCCATAACCATCCAAGGTTTTCTGCAACTGTTCTAAGCTCTTGCGAATGTCTTGTGGAATGGCTTTGGTATCGTCTTGGTTAAGCAATTTGTCGACACTGCTTGCAACGCGCTCAGCAGAAGCGAGAGTGCGCTCTGATGTTTTCAAGGTTTTATTTAATGAGTGAAGCGTCTCTTCCATCGGTAAGCTATTAATTTTTGTCAGGAAGTCATTTACTTGGCGTTGTACTTGAGCGAACCCACCTTGTTTGGTCGGGAAGACGTCTAAGCCTTCAAACTCGCTTGGGACGTATGGGTCTTCATCAGGATAAAAATCGGTATCAATGTACAATGCGCCAGTCAGCAGGTTGCCGGTTTTTAGTGTTCCACGAAGCCCTTTAGCAAACTCTTCTTTCAGTTTCTGTTTGAAAAGAGGCAGCTTGTCGGCAGGCAAGTCGTTGTACACGCGTCCAAGTTCAATACGAACTAAGACAGGAATTTTTTTCGCAGAGAAATCTTCGTCTGGCGTTGGCATACGCATTGGCACTTTCATTACAGTACCGATACGTAGACCGCGATATTCCACGGGTGCTTTACGTTTAAGACCACGTACTGATTCTTCAAACATCATGACAAACTGGATGTAGTCGTCGTACATGCCTTCACGCACTTGCTTAACGTCATCGAATAAACGGAAGTGCGTCATATCCTCTTTGACTTCATCTCCCGCTCCTAAGCCAGGTAAGGTATCAAAGACAACCCCTCCAGTGATTAAGCTTTCAAGAGAGCCAAACTTCACCTCAAAACCTTCGGCGTTCAGTTGTAAGTCAACACCTGAACTTAGCCAAAAATGAGTCTTAGTGCGCACAAGGCTGTCGTATGGTTTGAAGATAAACAGTTGGTACAGTGCTCGGCGAGTATCCACGTCAAAGCTAGTGGTTTCTACACGCCCAACGGTGAAGCCTTTGTAAATCACCGGATCGCCAACGCCGAGTTTGCCTGCTTCGCGGTGGGTCAAGACAATGCGTAGACCCTCTGCATCAGGGGAGGCAACGGGTGGAACGTCAAGTACGTTAAAGTGTTCCTTTTCAACTTTGGAGTTGCCTGGTTGCAGTTGGATATAGGCACCGGAAAGTAGCGTTTCTAAACCAGAAACTCCCTCCCGACCAATACGCGGTTTGACGACCCAAAACATCGAATCCTCACGCAGCATACGATCGGCATCTTTGTTCATTTGTGCCGTGGCAATAATGTGGTCGTAATCTTTGCTGAGCTTAACATCTGTGATCACTCCCACTTTTACATTGAGTGCCTTGATTTCGGTCTTGCCAACTTCAATGCCTTCTGCTGTTGGTAGCTTCAGAGTGATCTCGGGACCAGTACTGTTGATGTATTGAAACAACATCCACGCTCCCATCGCCAGTGCAAGGATCGGGATGATCCAAATTGCGGAGACCTGCTTTTGCGGTTTTATTTGAGCGGTTGCTTTGTTCTCATCACTCATATTTAGCTTTCTCAGTTAAGTTATTCGTCATTGGCTTCTGCGCTTCGTTTTGTGGTAATTGCCATAACAAACGCGAGTCAAAAATCATGGCAGAGAGCATGGTGAAAATGACCACTGCCGCAAATGAAAGGGCAGCAGGACCAGGGTAGATCGCCATTAGGTTTTGCAGTTGTACTAACGCAACCAAAATCGCGACCACAAAAATATCAATCATTGACCAGCGCCCAATAAACTCGGTCATTCGGTACACTTTTAAACGCGAGATACTTTCCTCTGGTGGCAAGTATTGAGCTTTCTGCGCGTTGTAATAAAGCCATGCTAAGGCGAGCATTTTTGCCATAGGAATGAAGACACTAGCAAAGAAAATAACGGCAGCGATTGGGTAGGAGCCTAGTTGCCACAGCAGCACCACACCCTCCATGATGGTTGAACCTTCGGAATGACCAAGGCTAACGGTATACATCATTGGATAAAGGTTGGCTGGAATGTAAAAGATGATAGAGGCAAACAACAGTGCCCATGCTTTCTGTAAGTTATTCGCAGGATTGTATTTATGAACTGGGCTATGGCAACGAAGGCACTTTTGATGTTTAGTATCTTCGATAGGGTTAAGCTGATGGCACGTGTGGCAACCAATGTGATTATTGTCATGGTGCGTATCACCTTCTTTCACATTTGGTAGTTCGATAGATGGGATGAAATGCCCCCATAGCCAGCTCTTATCTACCATAGAAATACACTTCACCACCAAAACTGTGTACACACAGAATGCCCAGAATGAACTGCCCATGCCTATCTCAGCCAGCGAAGCAATCTTAATTAGGCTCACTAATACGCCAATTAAAAAGACATCGACCATCAACCAAGGTTCGACTCTAAACAGAATTCGACACAGAGTCTTCGCCATGCGAATTTGTTTTTTACTCAATGGATGCTTGAGCGACTTCAAGGCTTCAAGATGAAGGAAAAGAATCAAACCGACGTAGATAGCGGGAAGGATGACAACGGTCGCAAGTAATAAAGCGCCAAGGAGCGCATTATGAAATTCCGCTAGCATCTTCGCTGCGTGCATTAGAGTGATTTCTTGAGATAAACCTTGAACGCTGAACGACATGAATGGGAAAGAGACACTCAAAACTAGCATGATCAAACAAGCGACCGAGACAGCAAGAACGCTTTGATACGGTTTCGCGTTGATTTTAGTTAGCGAATGCTCACAGCGAGGACACTGTGCTTTTTGACCTTGTTCGATATCAGGAATACGAACGACCAAGCCGCACTCTTCGCAGGAGATCAATTGACGTGAATTAGGTTGGGTGCTCATTCATTAATTATTTCGTACTTTTAATAACTAAGAATAACCCTTTTTCACGTTATGCGCTTGTTTTTGCGGGATTGTTTACACGTTTCTTACCTGTTTAATGCAAAAACCAGCCTTAGAGACTGGTTGCTGCGTTATCCAGAGAGGGCGAGGAGCGACGAGACACTCTAATGTTCGTTTTAAGCTTTCGCGTCTTGTTCAAACTTGGCTTTGATGAAATCAATGAAGGTTCGCAGACGTTTAGGCTGGTAGCGGTCACGATGGAAAATCGCTGACAGAGGTACCGATGGGATTTCCCATTCTGGCATTACTTTGACCAGCTTGCCTTGCTCTACTTCTTTGTCACAGTAACTTAAGGGTACGCGAATAATGCCGTTACCGTAGAGTGCGCCCATCACAAGAGCGCGACCATTCTTACAACGTAAATTACCTTTCACTATCACGTCACTGTGTTCAGTTGGTGTAGCAACGTTACGGTAGCTCCAACGCGTAACTGAGCCTGTGAGAGTACGGTGTTTCGCCAGCTCTTTGGGGGCGACTGGTTCGCCATGTATTTTAAGGTAACGTGGACTCGCGAGTGTGACCATGTCGATCATCATCAACTTACGCGCAACGAATCCCGCGTCTTCCAGTTCCCCCATACGAATCGCAACGTCGAACTGGTCTTCGATCAAATCAATTCGAGGCGAAGAGAAGTCCAAATCCACAAATACATCTGGGTATTCCAACATGAATTCATTGACGTATTTAGCGACGATGTCTTCGCCGATATAACCGCCGACGCAGTTCACTCGGATCAACCCTCGAACTTCTTGAGTATCGTCGACAGCGGCAATTAATGCTTGGTCGATATCATGCAGTGCTTTTTCGCATTCTTGGTAAAAACGTTCACCGGCATGAGTCAAACGTAATGTTCGCGTAGTTCGAGTGAGTAGAGTCACGCCCATTTGCGCTTCGAGCCCACTGATTTGGCGAGACACATGGGAACGCGATACTGAAAGGGCTTCTGCCGCTTTGGTGAAGTTGCCCAGTTGAGCAATCAAAACAAAGGAGCGAATATCAGCAAGATTAACTTTATTGAGCATGTTGAATTATTTACGGAAATGGTAGTCATAAGACTATCATAATTAGCTACCAATGAGAGCGGCGCAGAAAATTCATACCACTTGAGGTTTATATAAACTTGCGTATGATTCCCGCCAACGATTGACAATCAAAACGAATATGCTTGCATCCACTTCACAATCTGCTGCATCCCAACATCAAGGGAAATGGCTCCTAGCTTTGATTGGCTGGGTGATTGTGGTGTGCCTGTTGAAAAACTCCGGCTTGATGTTCAGTTGCGCCATGCAATATGACTCGAACACGACCTCGGTGTTGGTTGATGGGGGGCGAGTTAATGATGTCACAAAGATTGAGAGAGCCGACAGTGGGCACGATACGGGTAAATGTGAGTTATCTGAAAAACTGATTCAATTTGCTCAACAGCAACTGGAAACCATGGTTGTTGTGCTGTTTATTGGTCTCTTCGTATTAGCCGTGTGGCGCTGCTGCGCATTTGCTAACCAAAGGCAATGGACAGAACCGATAATCCATAAGTATCGGGTCCATCTCACCCTATGTGTATTCCGTGAATAACAAGTGATTTCTGACGAGTATTTTTCCGTCAGTATTTTCTACACTTGTTTTTAACTAGGAATCACTATGAACCACATTAAAAAAACAACTCAAGCTGCGGTTATGATCTTCATGACGTTAGCGCTGAGCTTATTCTCGTTATTTGCCCAAGCACAGACGACAGACACCGGGTGGCTGACCAACCCTCAACATCCACCTGTACAGACGCGCTTTGTACTTACCGGACAACAAGATCCCAATACCAACACACTTACTGGTTATCTTGATGTCAAACTCACCGGCGATTGGAAAACCTACTGGCGTTCACCGGGTGAAGGTGGCGTCGCGCCTTCTATTGATTGGGAAAAATCACAAAACCTAACCAAAGTGGATTGGCAATGGCCGTACCCGCAGAAATACGAACTGCTTGGTATTGAAACGCTGGGTTATAAAGGTGACACCGTTTTCCCAATGACGTTACACGTCGAAGACATGAATAAACCAGTGACGATTGATGCGACGCTGACACTGTCTTCGTGCACGACCATTTGTGTCCTGACGGATTATCACATTCAACTGTCTTTCCTACCTTCCGACTTACAAGTTGATGAAGGAGTGATGTTTACTTACGCGCAAGCAGTGAGCAGTGTGCCTCAGCCTTCTCCTTTTGTTGAAGTTACGCAAGCAAACTGGGATGCGAGCCAATCTAAGTTGCAAATCAAACTGACCAACTCACAAGGATGGCAGAAGCCAGAAGTGTTAGTCGATGGTGTCGATGAAACAACGAGCGATTACAGCTTCAAGTTGGAAGGGCTGCATCAAGAGGGCAATACGCTTACCGCAAACTATTTAGTGAATACTTGGTTGGGTGACGTAGAGCTGGATAACCAATCGCTTTACGTCTCAATCAAAGATAACAACCTACTGGCGCAAGAAACCGCGCAAGCAAAAGCGGGTGTTATCACGCAAGCTTTGCCAACCACTTCACTGGTGAACATATTCTTGTTTGCGCTACTAGGCGGCTTGATTCTGAATATCATGCCTTGCGTACTACCAGTACTAGGTATGAAGTTAAGCAGCATTGTGGCCGCACAAGGTGTTGAACGTCGCCAAATTCGCACTCAATTCATCGCTTCTTCGTTAGGTATTCTGACTTCGTTCTGGCTTTTGGCTGGGTTTATCTTAGTGTTGAAGCTGACAGGTAATGCTATCGGCTGGGGTGTGCAATTCCAAAGCCCTTGGTTCTTAGGCTTAATGCTGCTGGTGACCGGATTATTTGGCGCCAACATGCTTGGTTTGTTTGAAATTCGCCTGTCTTCAGGTACGAATACTTGGCTAGCGTCGAAGGGCGATAACTCGCTATTTGGACACTACGTGCAAGGAATGTTCGCGACTCTGCTTGCAACGCCTTGTTCTGCGCCTTTCTTAGGTACCGCCGTTGCGTTTGCACTGGGTGCGGACGTAGCAACGCTGTTTGCTATTTTCACCGCACTGGCATTAGGCATGGCACTGCCTTGGATCTTAGTCGCTATCTTCCCGGGTATCGCGTTGAAGTTACCAAAGCCAGGGCAGTGGATGAATGTCGTGAAAATCGTATTCGGCATCATGATGCTGGCAACCAGTGCATGGTTGTTGTCATTGATGGCGAATCACTTACCAGTATTTTGGGTCATCTTAATCGGCTTGGTTGCATTCATCGTTATTATGGCGCGTGTCAAGCGAGTCTACGGTAACAAAGCGCTGGCAGTGTCAGGTACGGCATCGCTCATCTTAATCGCTGGTGGACTGATGCTAGGCAGCATGACAGCGAATCATTGGGCAACCCCATTGCCTGAAGACTTGGCTTGGGAAAAGTTATCGAATGAAGCGATTGCGGAACACGTGAAAAATGGTCGCGTAGTATTTGTGGATGTGACTGCTGACTGGTGTGTCACTTGTAAAGCCAACAAGATCGGTGTGATCTGGCAAGATCCAGTTTACTCATTGCTGCAAAGCCCTAATGTTGCGACGTTAAAAGGCGACTGGACGCATCCCAATAGTTCAGTTACCGATTTCTTAAGAGCACATGGTCGTTTTGGTGTGCCATTCAACATAGTTTATGGTCCTGCTGCACCAGAAGGCATTCCTTTACCAGTGATTTTGACTGACGATGTTGTGGTGAAAGCCATTGAGCAAGCAAGCGGAGGTGTGATTAAGTGAACACCGTAAAAAAGCGCAAGTCGCTGAAATATTGGCTTGGTCAAGCGCTACAAATCATCCTCATGGTGACTGTTATATCGGTCGCGATGGATTGGTACCGCACCAAAGACATTCCCAAAGAGCATGCGCCGCCTCTTAGTGCAATCATGGCGGACGGTGAGTTCGTCGATGTGATTGCCAAAAGCCATGACGAGCCTGTTGTCGTGTATTTTTGGGCAACGTGGTGCCCTGCGTGTAAGTTTGTTAGCCCTAGCGTGAGTTGGTTGAGCAACTATTATGAAGTCGTTGCTGTTTCTGGTGCCTCTGGTCCAGAAGAACGTGTACAAAAATTCATTCAGGCAAAAGACTACCAGTTCGATAATGTCAATGATCCCAAAAGCACCATCATGCAAGAATGGAGCATTAGCGTAACTCCGACTATCTATGTTGTAAAAGATGGGAAGATAAGCTCAATTACAACGGGTGTTACCACACCAGTAGGTATTTTAGCGAGGATCTGGATGGCTTAAATCAATGCGTAGCACGTCGACTTTTTTCACGCTTTTACAAGGACATAAGTGTATAGGTGAGTAGGGCGTGCTACATTGGCAAGCGTTCAAGAATTCAAGGAGGAATCATGGACGTTGCCAAAATGTATGATGAAGTATCTGAGCGCTACCAAAAGTTAATTGAAGACAGCCAATATGTTGGTCCACGTTGGGTCGACGGGAAGCTAAAAACACTCAATCTACAGCAAGGCTCAGCCCTTGATTTGGCTTGCGCCACAGGCAGCATCGGGAAAGTCATAAAATCTCATTACCCTGATGTCGTTCTACATGGCTTGGACATCTCCTCCAATATGGTGAACAAAGCGCGCGAAACCAACTTATATCAAAGCGTCAATGTTCATGATCTTGACCAACCTTTTTCCCCACTTTTCAATCAAACCTTCGACATCATTACCGCTCTCGGATTCACGGAATTTCTCGTCGATCCCCAGTCGCTACTTCAATGTATTGCTGAGCTGCTAAATGCTGATGGGCGTTGCTTTATCAGTTTCCAATGTCACGACCCAGATGGAAAAGATCTGCCGAGAAACACCAACAGTGGCACAGTCGTACACACCGCTTACACCGAGAACGAAGTTCGCGAGTTCAGCCAAAACGCAGGGCTTAAAGTCGTATCGCTTGAAAATCTTGTCGGTTATACATCAGGTGCAGGTTATATATGCCGTTACCTGCTCTTAGAGCTACGAAAGCCAAGTTAATCACTTAAATAAACAAGGACTGTTTTTGAAGACACAAGATCTCAGTGAGTTTGCATCAGGCATGGAATACGATACTCAGTATGATAAACATTACGAAGATGATATCGCTCTGATACAAAAGCACATTACCGCGATGTGTGCTCGAAGTTTGCTGGATGTGTGCTGTGGTACGGGTATTGTCACCATACCTGTCGCAAAGCCACTCGATAACGCTGTTGGTATTGATATTGCCGAGGGGATGTTAATACATGCTAAACACAAAGCGCAGGGATTGGATAACGTTTCTTTTTTGCATCAGGATGCCACTCAATTCTCTCTCGATAAATGCTTTGATATGGCGATCATGACGGGCAATGCTTTCCAAGCTTTCCTCTCCGATAAGATGCTAGTTGGTGTCCTTAATTCGATTTCCAATCACCTCAATAGAAGTGGGCGTTTCATCTTTGATACCCGTTTACCAACGCCCGATAACTTGGAAATTGATGCTGAAATGTCGTTGTGGCAAACCTATGAATTGCCCGACAAAGGCGAAGTAAAGTACATGGGAATGAGCGAACGTTATGACGCTAAAAGTGCAATCCTTTATTTGAAGAAAGAACGTCACTACCAAGATGGTTCAACAACTCACTCAAGCATTGATTTGAAGTATCGAAAGTTATCTGAAATTGAAGTGTTTCTTGCTCAGGCGGGTTTATGTATTACCGAAAAATACAGCTCTTGGACAGAAGATAAGTTTTCTGAAAACTCAAACAACCTAATTTGCGTCGCAGAGAAGCTTTGATTTATTGGGAGAACACCATGCAAGGATATCGCATTAGCACTGCCTTTGAAGAGATGGATCTGGATTGCATCCATCACTTCATTTCACAGAGCTATTGGGCGAAAGGAGTGCCGAGAGACACGCTAGATAAAGCGGTGCGAAACTCCTTTTGTTTCGGCGTGTTTACTGAGTCCAATCAACAAATCGCGTTTGCTCGCCTAATTACTGACAAAGCCACCTTCGCTTATCTTGCCGATGTTTTCGTACTCCCGGAATACCGTGGGCAAGGCATTAGTAAATGGTTGGTTTCTGAAATCGTGTCCCATCCAAATCTTCAAGGTTTGCGCAGAATGATGCTTGCGACGCGTGATGCTCATGGTCTGTATGAACAGTTCGGCTTTAAGCCTATCGAGTCCGTCGAGAACTTTATGCAGATATGGAACCCAGACGTGTATCAAGGTGAGAGCCAATGAGGCGAGAAGCGCAAGATGTGGCAATCAGATACCTTGAAGAAATAGATGCCGTTCCTTTGTTTGAAAACTACTTTGGCGATGAGCAAACGTGTTTGTACCTCAATCGACAAGCCCATCAAAGCCCAAACCAAACGTTACAAGCGATCAGTCGATGGCGAGCTCAATATGAGTTGGCTCACCCTAATATCTTGGTGTTCGCAATTGAAGAAAACGCGACCCACGTTCCCATTGGTTGCTTAGTCTTAATCCCTGAAAAAAGTCGTAGCGAAATTCACTTTGGGATTTCTAGGAATTATCAAGGTAAAGGGTATACGACTCAGGCGTGTAAGCTTGGTATCGAGCATCTGAAAAGCATCGGAGTCGAGGAGATTTACACAACCCCACATATCGACCATCAAGCCAGTATTCGCGTGCTGGAAAAATGTGGATTTAAGAAACAAGGCGTGCTGAAGGAATACACGGTATTTCCTGCGTTAAGTATGTTTCCGCAGGACTGTTTAAGTATGCGGTTTAAAAGGGGATAAGCATGAAGTGGACGCTATGGTTTATTGCTTTTATCGCGGTAGAAGTTATGGCAAAAGAACCACTTAGAGTTGCGATCAATCAAGCACCGTATTCCGCCGTTTTACGGCTCACGAGTTTTGAAGAAATAAAGCAAGGTGTTGATGCATACTACGAAATTCAAGCTGACGTACTCGAAGAGATTCGAGGGAATTTTTCGTCTCACATATCTTTCAAAATGTATGCAGCGAAGGGAGATGAGCCAAATTTAGGAGCTGCAGCATCGATTATTGTGCTCTGTCATGATGACCAAGGGTATTTTTGGCCCGGCACTGGTTCTGAGTTTAAGGCGAGTAAGCAAAATATCGCTATCGCTAAAGAGGCGGCTGAATATCAAACTGAAGAACAAGAGTTGTTTTCTCTATGCCCGCAATAGTGGATATTGAACCACGGAGACGGCAGGGGTTTGTCCTCAAGTTGATTACTTAACTTATTGAAAATTAATAACTGTCATACCATTGTCGCCATAGTGTCACATGACAAAAAGGCGACTGTCGTCTGTGCGTCGTTTTTATAGTGTCGACCTTGCGGCACGATGTGAACATCATTGAATGAATAGGGATATGTGATGCAAACAGGGAAAACAATTTTAACCAGCTACTTTGAATGGAAAGGACATGACATTACTGTCCAAATCTCAATGTTAAGTGGCAAAGAGTGGGTTTACGTCGATGGTGAACTCGTATCCCAAAAGTCCAATTGGTACTTTAAATCCAGTCATATGATTGAGATTGAAGGAGAGAAATTAGAAGTCCAAATTTGCCTAAACGGTAAGTGGATGATAACGGTCTTCCTAAAAAAGGGTTATCGAAGTATTGATGAGTATGAATTTGGGCTAACTCATCTCCAAATTCTCAAAGGCATTGGTGTTGCTTTTGCATGTGGTTTGCTTGTTGGTTTTGTCACTATTGCTGTGTTTTTTGGTGGGAAAGGGTGAATGGATGCAATTAGATACCTCAAAAATTCGCCACCTAAGGCAGCACAAAGCATGGACCCAACAACAACTCGCCGATATCTGTGGGTTAAGTTTACGCACCATACAACGTGTTGAGCTTCACGGAAGTGCTTCTTTGGAGACGGGGCGTTCTCTGGCGGCTGCATTTGATACCGAATACACGGCACTTTTGGTCAATGCTAAACCTGATAACTATGGGAGTAACGAACCTTCATCTTTTAGCAATTCTCCTAACCTTATATTAATTAGTGTAGGAATGTTTGTATTCGGTGTATTGGTCGGTGCACTTGCAATGCTCTTATTAAGATAGATTGGGTTACACCGCATGCCCAAAGCAATGTGCTCTGGGCATAACAGATTGATTTTGATATTAGACGACTTGCTCGTCTGGATGACTCCACATCAATGGATCAGAAAAAGGTCCCTTGATGGATGAAGTGGACTCACCAACCCCAGTTAACGTGCCTGGTACTAACTCTCGTGCAAACCAGCAATCTAAAGGCGCATTGGACGGTACAGGTAGTAATACGCTGTGAGTCGTGTTGTAACGATTCGCATAATGTATCGGATCGCCCATTACAAAGATAACGTCAGCGTTTAACTGCTTTTCTGCTTCTTCCATCAATCTTGTCGCATAACCTTTGCCTTGGAACTCAGGTAGTACCGCAAGTGGTGCAAGTACATAGCATTTTAGGTGTGGTGCTGCGTCAATCACGATAGGGGTATAGCAGGCGTGTGCTACGCCTTCATAGACGATTGAAAAGCTGCCATCTGCAATAAGATTGTCGGCAAATTCTGCATAGAGTTTGGCGTGTCTCTCATCATATAGCCCACCGGCTTTCGCGAACGCTTCGTATTGAATTTGATAAGGTGTATTCATTGGTTTCTCCTTAGTTTTTATATTTAATTTACTAAACCGACTGACCGTGCAGTCAGTTAGTTTGATCAAAAAAATCACGCAACGAGATGTGCATGATTTTTTGGTTGGTTTAGCAGTACTTTTTGATGAACTCTTGCCTGATTTCTTCGATAGGGAAGTCCTCATTGAGTAAATAGTTCATGGCAATACCATCGATCTCCGCGATGAACATTTTTGTCACGACAACAGGGTTCGAGTGCCCCAGTGAGCGAAAAACTTCTTCAGTGGATACCTGTAAACCTTGGTAGCGTTCGTCTATCAGATCGACAACAATCGCTCTCGTGGTCGGGTGAACCATCACACTAAAATTGAACTGATAAATCTTGCGGTGTTCAGGAACGGTCATACCATCGAAGATCGAGTGGATCATTGCTTCTAAGCGATCGTCATTCTCTGATACGTGTTCATCACTCTTATCTGTTTCTTCGATAATCTGAGTGATATGAACAAAAACTTCTCTTAACAGTTCGTTTTTATTTTTGAAGTGGTGAAACACCAAGCCTTTTGAAATTTCAGCCTTCTCACAAATGGTGGAGACAGGCGTTTTCTCAAAACCATGTTCCGCAAATAACTGCGTTGCAACTTCAATGATCTGCTGTCTTTTGTCCATAGTACTCGCTCTAAATACCGACTGACCAATTGGTCAGTTTTGCGAATAATAGTGTGTTTTTTGATCTTCCGTCAAGTCTTAATAGGATCAAAACAGCAGGTTGGTGCTTTCGAAGTGAAGTAAAAAGCATTGAGTCATTTCCAAACTGCAAAATCGAAGCGGTAGTGGGTGGCTTTCATCTCGTGGGCTTGCCCGTATTTAATAGTATTGGTGGTACTAAAGACGACATCAAAGCATTAGGTAAAGTCTTGTCAGAATATCCTGTTGAGAAGTTTTACACGGGTCACTGTACGGGGATGAAGGCGTATCATTTACTGAAAGAAGTGCTTGTTGATCGCCTAGAGCATTTACCAACTGGTCGCCGTGTTGAAATTTAACCAATGATCATTTTACGCCAAGTTCAGCGATTCACTCCGGCTATTGTCTTTTAGTGATTACATAGCCATACCAAATATGACAAATATCCTACATTAAAGCCGATATTATCCTAGAACTTTGTGTTCACGAGATGGTCACAAGACTACACAACAATAACTGGTATCAATGATGGCAAAAACTTGGCTTGTCTCTGCTGTGAGCGTTGCGCTGCTCGGTGGCGGTGCGTATTACTATCTGCAATCTTCGGCTCAGCCGGAAGCGTTTCCAACTCTAGCGGTGGAAAAAGGAACCATTGAAAAACAAGCGGTCGCTGTTGGTAATATTGTTCCAGCGCACTCGGTTTCTATTAAGTCACAAATTGACGGTATCGTTGGTGAAATCTATGTCAACGTCGGCGAAAAAGTAAAACAAGGGCAACCCTTGATTAAGGTGCGTCCTAACCCGACACCTCAAGCACTGACGGATGCGTCTACCGATTTGATGCGCAGTGAAGCGGATCTTGAATCAGCCAAACAAAAGCTTGCTAACCTAGAGAGCTTGGTCAAGCAGGACATCATTCCTAAAAACTATGACGAGTATGTGAGTGCGCGATCAGCGGTTAAGTCTGCTCGAGCGAATGTATTGCAAAAACGTCAGAACCTTGAGTTGATTCGTAGCGGCGAAGCCTCTATCGGGAATGCACGTTTGACATCGACCATTTATGCGCCGATTGATGGCACTGTTCTTAACCGTAAAGTGGAAGTCGGTGAGCCGATTATTTCTACACAATCAAGCCAAGAAGCAACGGCAATGATGTCACTGGCTGATATGAATAGCCTGATTTTCAAAGGCAGCGTGAGTGAACATGATGCTGCTCAGCTTTCCCCGGGCATGCCAGTTGTGATCACTGTCGCTCCTTATCCAGATGTTGAGATCTCTGGAGTGCTGACTAAAGTTGCCATTCAGTCTGAGAACTTAAACTCACCTGCTGGAAACGCATCCGCGAAAAGTTTCGATAATGGCTTTGGCGTTGAAGTGGGCGAACTAAGTATTCCGAAAGAAGTGCGTTTGCGCTCGGGTTTTTCGTCGACGGCAAAAATCACGCTAAAGAAATCAGAAAATGTTTTAACACTGCCAGAGCGTGCGCTTCAGTTTAATGGCGATACACCAAGCGTTTTGATCCCAGACACTTCTGAACAAGGTTTCCACTCACAACCAGTCAAACTCGGACTATCAGATGGAATTAATGTGGAAGTGCTTGATGGTGTCGAACTGAATGAAGAAATCATCGACAACAGCATGATGATGGGAGCCGCTCATGGCTAAGTTAACTTTGTCCAAATTAGGCTGCGCGATATTAGCTGCCACGTTAAGTTTACCTAGCTATGCGATTTCTATCGAGCAAGCGTGGCAACAGGCAAAACAAAACGACCCAAATTATGAAAAAGCTAAGATTGGCGTGCAACTTGGCGAGGTCGGTGTTGATGCGAGTCGCAGTTCACTTTTGCCCGGTTTGACTGCCACGGCGTCTTCAAACTGGAGTGAGTCAGCAGACAATATCAACCGCTACGGGGCATCCCTCTCTCAAACCATTTGGGACAGCAGTTTGTGGTCAGACTTAGACCGAGCAAATGCAAACTACCTTAAAGCGCAGTTGGAGTTGACTCAATCACATAACGAATTGGCGCAAAGGCTCCTATCGTCTTACCTGGATGTTGCGAGTGCGCAAGGCGATTTGCAACTGGCACAATCTAAGCTAGAAGAAGGTAATAAGTTACTGAAAATAATCGAGAAGCGGTATCGTGCAGGTAAAGTGAAATCGGTTGATGTAGAAGAGATTCGTGCGACACAGGTTTCTGAACAAGCGGGTATTTTAAGTGCTCAAGCTGACTTAGAAGTGAAAAGAGCGACACTGGCAGCTTTAATCAACCAAACGCCACAAAATGTCGATCAAATTCGTACTGATTCGCTCATCCAGCCACCAATGTTGGTGAACTCCCAAGAGCAATGGTTGAAACTGGCAAAAGACAGCAGTCCTGAGCTATTAGTCGCTGCGCAAAATGTCAAAGCCAGTGAGTTTGCCAAAGATTCAGCGAAAGGTGGTTACTATCCCACGTTGAAAGGTGACATTGGTTACAACGATGATGATCGACGCAAAGACGGTGAGTTCAACGCTGGCATCACCTTGAGCGTGCCAATTGACCTCAACGGTGCAACGCGCGCTAAAGTTGATGAAGCGTCACTTAATATCCTCAGTGCGAAACAAGATTTACGTAAAGTTGAAATCGATATTCATAAACGCGTTATCCAGCAGTTTACTCAGGTCGAGATCAACTGGAACCAAGTGCTGATGGCAAACGATCTTGTGCTTTCTCGCGAGAAAGTCTTACGCAGTAAAGAGAAGCTTTACGATGCAGGATTGTTGGAAGTCTCAGAGGTGATCAGTGCACACAACAGTTTGTTTGAAGCCAAAAATAGCCTAAAAACCAACTTGTACAGCTATTGGCGTCAGCGCATTGGTTTGCTTCAAACCGCAGGAAAGCTGGATGATGACACGATGGCGTTGATTTCTCGAGCTTTTAACTCATGACCAATCTATTGCAGCAAACCTGGCAAACTTTGATGGCGCATCGTATGAAAAGTGCGTTGGCGATCATTGCTATTGCTTGGGGTGTCATTTCAGTGGTGGTGTTGATTGCGCTGGGAGAGGGTTTCTATCGTCATCAAACTCAACAGCTTTCTTTTTTGATGAACAACGTCCAAGTGGCATTTCCCTCAAGCACAAGTAAGGCTTGGCAAGGCTTACCGGCTAGGCGTCAAATCAGTATTTCACAAGAGCAAGTTGAGATGATCAAGAGCGCGGGTTTTGTCGAGGATGTTTCCAGTGTGTATGCCAAGTGGGATGGCAGCGTTACCAATGAAAAAGGACAACGTTTATCGAGTAATGTGAGTGGCATAGATTCGACGTATTTTTCACTAATGCAAAGCAAGTTTGAAACTGGCTCGCGCCATATCTCACCGAGTGATATCCACAATCACACACGCGTCGCAGTATTAGGTGAGCAAATCGCGAAGATGGGTGCACTTACCATCGGTAATACAGTGAAAGTTAATGGCATTCCTTTTCTGGTAATTGGCGTACTCAAAAATGAGGACTCTGGTATTTCTTTTGGTGATAACCGTACCGTCTTCATCCCTCAAACGACCTATCGAGATCTGTGGAACACCAAGCCATGGATGTTGTTGATGAAGCCTGCCGCGGGTATGGATGCCTATTCATTTAGGAAAAACGTTGCTGACTTTTATGCGAAATTGCTTCATTTTGATCCTAACGATAGAGATGCGATTGATATGCCAGATTTTAGTGAAGGAGCCTCATTGATTAAGGGGATCTTCCGTGGCATTCAGGTGTTCTTGGGTGCAAGTGGTGCTATGACCATGGCTGTTGGTGCACTTGGTGTTGCCAATATTATGTTTCTGTCGGTGACTGAGAGAACAAGAGAGATTGGGGTTCGCTTGGCGATAGGCGCTACTCAAAAATCGATACTGAATCAGTTTATTTTAGAAGGGCTCATTCTTGTTGCTGTTGGAACCGGAGTTGGGCTGATGTTTGCTTATAGTATTGTGACCTTACTTAGCTCAATCACCCTTCCTGAATGGGTTGGTATACCGGTGATAACACTCGGCTCTATTGTATGGTCACTCTTAGTCACGCTGATTTTGGCACTGATGGCGTCATACTTTCCTGCAAGACGAGCCTCTCGTCTCACACCAGTAATTGCTTTGAGTGCGAGGGCATAATCATGCTGTTACCAATGAGACAAATCTTCCAAGAGATGTCAGCAGAAAAGTTGCGTTTAGGCTTAACGATTTTGGCGGTGGCATGGGCAACGCTTTGTATCGCTGCCATGCTGGCTGTTGGTGAGGGAATTCGACAGGGCGTGCTGAAAACGGCGCAAAATGGCAATGGTAATCTGATCTATCTGACTGGGGGGATTGCGACGGTTGATCATGGCGCTTTTCATCAAGGTAAATTTCTTACGCTTAAAATAGATGACGCTAAAGTCATCAAGGCATTACCTGAAGTAGCCAGTGTAGCACCCAGCGCGAAATGGAATGAAAACATCACAGCAGGAAACCGAGGATCATGGCAAAAGCCGCTCGCGGTTCCAACGGATTACGCATCAATGACTAATCTGAAGCCTTTACCCGGCGGGCGATGGTTGAATCCTCTTGATCAAAACCAGATGCGCAAAGTGGTTGTGCTCGGTTATTCATTAGCAGCGGATTTGTTCAACCCAGTTGATGATTTTAACTGGTTTGCCGCTGTTACCTTGCAAGCCGATCCGGTTGGTAAAAAGGTTAAAATTGGTAGCGAAGAGTTTACCGTGGTCGGGGTACTTGCCAAAAACAGTGGACGCGTTGAGCAAGGCGATGACATCAATTATTCGAGCTTTGTTCCGCTTGCGACTTGGCAACGCTTTCATGCAAATGGTGATATTGGTGGTATTAATGTTGAGCCAAAATCGGAGACCGACCGCAAGAGGTTGGCTGAAACCATTCGCCAATTGATTGCGCGTAAACATGGAGCCAGTGTCAGTGATGAACAAGTCGTACAAGTGGAAGATATGTTCATGCAACAAAAGAGCATGCAGCAGTTCCTGATTGGTTTGCAAAGCTTTCTCGGCATTATTGGTTTTGTCACGCTAGCTGTGGCTGGTGTTGGGATCGCGAATGTGATGTACGCGACTGTTAAACGCTCTACCCGAGATATTGGAGTTCGTATGGCGGTAGGGGCAACGCCAACGGCGATCCGTCTGCATTACTTAGTTCAATCGTTAATGACCATGATGATGGGAGGCGCGTTGGGGCTCGGTGTTACCTACAGTCTCATTTCCGCAATCAGTGCCATCAATCTAGAAGGGAATGTCTTCTATGAGGATCTCGGTAAACCGGTTCCAGAACTTTCGTGGACTGTGGTTGCGATAGTGATCTCTACCTTGGTGTTTATCGGCGTCGCGTCAGCTTGGTTACCTGCCAATCGGGCAGCCAAAGTGAGTCCGCTGGAGGCACTACAAAGTGAATAATAATAACTCTGGAGAAAGCATGGTGAACAAGCCGCTTGTCGAGCTGACTAATATTTGTAAGTACTACGCGAGTGGTGAGGTCGAAGTACGTGCACTAGACGGCGTTGACTTAACCATCAACCAAGGAGAGTTTCTTTCTATTCTTGGACCATCTGGCTCTGGCAAATCGACGCTGATGAATATGCTTGGTTGCCTGGACAAACCGACGGATGGTGAATACCTTTTGGGTGGTCAAAATGTTGCAAGCTTAACTGCTAATGCTCTAGCAGGGATTCGCAATCAAAAGATTGGTTTTGTGTTTCAGAGCTTTAATTTGCTTGAATACGCAACGGCTCTAGATAATGTCGCATTACCGCTTGTGTATTCGGGTATCAAAGCTAAAGAGCGTCGCCAACGTGCCGCAAAATTATTAGAACAAGTGGGACTAGGGGATCGACTCGATCACAAGCCGAACCAGCTTTCAGGTGGTCAAAAACAAAGGGTTGCGATTGCACGAGCTTTAGTTAATGACCCGCAAATTATCCTTGCCGATGAACCAACTGGTGCTTTGGATTCCAAATCAGGTGCAGAGATTGAAGCCTTGTTCAACCAACTTCATGCAGAAGGTCGAACCCTCATCATCGTCACACACGACAACGCTTTGGCAGAGCGTACTAAACGCATCATCACGATTAAAGATGGTAAGGTGATTTCAGACCGCAAACCGGATTAGAGATTGTCCTTAGGTGTCTATCGTTCGCTTAAGCGTTGATACTTAACTGTTGATACTTGACTGTTGTTGATGAAAGCGCACTTGGATGTTTGTCTGAGATGCGCTTTTTTATTGAATATTGAGCGAAAAAAAGCGTGAGCTAGGTTTTTAAATAAGCTTATCAATCTGTTAGATAAACTCTTCTAGTTGCTGAGATTGCGCTAATGTGCCATTGTCGAATCTACGTTTCATGCTAGCGTGATATGACATTCATAGCGGATAAACTTATGCCAAACCCAACGCCAAGAAAAAGTGGAGATCTCCACGTTCAAGCGGTTACTTCTGAAATCCAGCGCTATTTACAGGCGAAAACGCTTCCGAAAGCTGATGGGATTGCTTCGGGGACTGCGCGATTTATCATTGAGCAGCAAAGTAACATCTCTCAAGTCACGAACAAATTTGAGGCTGACAACTCAAATGTCGCTCCTGATCTAACATTGCATCTAGCTAATGGAGACGTTGTTTGTGTCAACCTGTTCAAAATAAGGCCTAAAAGAGTGATACAGCCAAAGAATTTAGGAGCAAAAAGCTTTATTGCAAAATACTTTGGATCAGCTTCCCTTCAGAGTGAATTCAATGATTACTTTGCTAAGGTTTACCGTCAGTTTTTACTCGATAGTGCTAATCGCATAGTGGGTGATGTGTCTAATGAGGCGACAGAACGTGAATTGAAGCGTTTACTAAAAGAGTCTTGTCCTAAGTTCACGCAAGAACTTGAAGAGTTTCGCAGTAAGCTTCTTTATGAGCTGAGAGAGAAATGCTTTGGCTTGTTTCTGGATGAATATAACCAAGCCTCTGAAACCATCGAAAAGGCATTTAACTCCTTATTTATGACTGACTCCTTCAATGTTATTACTCAGTATGATGGCGAAAGGCTAAAGGGTGTTAAAGAATTTAAAATTGATGTTCACGAGATAAAAAACGTCAGCATATCCAAGGTTGGCTCGAATTCCGTTGGCATTACTGCCGACAATATTACGCTGTTGATCCGATTTAAGTTTGAAAGTGGTCCTGACTCTGCGATCAAGCTAGCGACCAGCTACGCAACACCTAAAGCTGAGAATAAGATCGCTCAGGGTAATGCGCGATCTTTGCAGCAGTTTAACGATGCTTTGTCTGTTACACATAAACCTGAAGGTGGGAAAGCGAATTCCAACGCAATCGGCAAGTGCTCCGAAGCTATTTTTTATGCTCAGCTTCTCAAGGTAAACCCAAATGTCATCCAGCTTGATAACCATGCGTTTATTGAGATGTTCGCGAAATATTCACCGGATATTACTGCTACAGAGTTCGAAGGGATACGAGCGACTTCTGTTGGTGCAGTGGATGGTTTAAGCGCGTTTTTGAAAGAAAAGCATGGTGACTTTAAGATCGATTCTATCGAGCTAGTGCCTGATGCGTATTTGGACAACCGCCTCAACACTGCCGATATTGAGTTAGTGCTACGAGTAGGAGATAAGTACGTAACGGAACCTATCTCTCTGAAGGCAATTGCTAAGGCGACCAATACCATTAACTGTAAAAACCCGGGTATTGGGCAAATTCTGGGGAACACTTATTTCGACCTCAGACAAGAAGAGCTCAATGGCACGCTTGAGGTGCTTAAAGAAACGTTCATTAATGATGATGCAGGACGAAGTAGGACGTTGGAATGCCTCTCGGGCAATATTGGTAAACAACTCGCTAACGCGGTAGAAAGTGAGCCACAAAAGCTTATTAAAGGCACTAAAGCGTTGTTGGGTAGTGCGCTGGTGGTTGTGGTCTATTATGCGGACAACAAGTATGCAGTGCTAGAACATGACTTTTCGATTACCAAAGTTCAGGTGCATCGAGACACTCCTTCTTTAATTCAAAACACCTTGTCTTGGTCTCATGGTGGGGATCAAGTGAGATTACGGGTCAAATTCAGTGGGGGTCAATCTCATGGCTGGACATCAATCAAGTTGGCATGCGCTTATACCTTTGCCAAAGAAAGAATCCGCAGTAATGTGTGATTGATATATACCCAAGTGACCTCAAGGCGCAGGATTCAGTGAGATTGGTTTAGGAATATGGATCGAATGTTTTCTGTTCAGCCCTTTGTTTGAAGGGCTTTCTACGGTTGAGAAGTTAAGTAGATTGTATTTCTGCAACCTTTGTTTGGTCATATAAAACTTGCTTGTAAATGAGAATTACTTTCAATAACATGAAAGATCTCAGTTAAATGGACATCAGTATCTGGAATGCAGTCAGAATCAGTGACCAAAGTAAAGAATGCGTTTCTTTCTGGAATATGGGCGACCTTAGTCAGTATAGGCATCGGGTTTACATTCAAAATCTGGCTTGCTGCTTGGGTGCCGAAAACCGACCTAGCCCTGTTTCACAGTGTGGTTGATATCATCTCGCTTTCTATGATCCTAATGACTGGGTTTCGATCTTCTATGGTCGTTACTTATTCTCAAACTCAGAATGATACGGATATTATTAATATCTTTCGATTCACTCTGATTTTGGTTGTTTTGATTACTTGGGGAGGTGTGATTCCCTATATCAAACACAGCCTTAGTATCGGAGTGGAGTATCTTCAGTTAGTCGGGATAATCTTTGGTCTTGGACTTAAACTGTACTTTACGAACCTCGTCGCGATGTACCGCCTGTACGATATTACTAACCGTACGACTTGGCTTGACCCTTCACTCAATGTTCTTCTGTTTTTGTTCGCCTATTATGTTGCTGGATACAGCGCACTAACGGCATTGTTTTATGGGTTGACCATTTCTTCACTCATTACCGCTTTGTACATGTACATCAGCCGCCGCAAAGTGATTTCTACTCTCCCAATTAAACCGGTACGTTTAGATCCGGACATGTTTGGTTATGTGAAGAAGAGTTTTACAGCTACGCTTGAGGCGGGTGCCAGCATTCTGATGATCTACATCGCGGTGTTACTGACGATTCGTTACTTTAGTGTCGATGAGCTGGGGGACTTTCAGGTGGTAGTTCGCCCAGTATTTACGTATATGACCATGTTGTTTGTTTTCCCTATCTACCGGTTCGTATTGCCAGAGCTGTCGGTCAAAATCCGTAACGGGGAATACCAAGAGATTCAGTTGATACGACGTTGGGTGTTTAAACTGTCGTTTATTGTCAGCGCTGTTTTCTTCACGACGATGCTGCTGTTTGGTTCAAACATTGTCGCTGGGCTTTTCCCGCCGGAATATATGGGTGCAGTACCAGTGCTGTTTCATTTTTCTATCTTCTTTATTTTCATGATGCTCAACGCTTATCAACTTGCGTATATCAAAGCGAATGGTTATTTCAAAACCAGCTTGTTTATTCGCTTGTCAGGTATCGTGACCTTAGTTGTTATGTTCTACGTGATATCCGCATTTACCCACAATGTCGTCGCCATCATTGTCGCTTTGTGTCTTGGTTATCTGATGATGTTTGTCTTATCGAGTTTCAAAGAAAAGCAGATTCGTGAATCACTATTGCTCGATCCGGTTCAACCGTAGAAAGTCGCAGTTAATCGGTCTTGCGGGGAAGTGGGAGGCGGGATTGGCTCTGTCCTAAAACGCAAAAAGGTGACCTTACGATCACCTTTTGTATTCATCATTCCTATTCATCTAGATAGATTCACAAATAGGTATTCTGGTTGCGTCTGTCTTAAAGGTTAGCAACGAACTGCTGGTTAAACTGAGCGTTTACTTTGTCACTTAGCTGTTCGTATTTCTCGCTCAATGCAATTTGTTGAGTCTGTAGTTGACCTGTGGTCAGGTTAGCAGTGTGAAGCTGACCCATCTCTTCCATAAAGCCACTTGTTAGCTGGCTAAAGATGGCATCTTTGCCGATGATAAAGCTAGCGAAGTTCTCTTTTACAAACGCTTGTTCATCACTACTCAAGTTTTCTAGGCCAAGACGAGCTTGGTTCGCTGAGGTCACATCATCAAACGTCGCTTTTGCCGGATCAGTACCAGGCTTTAAGTACGCTGCTTCATTTTTGAAGTCTGCTGCTGTATGTGTTTGTGCGTTTTCAATCAGCTTTTGAGAAAAGCCTCTTACTTCAAAAGTAGACTGTACTGGCTTATGGTCGCTGATGTTCTCAAAACCTTCAGTGATAACACTGGTTTCATGGTTTTGTAAGTTGCCTGTTTTGTTGGTTAAGCCGGTATTATCGAGCTCACCGAAGTCAGGACGGTCGCGACCTTCTTTCTGTTTAATGTTGCCAGTGTGCTTATCAAGTTGCATGTAGGTGTGGCTATTAAGTGGTTTGAACTTAAAACCGTGCTTGGCAAGGTGCGTATCATCGTGTGCGACAGGATCGTACATTACGTCAGAACCTTCAGCGATACGCTTTTCACGCTCATTTAGGTCACCAGTGATCAGAACCTCTTCGTTCGGTTTGATCCCCTCCATCAACTTGTTACCTTCGAATTCACGTTTGACTTCTTTGTTAGAGTCCAAGTGTGCAGAAATGACGTTTAAGGCTTGACCATTGATCTCCAAAGCCGTTTTTACGCCACCCTTGTTACCAGTGATACCCATGAAGAATTCCATGTTTCGACCACCGATACCGTGACGGTATTCAGACTCTTTTTTGACATTAATATCGACGCCGTCTTTTGCAAAAACAGACATTGACGTGTAGCTAACACCTTCACCAAGACCTTTCGTCATAACTTTCATTTTGTTTTGACTCAGAAGGTTCATACCATCAAGCTCAAGATCGTTAGCAAGCAATTTAGACTCTTGTTCCGCAAACAAGACTACATCATAGTCGCCTTTTTGAATCAGGTTTTGGAAGTAGTTCTTTGTGTCTTCCGGCATCTTTTGGTTTGCTTGGTTATAGGTCAAAGTTAAGACCTTAACGTTGCCGCTGCCTTCTTTTTTATGCAGTTGCTGATTCATCTGATTCAGCTTTAAATCACCGTTTTTTGAAGAATCGGCTTTACTAAAGAAACGATTAAAAAAACTGCGATTCTCTTTTTGTTTTAGAGTAACGTCACCATCGCTATTTTTAGTTACGCTGTACTCTTTACCAAATACAGAACCAAATTTAACGGTATCGCCTTCTTTGGCGTTAGTTTTGATATTTTGAATATCTGCGAGGTCTAAATTACCTCGATGCTGGCTATTAATTTGAATTGTAGACATACATTAAACTCGTATTTTAAATAGGGGAATTCGCAGTAGAGATTAAATAAAGATCCCAGCAGGAAGTGTTTCTGGGATTGTCTCTGCGTTATCCGCTTGCTCAATAAAATGGTGCCATTGCTCCATTCTTTCTAACAGTTGCTGAAAAGTGTTCTGCACATAATCTTGAGGTTTGTTTGAGAGAGAAATAACCTTGTAGATAGTTAATCTTCGGCTATCAGGCATTAGACCGATACCAAAACCACCACGGAAAGGTTCAAGTGCGTGTTCGCCAATCGCGATGGCAATCTTTTCTGGAAGAGGGGTTGGTAACTCCACAGGGCTGGTGAGAGACATGTGTAAGTTAATGGTGGCTTCGTTCTTAAATACGGTTAAGAAAAGTGCGTCATCATGGTTATTCGTATCCGATGATAACTCGCACTGAAATAATCCGTTTTCATCAAAATCCGCGCCGTTACCTAAAAAGCTGATACTTTCTTGATAAATATCCATTGTGTTCCTTCTCTGTATTTTTCTGATAGTTCTTATTTGAATGAGAAGAATTATAAAGATGAGGGAATCGCAAGATATTAAGTATGGACGTAAGTTTTTATAATTACTTTCATTCGCTTTGTTGGCTGGTTTTGTCTAAGCCATGAATTTCTTTCATGTTCAACGTGAAGTAATACCAATATTCTTCACGCAATGAAGCAAGTATAAAAAACAGACTGCTCTGGTGTCAGGCACTGTACAGCTGTTTTTAGTCCGAATCCTTCAAGGTAGAACGCTGCGCAAACTGACGATTGGGATAATCAAAAAACAAAACCATCCCCAAGAACAGAGCGAGTAATCAGTCAGCGTTTATCTAAGGAAATAGGATACCAAGTCACCATGAATAACGATTTCACCTTTGCTATCAAAAGCATTCGTTTTGATGAGAACTACCAACCGTCAGACAGCACCCGTATCACCACTAACTTTGCAAACTTGGCTCGTGGAAGCAGTCGTCAAGACAACCTACGTAATGCACTACGAATGATCGACAACCGCTTTAATGCATTGGCACATTGGGATAACCCGACTGGCGATCGCTATTGTGTGGAATTAGAAATCATCTCGGTTGATATGGATATCCAAGGCAGTGGTGAAGCATTCCCTTCCATCGAAGTGCTTAAAACCAACATTGTTGACCGCAAAACCAACGAACGTATCGAGGGGATTGTGGGCAACAACTTCTCTTCTTATGTGCGTGACTATGACTTTAGTGTTTTACTGTTGGACCACAATAAAGACCAGCCGAAATTCAGTATCCCAGCAGGTTTTGGTGAACTGCATGGCAAGCTGTTTAAAGCCTTTGTGAAATCAGAATCGTACCAACAACATTTCCAGAAGCCGCCAGTGATTTGCTTGAGTGTATCGGACAATAAAGTGTACCGCCGCACGGAAAACCAGCATCCGGTTCTAGGTTTTGAATACCAGCCAAATGAATCATCACTAACCGAGCAGTACTTCAAAAAGATGGGCTTGCAAGTGCGCTACTTTATGCCGCCAAACAGTGTCGCGCCGTTGGCGTTCTACTTCTTCGGTGACCTTTTGAATGACTATTCGAACCTAGAGCTGATCAGTACCATCAGTACCATGGAGACGTTCCAAAAGATTTATCGACCAGAGATTTACAATGCGAACGCGGTAGCAGGGCAGTGTTACCAGCCAAACTTGAAGAACCTCGATCACTCGTTGACCCAAATCGTTTATGACCGCGAAGAGCGCAGCCAGCTTGCAATTGAACAAGGGAAATTTGCTGAGGAGCATTTCATTAAACCTTATCAATCAATCCTTGAGCAATGGTCTGCCGCTTACGCGTAATCAATTTAGAATTTGAAAGGGAATGACGATGAAAACACTATTACCGACTTCAACAGCAGGCAGCTTACCTAAGCCATCTTGGCTTGCAGAGCCTGAAACACTTTGGTCACCATGGAAACTGCAAGGCGAGGAACTCATTGATGGTAAACGCGATGCGCTGCGTGTCTCTTTACAAGAGCAAGAACTGGCAGGCGTCGATATTGTTAGTGACGGAGAGCAAACTCGCCAACACTTTGTGACGACATTTATTGAACACCTTAGTGGCGTAGACTTTGAGAACCGAAAAACTGTGACTATCCGTAACCGCTATGATGCGAGCGTGCCGACGGTTGTAGGTCCAGTAAGCCGAACCAAACCCGTGTTTGTGGAAGATGCGAAGTTCTTGCGCCAGCAAACCAAACAACCGATCAAATGGGCGCTGCCGGGACCAATGACGATGATCGATACGCTTTACGACGCTCACTATGGAAGCCGTGAAAAATTGGCATGGGAGTTTGCCAAGATCCTTAATCAAGAAGCAAAAGAACTTGAAGCGGCAGGTGTCGACATTATCCAATTTGATGAGCCGGCATTTAATGTCTTTTTTGATGACGTGAATGACTGGGGTATTGCTTGCTTAGAGCGCGCTATCGAAGGACTAAAATGCGAAACGGCAGTGCATATTTGTTATGGCTACGGCATCAAAGCTAACACGGATTGGAAGAAAACTTTAGGCACTGAATGGCGACAGTACGAAGAAGTGTTCCCAAAACTGCAAAAATCAAACATCGATATTATCTCGCTTGAGTGTCACAACTCGCGCGTGCCTATCGAACTACTTGAACTGATCCGTGGCAAGAAGGTGATGGTTGGTGCAATTGATGTGGCAACCAACGAGATTGAAACGCCAGAAGAAGTAGCAAATACACTGCGAGAAGCACTTAAGTATGTCGATGCCGACAAACTCTATCCTTGTACTAACTGTGGCATGGCACCTTTACCTCGTGAAGTTTCAACTGCAAAGCTGAATGCACTGAGTTTAGGGGCGCAAATCATCCGCAACGAGATTGCTGATTAATTTTTGTATTGATAGTTAAGGATACAGAGAAAACCAAGACTGAGTGCTTGGTTTTTTCTTTACGCACAATGTTAACGACACCAGAGGTTAATAATTGATTACTTCCTGCTCAGTAGGGAGCTTCTTCCTGTATTCAAAGAACTGGGCGATCAAGTTGCAGACGACCATTAATGTCATCACACTAATCTGTACGTGAGTCAGGGAATCTCCCATGAGTGTGACGCCTAAGATCATCGCCAGAATCGGGTTAAAGGTGCCAAAGAAGCTGAGCTCATTAGTGGTAATTAAAGGGATGGTATAGACATAAGCTCCGTAGGCCACTGAGGTTAACCCGATGACAATCCAACCCATCGCTAGCCATTGTTCTAAGTTCTCTGGCAATAAAGGAACCGCGATGATTCCCCCCGAAAAAACATCCCAATAGGCGAGAGGCAATAAAATGATGCCGCCAAAGATGAGCTTCCATGTCAGTAACTTCCACCAATGGATTTTCTTTATCACGTGTTTAGCAACAACACTTCCTGCAATCAATGCACTCATGGCACCAACCAAGAGTAATACCGCTGATAGGCTGATGGGTGCGCGGCTGGTCAAGAATAGATAAGCGGAACACGCCAATAGCACCATTGCCGACATCAATTGGATCACGGAGGGTTTGATTTGATGCGCGATCCCCATGATTGCCAAGCTCACAACAGGCAAAGCGATCATGCCTACTCCAACCAAAGTACTAGGCAGTCGCAGTGCTGCAGCGAATAACAAACCAAAAAACAACGCAATATTAAGGAAGCCAATTAAAAGTAGAGCAGGGAGCTCTGATAACTTGGGCATAGTTGGCTTTAAAATCAATAGGATGAAGCCAGCAGGTAGGGCTCTCCATACTGCTAGTGCAAAAGGTGACCAACCCACAAACTCTGATGAAACGACGGCGTAAGTCGTTCCCCAAAGTAAGGGCGCTAAGATTGCCAAGATGATTTTCATGCGTTGCCTCGATCCAGTTTTAAGTAAATTATGTTTAAGTAAACATAATTTACTTAAACACAAAATGAGGTTAAAGTCACCTTAATTGATCTTTTCTCTGATCTGCTGAATCTAAAATCAGATCATGCGGACGTCAGGCAAGAGAAAGGAGTAAAAGCATGAGTGAAATAAGAGGTGATGAAGGTGTTGGATTTGGTAAAAGCAGTGATTAAAACCCTAATAGGCTTTTTCGTAGATGTTTTCGCAATTTCAGTAATGGTACTATTTACGTTCGGTCTTATTCTTGAAGTTCTCTACTTCGATGCAAAGCTTGTTTTTAAAAAGCAGCATCGCCGTGTATGGCACAGTGGTGATAAGCAGCAAGAGTAGAATGGTATAGAGCGTTATTACACGGATTCATTATTTTGAGCATGACGAGCAAGCAAGTTGCAGAACAGTGGCTATCGATAAACCAAGAGTTGGACGGAAATGTTATTGAACTTGTGACATTGTTTGTTCGGTTTGGTACTTCACTTTCTGACACCAGAAGCCACTTTTGCAAGAAGCATGGATTAAACCCGTCGGAGTTTGATGTTTTAGCGACATTATACCGTTCTGGCGAGCCTTATGAGCTGACGGCAAAAGCACTCAAAGAGCAGACATTATTGCCATCTTCAGGCGCACTATCAAACCGATTGGAGCGCTTAGAAGCAAAAGAGCTTGTCGTCCGAAAACATGATTTAGTTGATAAGCGCTCAGTTAAAATATCGTTGTCAAAACAAGGGCTAGCGCTGGTTGCCGCAATGGGCCCCGAGTTTTTTGGTGAAATGGCAACGTTATTTGCAGCACTTCCCAATGAACAGCGACAATCGCTATTGAGTTTGATGAGCTCACTTCAGGCTTAAGCGCGTAACCTTAGTTAAGCATTACGGGATATAAAGCTCGAATGCCGCTCACAGTAAAATGAGCGGCATACTTCGTTTTCCGCCTCAGACAAGGCTTAATTCAATTCCACGTTCTTCACCTCAGGATGCTTCAATAACATCACGCGAATCCAGTGGTGTACTACCCACATCACCATGGCAGTCAGCAGCACTGCTACGAATATCGAACTAAAACGGTACAAGATGGAGAAGAATGCGTCTTTCTGTTCAGGCACTAAGGAAGTGGTGAGTGGTACAGATAACGCTGACATTGCCGAGAAGGCGATAGCTGCTTTGACCTGACCTTTCGTTAGCCATAAGCAGAAAGGTCCCATTGCAATAGTAAACGCCAGCCAAAACAACAGACCGTAGCCAAACCAACTGCCCAAGATTAACTGCACCGCCATACCCGCGATACAACCTAGCGCTGTACCGATGATACGGATTTTCGCCATGGCCATTGAGCCCGCCAGTGTCATTGGCGTTAGGATGATGAGGATCGAAGCCTGCGCCGAAAGCGAGTCGTACAAATCACCTATTTGGAACACCAAAAATGCCGCCATTGCTACCACCCAACCCATAGCAACTTGGCTGATGTAGTCGATATCGCTTTTTACTGGCGTGGTCATTTCTGTTTGCAAGATCTTCGACTCTGGCTCTGGGAATAACCAATAAGTGAGAGCACAGACGAAGATGTTACTGAAAGAGATCACCCAAAGATTGACGTTGAACTCTTCAATATCCATGAAATCGTAGCTAGCAAAGTTCAGAACAATCGAGCCAACCAATAACCCCATGTAGCCAAATAAATACGTCTTTGGGTTCATCATTGCAACGCACTTAAACAACATCATAATGCCCACCGCAGCAAACATTAGTAAGGGATGAAACTGAAGGTATTCAAGAATAAAGGTCGCTTGTACTGTGGTCCAAATTGCGGAGAAGAAGACCATCAAAACTAAGGGTAAGCTGAAGTGGTCCATGCGTCCAAGAACGAACAATGGCAGCATGATGGCAAAAAAGCCGTAAGACCAACCAAAGATCATGCTCAATGCCAATCCCATTGAGCAGCCAAACCAAATACGTAGTGTCTTCATCACTGCCACCTAATAGATAAAGTGGAACCAGCTTGCGAGGTGGATCTGTGCTTGTGCCATCAGTTCCCAGAATGGACTGTTGTCTGGGTAAAGCACAATGGTGGCACGTGAACCGACGAATAACGATGAAGGAAGCGCCTCTTGGCTGGTCAAATTAACGCGAGTGCGCTGCGCATCACGTACCCAACGATTGTTTACTTCTACTTTGGTCAGTGCACCGTTCGGCGTTTGTTGTGCCGCAGCAACACCATAATCACGACTGGATAAATCGAAATCGTATACTGAGCCTGGGTTGGCATCGAACGCCACCATTGCGTGATAGTTTTTATCAACTCCTGCGACGGATTTTTCTCGAAAATCTGCTGCAACCCACATAGAACCAGTTGGGACAAATGTCAGCATTGGCATATTAGTGTTTGCCATGGTACCCACTTCTAACTGTAGGTTCGTTACAACGCCGTCGCTTGGTGCCATGACTGCCGTATTGGCAAGATCGAGCTGGGCTTTTTCAATGCCATTTTGGGCAATACGTACCGCAGTGCTTTGCCCTTTTTTATCCCCCAGTTGCGCTTCAATCACTTTCAGGTTTTGTTGTTCAGCTTTAAGTGCCGCGCGAGAGACTTGGTTTTGCGCATAAGCGTTGTCTAGCGTGGATTGTGAAATCACCTTTTGTTTAGATAGCTTTTGTAATCGTGTGTACTCACGATGAGCGTTGTTATAAGTCGCTTCGGCGCGCGCAATGTTTGCTTGCGCAGCTTCACGTTGAGAGTAAAGGGTCGCTTCTTTTTCATATGCCGATTGTAGAGACAGTTCGGCTTGCTCTAGAGCAATCTTGTATTTTCTATCGTCAATCTTGAATAGGACATCACCTTGGTGGACTGACTGGTTATTTTCAATCAGTACGTCGGTGACTTTTCCTGAGACTTCAGGTGCAACTTGCACTACATAGCCCTGCACTCGACCTTCGGTGGTGATGGGAGCGTGGCGGTCGGCAATAATAATGTAGAAAAATAGTACAATGAACAGGACAATAAGTGTTCGCATCCAGTGTTTGAATTTATGATCCGCTGTCATAACTGATACCTGAATTTATGGGGCTAACAAGCAAATAAGACAAAGGATTATAGAGAAGTTGGTCACAGTTCAGTAGAATGGCAATAAGTGCATGAGCGACCTAAAAGTAGGACAATGAACGTAAGCTTTGATGATCTTCACTTGTTTAGCCAAACCGTGGTGCACGGTGGCATTAGCGCGGCAGCGCAGGCAAATCAATTGCAGCGCTCAAAAGTAAGCCGTCGCTTGCAGGAATTAGAGAAAGCCTTAGGCTGCCCATTATTGATCCGTACAACACGAACGATAGAGTTAACCGAACATGGTAAGCGTTTGTTTGAATTGGTTGGGCAACCGATAGAACATATTCAGCAAGGCTTGAATGTCATGCATGAATATCAACAAGAGTTGACGGGGAAAGTGCGTGTCGCGATTCCATCCGCCTTGATGAGCTCGGCAGCATTTAACTGGATTATAAACGAGTACACCACGCGTTATCCTGAGATGTCGGTTGAGATTGAAAAC
This sequence comes from Vibrio sp. L85, assembly GCF_963871815.1. Taxonomy (NCBI): domain Bacteria; kingdom Pseudomonadati; phylum Pseudomonadota; class Gammaproteobacteria; order Vibrionales; family Vibrionaceae; genus Vibrio; species Vibrio sp. L85. Next base: position 209,222 of record NZ_CAWMYL010000243.1, read on the forward strand.
CATCAAGAGAGTGTGGATCTCAAGCGCCAAGCGTTCGATCTACAACTCCTACCGAGTGTGGCCAAAGTGTCTGATGACAGTTACGTTCAATTCAGCTTGTTGCCATATCGTAGCCACTTCGTTGCATCTCAAGCTTACCTTGAAGCGCATCCACCGCTGCAAAGTATGGAAGATTTAAAGCATCACCGTTTGCTAACAAATCGCTACAACGCCGATTTGTTAGACCCTGAACTTCATGTCGCTGTGAGATCGGACGATTTAAATTTGCTACGTCTAATGGCAATTGCTGGTAATGGCATCGCCTTTATTCCACAGGTGCATTCAAAGCCAGCGCTGGAGGACGGCAAGCTGGTGGAGGTTTTGCCGGAATTTACCCATCCTAAGCAGCATTTGACACTGATTTATCCTTCTAATTTGTTCTTACCCAATAAGGTAAAGGCGTTGATTGATTTGTTTAGAGAAAAATTCAAATAGCGTGAGCAGACAGTCACTTTGTCACTTTGCTTGACGGCAGAGATACCGATTCTTGATTTAGAATGACTAGATCTTTAAATCGCCGCCGCGTCTTTCGAGGTTACTTGGGTATACATTGATTATGTTCGAAAGCTTGGAGCAACAAAGAAAGGCGCTTCAAGCCCGCAAAGGAGATAAGAATGCTATCGAAAAATACAACTGGTCTTATTGTTGTCGATGTACAAGGTAAACTCGCAACCTTGATGCACGAAAGTGAAGCCTTGATTGAAAGCACCACCAAATTAGTCAAAGGCGCGAAAGCTCTGAATTTACCGATTGTTTGGCTTGAGCAAAATCCGGAACGTTTGGGACCAACAGTAGAACCGATCCGAGAGGTGTTGGATAAGGCGCACTTGCCGATCGCAAAGTACACTTTTGATGGTGTGAAAGAACCAACATTCAAACTTGCAGTAGAAAACGCCAATGTTGATACGTGGTTAGTTTGTGGTATCGAAGCGCATATTTGCGTATATCAAACGGCGGTATCGCTGCGTCAAATGGGCTTCAAAGTGGAGCTTGTGACCGATTGTGTCTCTTCGCGAACAGCGGCAAACAAAGCACTGGCACTAGCAAAGTTAACCGCAAACGGAGTCGGCCTGACGAGCGTAGAGATGTGCTTGTATGAAATGGTAGAAGATTGCAGAGCGCCAGAGTTCAAATCTATCCTAGCGCTTATTAAGTAACGCTACTTCGTTTATTCAAATTCTCGTTGATACCTTGGCAACATCGATTCGTTGCCAAGTAACCCACCTTGGTGGATATAAATCAACGTTTTATCTTCATTCTCTGCCAACCACGGCTGTAGGCATTGCCACATGTAAGGGTCATACAGTAGATCGAATTCTAGGTTGGTTTGATCGTAGAGCGCATTCCACGTCTCGTAATCGCTTTGATATAAACGACCGAAATGATGTTTATCGCGTACTGAGAGAATAGTGGGGTGATTTTCGGTTTCTAGCGTGTTGAATTGCTCAGTGAGGTAGTGCGCATCACCCACACAAGCACAGGTCACGACCTCGATTCCATGAGGTTTTAAGTGTTTACTTAAGTACAGTGCGGTGGTTCCGGTTCCCGATGGTAACGCCACTACAAACTGTTTTCTGCCTTCAAGGCGTGTCCAATCAAGCAGCTCTCTCGCTAGTTGTTTTACCCCAGCTTCGGCAATCTTCGCTTTACCACCTTCCGGGACGACCAAGGTCGTATCGTCCAAGCCTCGTACTTGCTCGATGTATTCGGTTGGATGCAGTGTTGAACCAAGGTCTTGCATCGCGGTGATGCTCATTCCTAAATCAAGCGCACCTCGATAGTTGCCGATAGGGGAGTCTTTAAGCCAAGACGGAATATGTTGAACATAGAACTCGAAGTTCCAACCTTTGATTTGCGCCAGAGCGGCAAGAGAGTACATCGCATTGGATTGAGCTGAGCCGTAGCTGATGAGCGTTTTGGTATCGCTGTTCTGTGTTTCCATCAACGCCATAAATTTACGTGCTTTGTTCCCAGAAAAGTGAGAATGCAGCATGTCATCACGCTTAAGAAAAAACGTGTGACCATTAAAGTTATGTTGAGTTATCGGGCTTTCAGAGAGTTTCATGCTACTGCTGACGTGTCCAACCACGCGACCTTGCCGTTAAAAAGGGCGCGTAGTGTAACGCCATTAAACCCAGATAAAAAGTCTGGGTTTCAGAGCATCAGATTCGGTTATTCCTGATGCTCTATCATAAGCACAATGGGTTTCTTTAATAAGACGATATTCCATGGCTCGCCTTTCTGCCTCAAGCCACGTAAACTACGCCGCTTATTTCTATTCAATCAGAAGGCTTGGTTTTGCAGACTCTAGAACAATTAAAAACAGGACAATTAGTAGGAATTAAACAACTAAAGTTGGCGGAAGGGCTGACAGAGTTTCCTATGGAAATTTTAGAGCTTGCAGACACGCTTGAAGTATTAGATTTATCTGGCAATGCACTGTCTGAATTACCACAAGAATTAGAAAAGCTTACCAAGCTAAAAATCATTTTTGCTTCGAACAACCTGTTCACGCACTTACCAGAGGTGTTGGGAAAGCTTCCAAGCCTAGAGATGGTTGGGTTTAAAACCAACAAAATTAAAGAGGTAAGTGAAGCGTCACTACCAACTCAGTTACGCTGGCTGATCCTGACAGACAATGAGATTGAAGTTCTTCCAAACAGTCTGGGTGAAAGGTCGCGCCTAAGAAAGCTTGCTCTGGCGGGCAATCGCATCAAGCAACTGCCAAACAGCATGGAAAACTTGGTCAACTTGGAATTGATTCGTTTATCTGCGAACCAGTTAGAGTACTTCCCGGATGTATTGATGAAGCTGCCTAAATTGGCGTGGTTGGCTTTCGCAGGTAACCCATTCTGCAAGCATCCATCTTCGCTAGACAGTGTGCCTAAATTGACCACAAGCAGTTACTCACTTAACCATGTTCTTGGTCAAGGTGCGAGTGGTGTGATTTCTCACGCGAACTGGACTGACGCTCAATATGACTTCCCGAGTGAAGTGGCGGTGAAAGTGTTCAAGGGCGAGGTCACCAGTGATGGTTTCCCTCATGATGAACTTGAAGCATGTTTACAAGCTGGTCATCATGACAACTTGGTCAAATCTATCGCGCAAGTGGATGATGGTACTGAGCTTGCTCTAGTGATGGAGCTGATACCAAACAGCTACTACAACTTGGGTTTGCCACCAACTCTTGAAACTTGTACTAGAGACACCTTCCCAGAAGGGTTCAAGTTGACGATGACTCAAATTGAACTGATTGTAGAGCAGATGGTAGATGTGTTTAATCATCTGCATGACAACAAGGTGTGTCATGGTGATCTATACGCTCACAACACATTGGTTAACGCGCAAGGGCAGATGATTTTTAGTGACTTTGGCGCGGCGAGCATTTACGGATATTTATCGGACGAGCAGCAAGCAGCCATCAGAGCAATCGAGGCGAGGGCATTGGCGTGCTTTATCGAAGATTTACTTTCTGTTGGTGACGCGTCTGAGGTGGACTCTGAGAAGCATCAGCGATTGAGTACGCTAGCTGCATCTCTATACAACGCCTAACTCTACAACGCTTGGAGTCGAAAGGCATCGACGCACAGGAGTCGTCATCAGACGACAGTGCCAAGTCGGTGCCTTGACCTGAGGGGGGAATGCACTTGGCTAGGTCAGATGTTCCAATGCAAGATTTATAACGGCTTCGCATCCACCATCTGGGTGAGTTCCGATGTCAAATTGCCAGCCGTAGCGGTGACACAGGTCATCCACAATCATTAAACCCAGCCCATGTCCTTCTGAATGAGGGATACTGGAAAAACCTTCCCCTTCATCACGAACCCAAATGGTATCTTCGTTCATGCCAATATGGATCGCCCCGTATGGCGTTGCCGCAATGCCATTTCGGATCAAGTTACCAAGAATGATGGTCAAGACCGCATTGGTAGCGCGCGTTTTGGGGTTACCGTCTATCTGCACATCAAAACTGAGTGCTTTCTCATCCGCTTGCGCCTGACTTTGCGCAATAATTTGTGTGAGCTCTTCTTCGCTAATGCTTCGTACGGGTGAGTCGTCTGTATTGCGTTCATATCGCACTAAGCCGAGTAGGGCGTCCACCATCGTCGACATTTGTTGCGTTGCATCTTGAATACGATGAACCTGTCGCGTTTGAAAATCCGTACTGGCGCTTCTAGCCAATAAACTGCTTGAGCCTTTCATTACCGTCAATGGTGTGCGTAGTTCATGGCTTGCGTAACGCGCAAAAGCTTGCTCCCGCTTGATTACTTGATTGATCTTACGGCGATACTCATTAAGCTCATCCGCTAAGGTTTGAAACTCTTTTGCCGAACTTTCCGGCACACTAAAGGTTTGGGTTGGATCACCTTGGTGTTGGTCAAGTTGCGTTTTTAGGGCGTTAACAGGCTCGATCAAGCGTTGTGATAACCGCAGTAACAAGCTACCAAACAAGAACACCAAGATTGCGACGATAGACAGCACCATAGCAACCACCATGATGAACTCTTCGGTGGTAATTTCGATTTCATCAATCAGGGATACGAGGATTACTGGATGCTCTACACCTTTACTGGTGTAGGTGCTCATATAAATCATTCTTGAACTTGGCTCATCCCCGACTTCATCCAAAAAATGTTTTTTACCTATTAAATACTTCTGAAATGGGGCAGGTACTAAGGCAATGTCGTTGTAGGCGGTGGTCAAGAGGTCTAATTGTATAACGCCTGCATTTGGATGAGATTGAAAGTGTTCGATCGCCTCTTTTTTATCGATCATGATCCGGCGCTCGCCGACACGATCTTCTGACCATAAAAGAGCACCAGTGATGAGTGCAAAGCAGAAAATACCGATAACGACAGAAACGAAAGAAAAAAACAGAGCGAGTCGCCCTGTCATACTTTGTGTGCTTTGAGTACTGGCAAGTAAGCGGTTGATCATGCACCTGTCTCCAAGCGGAAGCCAACTTTTGGAACCGTAATGAGCACATGTCGTTCGAACGGCTTATCAACTTGGTTTCGCAGTTGGTAGATATGGCTGCGCAGTACGTCGTTGTTCGGCTCGTTCTCTTGCCATAGACGAAATGCAATGTCTTCGCGAGTGACGACATCTGGTGCGTTCTTCACCAACATTTCCAAAATTGTATAAGTGGTCGGATTGAGGGCGAGAAGCTTATCTTGGCGATATGCTTTACGGGTTTTCTGATCGATTGAGACTTCACCATAGGTTAACTTGCAAGACGCGACCGTACCGCGATAACGGCGAATCAAAGCGGTCATGCGTGCTTCCAATATGTCTAGATCGAAAGGTTTTGTCAGATAGTCATCCGCACCGTGGTTGAAACCTTTTAACATGTCGTCTCGACTGTCGAGCGCGGTGAGCATCAATACAGGCGTATTGTTGCCTGCTTCGCGTAATTTATTGCACACAGTCAAGCCATCCATGCGAGGTAGCATTAGATCAAGCAGAATAATATCGAAGGTATTTTCCATCGCTAATTTCAGACCAAGCTCGCCATTGTCAGCGTAATCGAGTTCCATACCCGCACACTCAAAATAGTCGAACAGCATGCCTGCAATTTCTCGATTGTCTTCGACCAAAAGTACGCGTTTCATGTATTTCTCTCCAATTTGGCAGGTTTTGGAAATTAGGGACTTTTCTTAACAGAACATTATGCACTAAGGGCGTGAAAAAGATGTCAACAACATCTCTTTCACATGGTGACTTGTAGACTGCATCCATTCATTGGATTTAGTGGAAGAGTAGCATGTCAACCTTCAACATTCACGCCGCAACCTTTTCAAAGGTGAGCCAACACGCTGAGCCTAAAACAGTCTTGTCTGTTGTGGTGCCATTCTTTAACGAGCAAGAAGTCTTGCCAGAATTCCATCGTCGTCTCACAGCAGTATTGGATGACATACCTGAGCGATGTGAAATCGTGTATGTCGATGACGGTAGCAAAGACGACAGTTTAATGATTGCTCAAAACTTTTCTCAATCTTCTAGCGACGTTCGCTGTCTAGCACTTAGCCGTAACTTTGGTAAGGAATCGGCGATGAGTGCCGGTCTTGAGCATTGTCATGGCGAAGCTGTGATCGTGATTGATGCCGACCTACAAGATCCACCAGAGCTTATTCCAAAGATGCTATCTAAGTGGCGTGAAGGTTACGACGTGGTCAACATGCAGCGCAGCGAACGCCATGGCGAGACATGGTTTAAGCGCTTTTCAGCGGCGTGCTTTTACAAAGTCCTAAACAGTATGGCGAAGCTTGATGTTCCGGAAAATGTTGGAGACTTTCGCTTATTAAGCGCCAACGTTGTCAAACACATCAATGCTCTGCCAGAACGTAATCGCTATATGAAGGGCATTTTTTCTTGGCCTGGATTTAAGCAAGTTACGGTGCCGTTTGAACGTGATGCTCGCTTTTGCGGTGAAACCAAATGGAATTACCTCAAGCTGATCGGACTCGCGATGGACGGTATCACTTCCTTTTCTATCCGTCCTTTACGCCTAGCAACGCTTGCAGGTGCGTTAGTTGCGTTCAGTGCATTTATCTACGGCGCATTCATTGTGATGAAAACGGTCGTATTTGGAGAGCCAGTTTCCGGCTATCCATCCATGATGGTGGTTCAACTCGCACTTGGTGGTGTCCAATTGCTCTCTATCGGATTGCTTGGTGAATACATCGGGCGCATTTTCATCGAAACCAAGCAACGACCTCTTTATCTTATCCAGTCTGTTTTCGAGCGACCAGCAAAACATCAAACCATCCAAGCTATGAAGTTTAAATTTGGAGAATCTGCGTCGTCATGAGTATTAATAAAACCCACCTATGGCTGTTGTTGGCGTTCGCGTTGTTACTTCGCCTTATTTCTTTGGCTACGTATCCACTTATGGATACGACAGAAGCTCGCTATGGCGAAATGGCGCGTTTGATGGTGGAGACCGGTAATTGGCTCACCCCACAATTTGATTACGGCGTGCCATTTTGGGGTAAGCCACCTCTGTTTACTTGGATGAGTGCGTATGGCATTGAGTTATTTGGGCTAAATGAGTTTGCGGTGCGCGCACCTCATTGGTTAGCGGGTGTCGCGACTATTATTTTTGTTGCAGCCATGGCGTATCGTGCTGGTTTTAGTGCGCTTGTCGCATCGTTAGTGTTGGCAACATGTGGCATTTTCTCGATTGCAGCGGGCGCGGTGATGACGGATATGGCACTCACGTTAGCTATGACAATGGCTATGTTTGGCTTTTATTATTGTTGGCTCGGAAAAGACAAACACAGCCAACTTTGGGGCTATCTGGGGTTCTTCGGTCTGGCGTGTGGGTTACTCGCAAAAGGTCCGGTTGCGATTGTTATCATGGGGATTGCTGTCTTTCCTTGGCTGGTTATTCAGCATGGCTTTTTTGGTGCTTTTAAAGCCTTGTGGCTGCGTTTTCCATTGATTTCAGGCTTAGCGTTGATGTTGGCGATCGCACTGCCTTGGTACATCATGGCGGAGATGGCGACGCCGGGGTTCATTGATTATTTCATTGTTGGTGAGCACTTTAAACGCTTTGTCGTAAGTGGATGGGAGGGGGATCTATATGGTTCTGCTCATGACCAACCACGTGGCATGATTTGGCTATTCTGGCTGCAATCGGCTGCGCCATGGTCGCTCGTGTTGCCTGTTCTGGTGTGGAAGCGCCGACACACAATCAAATCAATAGAAACGGATCATCAAGGCTTGTTCAGTTTCTTAATGTGTTGGCTGATCTCGCCAATGGTTTTGTTCACTATGGCAGGGAACATTTTGCCGGCCTACGTGCTACCAGGTGTTCCAGCATTGGGTATCCTGATTGCAATGTTAGTGGATAAATATGACTTTAAGTGGCTTACTGGCACGGCAGCAGTGTTACCTGTGCTGCTTATGATCGCTATGTTGGTCTTAAACATGGGCAAAGCAGACAGCCGAAGTGATCGTATTCTATTTGCAGAGATCACCGACAATGCACCTGTTTTTTACATTGGGAAACGTCCGTTCTCTGGTCAATTTTATAGCCAAGGACAAGCGAAAAAACTGGAAGATGTAACAGAGCTCAATCAACTAAATAAGTTCTACCTCATTGGTAAAGAACGACAAGTTGACAAGTTGATCCATGATAACGCCTTGAGCTGTACTAATGAGTTTACTGCTAAGTCAAAGCGCACGCTCTATACCTGCGTTATATACCCAAATAACCTCGAGATGCTAGGTTCAGCGAGAACGACTTGGTTTTTAGACGCGGCGGCGATTTAAAGGTCTAGTGGGTCGAAATCAAGAATCGGCAACAAAGTATACAAGCCAAGGCCCTTATATTTGCAAAGAGCGCCCTTTGGGAGCGTGTCTTTGACTCGCTTTTTTAGTCAAACAAATGGCTGCGTCAAACAACTTGGGAAGAGCTGGCTATTACACAGCGTTGTTTTCCTTGCTCTCGAATCAATGACAACGCTCTGAATTCTGCATCTTGAAGTCACTTGGGTATAGGGTAACGTGATGAGTAGATTATTGACATTTGCTATGGTGGGTGGTGTCGGCTTCATCGTCGATACCCTCATTTTTATGGTTTTATTTCAATGGGCTGGGGTCGAATTAATGATAGCTCGAGGGCTGGCATTTTGCGTTGCTGCGACCACAACATGGTTGGGCAATCGATGTTTGACGTTTTCGCAATCAACAAAGGATAGAGCATTTAACCAATGGCAAAAGTTTATGCTTAGCGCAAGCATCAGCGCATTACCAAACTTTGCCGTTTTCAAAGTCACCACACTCTTATTGGGTACACAAGGGACAACAGTTTACATTGCTTTAGTGATGGGAATTTTGGCGGGTATGGTGAGCAATTACTTGCTGAGTATGCACTGGGTGTTCCAACAATCGAGCGAATAATGGCTTGGTTATCCAGATAATAATTGCAGTGAAAACAAAAAGATGAGGAAAATTAAATGTGATCTAAATCACGAAATGATTAATCGACTCGTAAGCATACCTCTACTTTAATATTTGATTACTTTCATATAAAAGCCATCTTTTTTGTAAGGTTTAAGTTCCGTAAATACAAAGAGTTATACTATCAACTTAATCACTTTATTTATTGTGCAGCTCATTACCTTTAAATATAAAATCCCCTCGCCAGTTAATTCTGTTAATAAAATTGATCTTTCTGTTCTTTTTCTGTTCATATCTTGGCGCCTCCTGTTCACTTCTGTTGTTTAAAATCCACGATATTTCAAAAACTAACGCCAACTTATTTTTAGTTACAGAGGTTTCTATGTTTAACAGTATACGAACGCGAATTGCGGTCAGCGCTGGTGGAGCGATGGCTTTCACTTTGCTTATTGCCATGGGAATGACCACAAACGCATTTACCGATGTAAACAAACAAGTGAACGAGAAGGTCAAAACGCAGTTAACAGATGCGACCAACACCGACTTGCAAAATACCGCAATTCAGCAAGGTTTGAATGTAGCCAACCAACTCGATCCTGTGTTGGCAAACCTTAAACAAGTACGTTCGATTATTGAGCTAAGTGCAGAGACAGATGCGAGCGCAGATCTTATTGTTAAACAGTTTACTGCCGCATTAGAAGCACAAAACAAAGCCGTATTTGCTGGTTATATGGTTTGGCAAGACAAAACATGGTCACAGCAAACGACTTTTAGTCCTGAAATCGGCTTTAACAGCCAAGGCTATCTCGCACCTTTCTTCTCTCCAAACGATAAGAATAGCTTTGACGCTGTCGCAATGGAGAGCTTTAGTAATACGGAGTTAAACAACAACGGTGAGCGTAAAGACGATTGGCACTTAATGCCTTACGAAACAGGCAAAACTTTCGTAATGGAGCCGTACTTTTATCCAGTTCGTGGTAAACAAGAGTTGATCACTACCATCAGTCAGCCAATTAAGCAGGATGGTAAAATCATTGGCTCACTCGGTTTTGATCTCTCGCTACACGAGCTGCAAAGTCAGAGTGAGTTGTTTGCACGAGACCTGTTTGAAGGGCAAGGAAAAATCCTTATCACATCATGGAAAGGCATTACATTGGCAAACAGTCGTGATGCAGAAATGGTAGGCAAGAAGGTGTCTTCTGAGCTTGCCGCACAGTGGGCAAAAATTCAGTCGATCGCGAAAGAAAAAGGCGCTGGTCTCGTTACTTTTGGTGGTGACGAATATGCGATTACGTCAATTGAAACGAGTGATGCTCCGTGGGTAGTCATGGTGTCAGTTCCCAGCAACTATCTTACAAAAAGCGTCGACACCTACCAACAATGGAGTGATGAGCAGAATACAAAAGCGCTTGAAAAAGGTGTGTGGGCGGGGATCATCGCTGCTCTTTTAGGTATTGCTGCTATGGCGTTTATTGCCAGCTCTTTAGGTAAAGTACTCAATAACTTAGTCGAGCGCTTTAAAGATGCGGCACAAGGCGAAGGCGATCTGACCTACCGCATTGAAGTGAAAGGCAAAGATGAAACAGCGCAGCTTGCCCACTGGTTCAATACTTTCTTATCCCGTATGCAAGAAATGTTGTTGACGGTAATGAGCACGGCAGATCAGGTAGATAAGAACGCCACAGAAGGTCAAACGCGAGCAGCGGCATCTCGTGATCAACTCAACGCGCAGGTGAATGAAGTGAATTCACTGGCAACTGCAATCAATGAGATGAGTGCAACCGCGCAAGAAGTTGCAAACTCTGCGGTTCAAGCGGCTGCTGCAGCAAGCCAAGTGCAAAGCAACAGCCTAAATGGCATGACACGCATGGACAATGCGGCGAGTGCGGTCGATAACTTAGCGATGCAAGTCAACGATGCACAGCAGCAAACGCAAAACTTGGTCGATTCTAGTACCGCGATTCAGGGTATTTTGAGTGAGATTGGTGGCATTGCTGAACAAACCAACCTGTTGGCACTGAATGCAGCGATTGAGGCGGCACGTGCAGGTGAAGCGGGTCGAGGTTTTGCAGTAGTAGCGGATGAAGTTCGAAATCTAGCAAATCGTACTCAAGGTTCAACAGAAGAAATCCGCGCTATGTTGGCTCGCTTAGAACAAGAGACACAATCTATTGTCGTGTTGATGGAGCAAAGTCAGAAACAAGCCATTGATACCAAGGGCGAGACTCAAGCAGCGCATTTGGCTCTGTCTGAAATCAACCAAGCGATTGAAGTCATCAATGACATGAACAATCAGATTGCTTCTGCAGCAGAAGAGCAAAGTTCCGTGTCAGAAGAGATCAACCGCAATGTTGTGATCATCAACGATACGGCGGTAGAGGTGATGGACACCATGACATCATCGGTTGAAATCAGTAACGAGTTGACGGTCAAAGCTGGCGATCTTCACGGAGAACTCAGTAAATTCAAGCTTTCCTAGTTTGTTTTTACTACCCTATAGTTTTATCGAACCGAGCGCATCGAGCGCTCGGTTTTTTTATGTCCTAAATAACCTGTCCAATTTTTTCTTCTGTATCTGCGTCTTTTTAAATTCAGATTCGTCTTATAGGTATGGAATGGAAAGAAGTCGATTGTACGCCCACATATCTCAAGGTGACTTAGATATACAAATTGGGTATGTGAGATGAAATTTTATTCATCTTGTGTCGTGGTTTGAGCGTTTTGATTGAAGTTGATTTTATAAATCAACTTGCATGTCGAATGAGAATTTACCGTATGTGGTTTTTACTGAATTTTAGAACTTGTTCTAGATCATTAAAGTGTTCAAAAATGCAATCTTTGATTTTAAATATTTAAACTTTGACAAGGTTTAAGAAATTAAACCGAATTCATATGTTTTTGGTGATCTTGTTCAACTATTGTGCGTGATTTTGATCATTTATTCGATTTTTGCTGGTGTTTTGAGCGTGAGTTTGCGGTTTACAGAAGTTTACTCTGTATTGCTGAACCTACCCGAAAGGAGTAGTTTTTAGTCATTGAGTTCAAAAATGTAAACCGAAATGATGAGCGTAAAGCAAGTTAGATTCACCGACGAAGACAGAGCATGTTTAAGCAACTATTTTCGCTTGGCAGATACAATCGCCGACTTGATCGGACCGTATTGCGAAGTCGTTATTCATTCATTTGAAAGCTTAGAAAATTCAGTCGTGAAGATTGTGAATGGTCATCATACTGGGCGTGAAATTGGCTCGCCAATCACTGATTTGGGCTTACGTATGTGGAGCACCTTCGAGAAAACGGGCGAGGTCTCTCCGAAGAGTTATTTCACCAATGCCGCCGATGGTTCGCTACTGAAATCGACCACGTGCATTTTGGCTGGTCCAGAGCAAAAGCCGATTGGCATGCTATGTATCAACATGAATTTATCTTTCCCATTCCCTGAGATCGTCAAGACGCTGATGCCACAATGTCACGTATCACAAACCTTGGTCAGTGAGACCTTCAGTAACAACGCCAATGATGTCATCAAGCAAGCGTTAAGTGCTGCCACGCAAGAGGTTGACCAAGATGAGACGGTTTCAGCTAAAGGTCGTAACAAAGCCATTATTCGTTGTTTGTTTGATAACGGTGTATTTGAGCTAAAAGAAACGACGACACAAGTATCAGAGCAACTTGGGATTAGCCGTCAGGCGGTTTACAAGTTTATCCGAGAATTTAAATCAGAATAAAATTAATCACTTAGGAGTTGTATCGTGAAAAAAATTATTGCCACTGAACAAGCACCAGCAGCTATCGGTCCTTACTCTCAAGGCACAGCTTACGGCGACATGGTTTACACATCAGGTCAGTTGCCACTGGTTCCAGAAACCATGCAATTTGTTGAAGGCGGCATCAAAGAACAAGCTCGTCAGTCACTAGAAAACTTAAAAGCAGTTCTAGAAGCAAGCGGTGCGGGTCTAGACACAGTATTGAAGACGACATGCTTCCTATCAGACATGGAAAACTTCGCCGCCTTTAACGAAGTGTACACAGAAGTATTTGGTACAGAAAACGCACCCGCTCGCTCTTGCGTTGAAGCAGCAAGACTACCAAAAGACGCATTGGTTGAAGTTGAAGCCATTGCATACAAAAAGTAACCGATTTTCGGACATAAATGGGTATCAATAGGAGATTCTCATGAGCGTTTCACTTATTGGATTGAGCATCCTGTTCTTTGGGTTCTACGCATTACTTGCGAACTTTAAAAAACAAAAGAAAAGCTTTAACTTCCGCGTACTGAGTGCGCTTGCTGCTGGCCTGTTATTCGGCGGTGCAATTCAGCTCGTATTCGGCGTAGGCAACGTTGCAACGGCAGGTTTTGCTGAACTGATTTCTGTGTTCGGTAAAGGCTACATCAAGCTTCTACAAATGATCGTAATCCCACTAGTATTTGTGGCGATGATCTCTTCGATCATGAACGTAGAAGGCGGCGGTGCACTATCGCGTATCGCACCAAAAATCATCGGTATTCTACTTTTCACTTGTGCTATTTCTGCTGCAGTGGGCATCGCAAGTATTTACCTGTTCGGTATCGATGCAAACGCACTAGTGAGCACTATCGGCACTAACAGCGCTATTGAAGCGCGTGGCGACTCTCTGATTGCAACGCAAGATGCGATGGCGAGCAGCGGCCTGTCAGGTATGGCTCTGTCTATCATCCCAACGAACATCTTTGACATGCTAACGGGCTCTCAACGTACTTCGACGCTATCGACCGTCCTGTTCGGTATGTTCCTTGGCTACTGTATCCTGCAAGTGAAAAACCGTAAGCCAGAGAAAGTGCAAAACTTTGTTGATTTCATCAACTCAGCAAAAGAAGTAGTGCTTTCAATGGTACGTGAAATTCTGAAGCTGACGCCTTACGGTGTATTTGCTCTGATGACTACGTTCATGATGACAAACGATTTGTTCGCACTAGCAGAAATGGGTCGATTCCTACTAGCAAGCTACGTGGCAATCGGTGTAATGTTCGCTATCCACTTCGTGATGGTGTCTTTGTTCGGTCTGTCTCCTGCTAAGTTCATGAAGAAAATCTGGCCAGTGCTCGTATTTGGCTTCGGTTCTCGCTCAAGCATGGCGGCAATCCCACTAAACGTTGAAACTCAAACTCAACGTCTAGGTGTGGACGAAGAAACAGCAAACATGTCAGCAACATTCGGTACCAGTATCGGTCAGAACGGTTGTGCGGGTATCTACCCAGCAATGCTAGCTATCATGGCGGCTCAAGTAATGGGCATGCCAGTTGACCTAGGCTTCATCCTACAACTGATTGCTGTAATCGCGATTGCTTCATTCGGTATCGCAGGTGTTGGTGGCGGTGCAACGTTCGCAGCAGTAGCGGTACTAACCATCATGGGTCTAGACATTACGGTTGTGGCGATTCTGGTTTCTATCGAAGCGCTTATCGATATGGCTCGTACCGCGCTTAACATCTCTGGCTCAATGTTGTCAGGTGTACTAACAGCGAAGAAGAATGGCTCACTAAACACTGAGCAATACAACGCAGATGTGGCTGCAACAGTAACAAAAGAAGCAGCAGTGTAATTTCCAAACTTAATAAAGAGCACCCAACATGGGTGCTCTCCGTTTTTCCTGAGTTCAGGTTATTTAGGTAATAAATATGAAAGTTGTTGTCGTAGGCGGTAGCGCTGCAGGTATGAGTTTCGCAGCGAAATACAAACGTAATCAGCCATCAGATGAAGTGATTGTGCTAGATAAGCGCGATTACATCTCGTTCGGTGCGTGTGGTTTACCTTACTTTGCTGGTGGCATGTTTGATGACACTGAGCGCATGATTTCTCGTACGCCAGAACAAGCGATTAAATCTGGTTTAGACGTGCGCATTGAAACTGAAATGGTGGCACTAGACCGCACAGAAAAGCAGATCAAAGTTCGTCACCAAGGCGAAGAAAGCACGATCAATTACGATATGTTAGTGATTGCCACTGGCGCACGCCCAATCGTGCCATCGTTTGGCGAGTTCAACCCAGAGCACGTATACACGCTAACCAGCATGGAAGATGGCTTGGCAGTAAAAGAAGCGCTTAAGGGCAGCAACAAACAACGCGTTTGCGTTATCGGCGGCGGCTTTATCGGCCTTGAAGTGTTCGATGCAGCGCACCTACTAGGTAAACACGTCACCATCATTGAGCGTGAACAACACGTGATGAGTCGTCAGTTCAGCCCAGAAATGATTGAAGTGGTAGAAGGCGCGATTCGTGAATCTGGCGCTGAGCTTAAAACTGGTTGCAGCGTATCAGCCATTCGCGACGCAGAGCAGGGCGGTTACATCGTAGAAACCGACAACGGCAATGTTGAAGCAGACGTTGTGATCATGTCACTTGGCTTCAAACCAAACACAGAAGCGTTCGAGCTACCGAAAGCAGCGAACGGCGCACTACTCGTAGATGAGTTTGGCGCAACAGAAGATGCACACATTTACGCTGTCGGCGACTGCGCTGTGGTTCACCACATGGCGCTAGGAAAATCAGTGTATGTTCCACTGGCAACCACTGCTAACAAACAAGCGCGCATGATGGCTGACAAACTAGCTGGCAAAGACACTTACATGAGTGGTTTCTTGGGCTCGTCTTGCTTGAAAGTGCTGGATTACGAACTGGCATGCACAGGCGTATCGGAACTTCTAGCTAAAGAACACGGTTTGGAAGTGAAGGTTTCAACCATTTCAGATAAGAACCAAACCGACTACTACCCAGGTCAAGAAGACATTAAAGTGAAGCTGGTTTACCACCCAGAAACCAATGTATTGCTTGGCGGTGAAATCGTGGGCAAGAAGGGCGCAGTAGGCCGAATCAACGCACTCGCTGTTGCTATCACTGCGAAGATGACCACACAGCAACTAGGCTATATGGACTTCTGCTACGCACCACCATTCGCACGTACATGGGATGCACTAAACGTTGCAGGTAACGTAGCGAAATAATTTAGTTATCCACGTAGATCAAACAAAACAAAAGGGCTCCAGAGTTGTTTCTAGAGCCCTTTTTAGCATTCAAGTTCTATTGAATTAACGACGTTTTGGTTTGCGTTGACCTGCTGGTTTGCCTTGACCTTGAGGGCGACCTTGACCTTGCGAGCCCGTACCGTTTGAGCGATTTTGGTTGTTGCTACCAGGGCGTGAGCCAGAATTTGGACGTTGACCGTTAGCGCCGCCATTACCGCGGTTTTGGTTTCCACGACCTTGTCCATTTGAGCCGCCTTGTGCTTTGCCTGAACCGTTGCGGTGACCAGATGGCTTGCCATCACGTGAGCCACCTTCAGAGCGCTTGTTCAAGTGACCACCGAAGCCTGGTTGGTTCTTGGTGTGTTTGGTTGCAAAACGATTTGCGCCGTGGCGACCAGACTTACGACGTTGCGCTGGTGTCTGTGCATCAATGTCTTCTGCAGGGACTAGACAGGTTGGCTTGTCACCAATCAAGTGCTTTTTACCCATGCTGATCAGTGCTTCACGGATCATCGGCCAGTTAGCTGGATCGTGGTAGCGAAGTAGGGCTTTATGTAGGCGACGTTGACGTTCACCTTTCGCTACTGGCACATCTTCACGTTGCTTGTACTTCACGCGTTTCAGAGGGTTTGTCTCTGAGTAGTACATCGACGTTGCGTTACACATTGGTGATGGGTAGAAGTTCTGTACTTGGTCACATTCGAAGTTGTTCTTCTTCAGCCATAGTGCCAAGTTCAGCATGTCTTCATCTTCAGTACCTGGGTGCGCCGAGATGAAGTAAGGGATCAGGTATTGTTTTTTACCCGCTTCCGCGCTGTACTTCTCAAACATCTCTTTAAAGCGGTCGTAAGTACCCATGCCCGGCTTCATCATCAGATCCAGTGGACCTTTCTCTGTGTGCTCTGGTGCAATTTTCAGGTAACCACCGACGTGATGAGTCACAAGCTCTTTGACGTATTCTGGTGATTCAATCGCAAGGTCGTAACGTACGCCAGATGCGATCATGACTTTCTTCACACCTTCTACTTTACGCGCGGCGCGGTAAAGATCGATGGTGTGTTTATGGTCTGTGTTTAGCTTGTTACAGATGCCCGGGAACACGCAAGAAGGGCGACGACAGTTTGCTTCTGCTTTCGGATCGCTACAACCAAGACGGTACATGTTTGCTGTTGGGCCACCCAAGTCAGAGATTGTGCCCGTAAAGCCAGGAACTTTGTCGCGGATCTCTTCCAACTCATTAATGATGGACTCTTGCGAACGGTTTTGGATGATACGACCTTCGTGTTCGGTAATTGAACAGAAAGAACAGCCACCAAAACAGCCACGCATGATGTTAACCGAAGTTTTGATCATGTCGTAAGCCGGGATCTTTGCTTTGCCATACATAGGGTGAGGAACACGCGCGTACGATAGGCCGAATACGTAATCCATTTCTTCTGTCGTCAAAGGAATTGGCGCTTGGTTTACCCAAAGCTCACGGTCGCCATGACGTTGCAATAGAGCACGACCCGAATATGGGTTGGTCTCTAAGTGCAGAACACGGCTGGCATGGGCATAAAGAATGCGGTCGTTGTGCAATTTTTCGAAGGCTGGTAGGCGCACCGCTGTGTTCGCTGCATCATGACGTGATGGACGAATCGTGATTGGCTGTGCAACAGGCTCTTCTTTTTTGGTATCGCACTGAGTTTCCACTTCGTATGGGTTCTTTGGTACGAACGCTTCTTTACGAGGTTTCTCAATACGAGAAGAATCGATAACGGTGTAACCTTCTGGTTCAGCTGGTAGGTTAACTGCCGTACCGCGAATATTGGTCATGGTAGAAATATCTTCGCCATCAGCCAGGCGGTGAGCCACTTCCACTAGGGCACGTTCTGCGTTACCAAAAAGAAGGATGTCAGCTTTTGCATCGAACAGAACAGAGCGGCGCACTTTATCTGACCAATAATCGTAGTGAGCTACGCGACGTAAGCTAGCTTCGATACCACCAAGAACGATAGGTGTGCCTTTATAAGCTTCACGGCAACGTTGCGAGTACACCAACGTTGCACGATCTGGGCGTTTTCCGCCTTCGTTGTTTGGCGTGTAAGCATCATCATGACGAAGTTTTTTGTCCGCCGTGTAACGGTTGATCATGGAGTCCATGTTACCCGCGGTGATTCCGAAGAACAGATTTGGCTTACCAAGCTGCATGAAAGCATCTTTGTTGTTCCATTCTGGTTGAGCAATGATACCGACGCGGAAGCCTTGTGCCTCCAACAGACGACCGATGATTGCCATACCAAAGCTCGGGTGGTCCACATACGCGTCACCCGTGACAATGATAATGTCACAACTATCCCATCCTAGGGCATCCATTTCTTTGCGACTGGTCGGCAAGAAAGGTGCCGTACCAAAACACTCAGCCCAGTATTTTTTGTACTCATGAATAGGAGTAATGTCGTTGGTCATATTTTGCTCTCTGTTCCAAGGAGCGCGAATTATAGCGATTTGATGATCAGGTATCTATACCCAACTCTCTTAATCAAGCTTAGTTCAGCCACTTTTATTTCTAGATGAAAATGACTCGCAATTAGAGGTGGCTTTTCTTGTGTTATCTCCTTCTAGCCCTTGTGGTTATTGCCTTTGTCTAAGATTAAAAATTATCGTTACGCAATAGTGTGCTTATGTAAAACTCTTCCTATAATTTAACTAGTGCATACAAATGCATACGTCATTTTGACTCCAAATAATGACTGAATGCGTAGACATTCCAGATTGTGTTTTGACCACTTTGCAATCATAAAAAAACAGCAAAACGCGGCGACACGATGGGAAATCATTAGACAGAGTGAAAGGCTAAAAATAGGGGGCTAGGTAATGAGTGAAGTATTGTCTATTGCACAAGGAGAAGTGCACCCAGCGTCCGGTCAACATCAAATCATCGAGTGGTCTTATGATATCTATACTCGAGAGTTCGAATGTGACCAACGAGGGATGATGTCCATATTCGGCTTAAAAGAGCCATTAAAAGGGTTGGATGATTTGTTTGACCACATGCTGCTGGGTCAACAGGGGGCTGCGAGGGAGAAAGTCTCTCAAGTAGAGCTTAATGGCGGGCATGGCAGTTTGTCTTGCTGTTTAATGCCTAACGAATCCATGCTGGTCCACGTTGATTTGAGTTTTGAACGTCTTAATGATCATGTGGTTCAAGGTATGGTTATCCCCCAACTCAGTATTACAGGTTGTGAAGAGCTGGCAAAAATTCTCGAAACGATTTTTGATTTGCCAAACGTTGGCATCTTAGTCGCCGATCAGGAAACAAGAATTCTTGGCTGTAATCGAGCCTTTGAGCAGCAAATGGGGTATGAAAATCGTGATATTGTTGGTTTGAAAACCTACATTTTTAGCTCGGACCATCACAGCAAAGCTTTTTATGACGATATCTGGGAACAGATTGATCAAGAAGGTTTCTGGAATGGGAACCTATTGAGCCGCACTGCCAACGGTAGCAATCAAGCGCATCATTTATGTATTTATCGTTTGAACTTCACTTCGGGTCGAACGCTCTTTCTTGGTTTTTCGACGGACATTTCTGCATCGTTATTGTGGATGAAGAAAGCCGGAGAACAACCCCAACAATGGTCTGCTTTCCTGCCTCCACGTGAAGAGTTCGAATCTCGACTTGCCAAGCTAGTACAAGAAACTGGTAACAAAGAGCTTAATATCGTTATGACTCTGCGTCCTAATTTCTCACCAAAAACCATACTCGAACAACAACTCGGTTTTGCTGATTTTGTGATGCGCAGCCGACACGCGAGTATTGCCGGTCAATTGTCAAAAGATGTGTTTGTGGTGTGTTTGCAAACTCCGCACTGTCAGTGGTTAAGCCCTCTACGTCTGATCCAAATTGCACTAAGAGGCTTCTTTGTTGAACTAAGAAATGAATTAGGAACCAGTATGCATGATGTGATTGTAGAGGGACAAATGGGGGTGTCAGTCCTAGGCTACGATACTAATAACCCAAGACAGGCACTAGTACACGCTGCTCAAGCGATGGTTTCCTCATCTTCTGGGGATAAGAGCTACTTCAATTTTTACAACAGTGAACTGCACGATGAGTTGGTTAAGCGTCATCATTTAGAAGCGTTTTTAAGAACGCAAATTGAGAGTCAGTTGGTTGATGTGTATTACCAACCGATCATTGAAACTCGTAGCGGAAAGGTGGTGAAGTTCGAAGCTTTGGCGCGCTTTTACCACCATAACAAAACCTATGACACGCAAGAAATGATTTCTGTAGTCGAAGACTTGGAGTTGGTCGCCGCTTTGGATGATGTGGTATGCCGAACGGCGCTGAAGCAATTGCCTCATATTCAAAAAGTGTATGGTGAGGATATTGGTTTAACTATTAATCGTTCATTAAATACCAAATTGGATTCGTTGCAAGTATTGCAAAGCTCGTTTGATTTGATCGCTGAAAGTGGAGTAGATCCAAGTCGAATCACTATTGAGCTCACTGAAACGGCTTACTTTGAACAAGACCAAGAACACACCACTGCCCTTGAAGAGCTACGAGGGCAGGGTATTAAGATCGCCATTGATGACTTTGGTACGGGGTACTCTTCGTTTTCTTATCTGGAAAAGGGGCAGTTTGATCTGCTTAAAATCGATCGTAAGTTTGTCAAAGATATCGAAGAGGGGAGCACTAAATACAACATCGTGAAGATGATTACGGAACTGGCACACAAACTTGGCGTTAAAGTCGTTGCCGAAGGCGTTGAATCGGAACAGGAATTACAAGTGCTTGCGAATGTGGGTGTGGATTATATGCAAGGCTTTTTGTTTTCTCAGGCGGTGCCATTGGTGTTACTAGATAAGCCGCAATGCCATCAGAAACGCTTTAAGGACGTCAAGGTTAAGCCAACTCACGACGCTCCTTTGTTGTCATTGAGTCATCGTGACGTTCGTCGCTTAGACCCGGGTGAGCCATTGTCGTTAGCGGTTGAATTTATGAACCTGAGCCCGGATGCGCCGCTCGTAGTCGTGAATGAAAAACGCTGTGTCGGACTGATCACCAAAGAGCAGGTGAACTTGCATTTGACGCCTGCAATGGGGACTGATTTGGAGTCAGAAAGAGAAAACCGCATTTGGAAACGTCCGGTAAACCAAATTATGAACACGGAATTTGAGCAAATAGATGCGAGTATTTCAGTTTCACAAGTTCGCGAGTTGGTCAAAACAGGCAAAAAATTTCCTTGGATTTTATGTGACTCGCAAAATGAATACCGCGGTTTATTGACCCAAGAAGATGTATTGACGTATCTAGCCACGCTCTAGTCGTGGCTTGGCCGTAATAAAGCACAGTAGCATGTTGGGTTTAGGTGGTTTGGCGATAGGCGATTTGCTATTATCGCCACCCCAAAATGACTTTTGAGTTTGTATTCAACATGATTCAACAACTGCTGTTAACTTTTCCTCCAATGCTGTTTGGCGCTCAAGCGCTGTTGACGTTGCTTTTGATCAAAGGTGATATTTGTCCTGGTCAACGTGGTCGTCTGCACAAGATGCTGCCATCTATAGGTATTCTTTGGTTGGCAGTAGCGTCGCTTCGTATTGAAGCATTCATGATCGTATTCGCGATTTTCTACTTCTACTCTCAAGTTCAAACTAAGAAGACACGTGAGAAAGGTCCGCTATGGGCGTTGCATCTAGCGAATGGCTTAGCGTTTGCGTATGTGAGTATCCAAGTATTCGAGCAAGCGCATTGGGCGGCTTCTGCGTCAATGGCTGTCATGATTTTCTTTTTGGGGGCAGTATTTGCTCAGTTGCTTCTCGTTATCGCGCGCAGTCGTTTGCAAGCTTTCCACCGCATTCTACCTGTGGCTGGTGTGGTATCGGGTATGTTGCTAGTCGTGCTGACCTTGTTTTCCGCATATCAACTTGATGAAGCAACACTGAACTCAGTCACACAGCACATCTTGGCGTCGCTAGCCATGTTGATCATAGCGATTGTGGTTTGGTGTTGGCACATCTTTACGCACAAAGCACCGAATAAGGCTCAGCTTGCTGCTGCGCTGCTGCTTGCCTTGGCATCCATGACAAGTCTCCAAGGCCTGTTTCTACTTGGCGCGTAAGCTGCTGGGTTATCCTTTCCCCATACAATTTCACAAATGAGCTCGGGATTTAGACCGAGCTCACTTTCAAATCATTCGATTAAGTCTACGCTTTAGTTATAGCCTCTATTTGTTTAGAGCGCGCCTAGACGCATGTGCTCAACAAAACCCTGAGGCTGAATACCTTGTCTTAGAGGAGTGTCGCTATGGACTTAAGCAATGTGAGTAACTGGGACAGCATTATTTTGCTGGGTATCGTCAATGAAAAGCTGCGCTTAGAATGCGACAGTTTCGAAGAGCTGGTTTCTATGTACGAGATGGATGTTGAATCGGTCGTGGGCAAGCTTGATATGCTCGGCTATCAATATGACCCACTTACCAATCAGTTCAAATCTTACGAACGCTAATCTTGTCTCTATATCTGAATCATTAAGCCATCTTGATGCCATCAAGGTGGCTTTTGCATTGTTGGCGTGCCGTGGCAAAGAATGCTTGTAGGTAGCGCTTCTCCTTTTCTGAATTTCGTGTTGCGGCAAACAAACGACGCCATAACCCATTACCAAAAGGCTTACTGGTGATGAGCCCTTGGCGCGAAAACTCTGAAATCGCCCAATTAGGCAGCGCGGCAACACCTAACCCTGCAGACACCATTTGCACTAACATCAAAGTATTATCTGCTTGCTTCCACTTCGCAGGTTCAACCCCCGCTGGCTGCAAAAAGTGTTTCACGACATCTAATCTCTGTTTCTGAACCGGGTAGGAGAGCATGGTTTGATCGGCAAGATCTTCTGGTTCAATGATGTCTTTATTGGCAAGCGGATGGCTGGTGGACGTGATCAAACGCATTTCGAAATCAAACAGCGGCTCATAGTGTACTTCTGAGCGTGGTTGAATGTCGGATGTGATCACCAAGTCAAGCTCTCCGGCAAGTAACGCAGGGAGAGGTTCAAAACCAAAACCGGAAGAGAAGTCGAGCGTGACACTTGGCCAGGTAACTTGGTATTCCTTCAACGCAGGCATCAGCCATTGAAAGCAAGAATGGCACTCGATAGCCATATGTAAACGTCCATTGACATCTTCTTTCAAGCTCGCGAGTTCATTCTCTGCTCGGGCGAGTTTGGGTAAAACGTCATCGGCAAGACGAAGTAATATTTCACCTTCGGATGTGAACTTCACTGGTCGTGTTTTACGCAAAAACAACTGACCACCGATGCGAGATTCAAGATCTTTGATTTGGTGAGAAAGAGCGGATTGCGTCAGGTGCAGTGCTGTCGCGGTGGCCGTGAGTGACCCTGTGTCTCGTAACGAGGTCAGAGTGCGTAAGTGTTTCAACTCTATCATGAATCCCATTCATCCTTGTGTTTCTACCATGAGCTTTATTAACTTACCGATAAAAATTGGATATGTAAACGTCTAGACGTCTATTTGTTTTGGGAGATTACGAGTGAGCGCTCTCATTATGAATTTTCCTAATAAACAAGTTGAATAATTGGATGTTGTTCAATTAGCCCCTCAGAGAGATAGTTTTAGCCATCCAGACATCTTGGTGAAATTTAATCTCGATGTACTGACTCAAACATCAGACACTGAAAAAGGAATACGGACATGACAACGACAACGCATATTCTTGGATACCCACGCATTGGCGAAAAGCGCGAGCTGAAGTTTGCACAGGAGAAATACTGGCGAGGAGAAATTGAACAAACTGAGCTTAAACAAGTAGGGGCGACACTTCGTGAAAAGAACTGGGCTACTCAAGCTGAAGCAGGATTGAGCTTCGCGACGGCTGGCGATTTTGCTTGGTATGATCATGTATTGACCACCACTCTGCTGCTAGGGCACACACCAAAGCGCCACGCTAATGGCTTTCCGGATTTAGACACACTATTCAAAGTCGGGCGTGGGCAATCTCAAGCGGGTTGCGATTGTTCTGGGGCGGCTGCGTCTGATATGACCAAGTGGTTTAATACCAACTATCACTACATTGTGCCGGAGTTCAGCAAAGACGATAGTTTTGAAGTCAGTTGGCCTCAATTGTTCGAAGAGGTGAACGATGCCATAAAACTGGGTCATAACGTGAAACCCGTTTTGTTGGGGCCATTGAGTTACCTGTATTTAGGAAAAGAAATCGAAGAAGATTTTGATCGCCTCACCTTATTGCCAAGATTACTAACCGCTTATCAAGCGATTCTGTCCAAATTAGCAAATCAAGGCGTCGAATGGGTCCAAATCGATGAGCCGATTCTTTCTCTGGAGCTTGAAGAGAAGTGGGGCGACGCATTCAAATTGGCATATCAAGTCATTCGTAGCGATGTCAAAGTTCTACTTACTACCTATTTTGATTCGGTGAGTGACACGTTAGATAAGATTGTCGAATTGCCAGTTGATGGCCTTCATATCGATTTATCCGCGTCACCTGAGCAGCTTGATGAGGTGGTGGAAAAACTGCCACAAGGCTGGGTACTTTCTGCGGGTGTGGTGAATGGTCGTAATGTATGGCGCTCTGACTTGAGTGCGCAGCGTGAACGTTTGCAACCCGTTAAGGATAAACTTGGTGACAATCTATGGGTAGCCAGCTCTTGCTCACTGTTACACAGCCCTGTGGATTTGGATCTTGAGCCAGCGCTCAGTGATGAAGTTAAAAGTTGGTTTGCGTTTGCCAAACAAAAAGTCACGGAAGTTGCGTTACTTGGTCGTGCGCTCGATGGTGACCACAACGCGATATTGGCGTGTGATACATATAGCCAACCAATTAAAGATCGCAAAACGGCTGCTCATGTCAACAAGCCACATGTACAAGCCCGCTTGAATAGCATCTCAGCATCCTTAACTGAGCGCAGCGCACCCTATACAGAGCGAGCTGCGCATCAAGCGGAAGTGTTAGGGTTACCTCTACTACCAACGACGACGATTGGTTCCTTCCCTCAAACCAGTGAGATTCGTGTTCAGCGCAGTGCGTTTCGTAGTGGTCAACTTTCGACGGATGACTATCACCAAGCGCTAAAAGGGCACATTGCAGATGCGGTTAGACGTCAAGAAGCCCTCGATCTTGATGTATTAGTGCACGGTGAAGCAGAGCGTAACGATATGGTGGAGTACTTTGCAGAAAACTTAGCAGGGTTCCAGACGACGAAGTTTGGCTGGGTTCAAAGCTACGGTTCTCGTTGCGTTAAGCCTGCTATTGTTGTCGCAGATATTGAACGTGAAAAACCAATCACGGTTGAATGGTCAACTTATGCTCAGTCTTTAACGAATAAGCAAATGAAAGGGATGCTGACAGGACCAGTGACAATTTTATGTTGGACTTTCCCTCGTGAAGATATCACCCGTAAAGCAATTGCTGACCAACTTGCTTTGGCACTGCGCGATGAAGTGTCTGATTTACAACAGGCTGGCATCAATATCATTCAAATTGATGAACCTGCTATCCGTGAAGGTTTGCCACTGAAAAAACGTGACCATAAAGCGTATCTGCAATGGGCTGTCGATGCATTCAAGATCGCGGCGGCAAGCGCTAACCCAGAAACGCAAATTCATACGCACATGTGTTATAGCGAGTTTAATGAAATCATTGATTCTGTTGCCGCGTTAGATGCAGATGTGATTACCATTGAAACTTCGCGCTCGAACATGGAATTGCTCAAAGCGTTCGAAGACTTCAATTACCCTAACGAAATCGGTCCGGGCGTTTACGATATTCACTCGCCGAACATTCCATCGGAAGAATGGATCGAAGAGCTAATCAAGAAAGCGGCAGAGAAGATTCCTGTACAGCGTCTGTGGGTAAATCCTGATTGTGGATTAAAGACGCGTAACTGGTCAGAAACAGAAGCTGCGTTAGCGAATCTAGTCTCCGCGGCGAAAAAGCTACGAGCGGAGCTGGTTTAGTCGTGAAGATTGAGTAGAAACGAAAAAGCGAGGGGATAGCCCCTCGCTTTTGCTTGTTTGTGATTGGATTAAGCTAATCATTCCAACCTTTACTGTGGCTTTTGACTCGCCGTACAGGTTTGTTCTGAAACCAACTCGTCTGCCATCAACTGACCACGAGAATTTCTAATTTTAATGCGGTACATCAAGCCCATATCGATCTGTTCACGCACTGTTGGTGTGTTGCAGTAAGTATAGATACTGGTGTTCAGTACTTGATTTAGTGGTTTTGCACCGAGTGCATCGTCGTTATAGATCATCATCATCTCAACCACATTTTTGTTGGATGATACGCGTAGGATCTTGAGTGGACCGTATTCGAGCGGTAAACCCGCAGAGAGAACGCCTGCACGATTAGATGCCATCAATTCAAGTTGACGCTGCTTATCATCATTCGATGAACAACCCGCCAAGGCACCTAATGCGAGGAAGAGACACAGTAATTTTTTCATAACTTAAAACACTTTTTTGAACGGTTTTACGATCACGTTTTCGTAAACACCCGTCGCAATATAAGGATCCGCATCAGCCCAAGCTTGCGCATCTTCCAAAGATGCGAACTCGGCGATTACGGTCGAGCCAGTAAAGCCCGCTTCACCTGGATTGTCAGAATCGATAGCTGGCATTGGACCGGCGGTCAACAAGCGACCTTCGTCATGAAGCTGTTGCAAGCGCTCAAGATGTTGAGGGCGAACACTCAGACGCTTTTCCAATGAATTCTCGACGTCCTGAGAAAAGATGACGTACCACATAGCATAGTTCCTTAATCGGTGGGGTAAAGCCTTAATTTAACGCCTTTTTTGTGCCTCTCACAAGTCAACATAAGAAATTGTGAGCTTCTTCCTAGCATTTGGTCCCTTTCGGGGGCTTTGTTACTTCAGAATTGGGCGAGGCTTACCATCACTGTCGATAGCGACATAGTTAAAGGTGGCATCACAAACCATGAAGCGGTCTTCAACACCATCGACTTTGACTGGTTTTACCCAAACCTCTAGATCAACGCTCATCGAAGTGCGACCAATTTTACTGCATACGCCGTAGCAACATACAACGTCCCCAACGCTAACAGGCTTTTTAAAGGTAATGCTGGAAACTGACACAGTAACAACGCGACCTGAAGATATTTCTTTGGCCAAGATTGCGCCAGCTAAGTCCAACTGAGACATGATCCAACCGCCGAAGATATCGCCGTTGGCATTGGTGTCGGCCGGCATTGCCAAAGTACGAAGCAGTAATTGCCCTTTAGGTGAATGACCTTCTTCACTCATGATGACATCCTAATATTTCTAATATGCAAAAAATGGAGCAAACAACAAAACAGCGACCCTTGGGTCGCTGCGAATAATCAATGTGCGCGGATTATAGCAAAACTGAGTTTTTAATCATCAACCGATACATCGGATGAGTTTTCTTTCTGCTCTTTGTCGTCTTTTGGTAGATGTTTGTAGATATAAAAGCCTGTTGCAATCATATAAACCACTGTCGCAATCAATAAGCCAAACACCTTAAAGTTAACCCATACATCAAGCGGTAAGGTATACGCGATGTAGAGATTGAATACGGCGAAGAAGGAGAAAAAGCCAACCCAAGCCCAGTTTATTTTGTTCCAGACGGCGTCAGGTAGCGTTAATTCTTTGCCTAACATGCCTTTTATAGCGGATTTCCCCATGGCGTGACTTACCGTTAAGCCAACGGCAAACATGACGTAAACGATGGTTACTTTCCATTTAATAAAGTTGTCGTCATGCAGGAAGATGGTCATACCACCGAAGACCGCCACCATAATGAAAGTGACCAGTTGCATCTTTTCCACTTTTTTGTACAAGGCAAATGTCACAACCAACTGGATTGCCGTTGCGACAATCAATGCGCCTGTCGCCACATAAATGTCGTACATCTTGTATAGGGCAAAAAAGATAATCAGAGGGATAAAATCAAGGATTTGCTTCATATGGCAAATACTACCTAGTTGTTGAGTTGAGGACAGTCTAGCGAAATCTGAGGCAAAGTGAACATCTATATACCCAAGTGACTTCAAGATGCAGGATTCAGAGCGTTGTCATTGATTCGAGAACAAGGAAAACAACGCAGTGTAATAGCCACCTCTTTCCAAGTTGTTTGACGCAGTAATCGGGTCAATGACACGCTCCCAAAGGGCGAGTTGTCTTGGCTTGTATACTTTGTTGCCGATTCTTGATTTAGGCCCACTAGACCTTTAAATCGCCGCCGCGTCTACAAACCAAGTCATTCTCGCTGAACCTAGCATCTCGAGGTTACTTGGGTATAGGTCGAAAGGAAAATAAAATTGCCGCTCAAGAAGCGGCAATTTGAGGTAACAAGTAGGTTAGGCGACCTCTTGATATCGAGTAATGAGCGTTTTCACGTCCTCTAGATAACCTTCGCGTAGTAGGTTGTCGACGGTCGCTTCAAGCTCGTCATGACTCATGGTGAAACATGTTGATTTGCCGGTCATTAAATTCAGGTACTGGTGATACTCTTCTTCGGTGTAATGTCCAACACGGTCAAGCAATAAGGTTTTGATGCCGTGGTGTATCAAGCCGTAATATGTGTGTCTATGAAGCATCATGTTCACTCCTTATCAAGCGACTCTTCCTTGTTGTTGAGGGCTTGAATCAATGGATAATTCGATTTGTACTTCAGTAATGCATATCAGGTGCCAACTATTCGCTCTGTGTTTCAAAAGTGTGCGAAGCCGCGTCCTTATCTAGCCACTCTTTGAGAACATGACGTAGAGCAGCCAAGGTGGTGGGCTTCTCTAACCGTCCATCCATGAGCTTACTAATCATCTCCAGTTCACGTTCTCCGGACTCTCCAGATAAAGCGATGATAGGGGTATAAGCGGACATTGCTTTGATGTGCTTACTCGCTTCAAAGCCATTCATCACAGGCATCTGCACATCCATTAGAACCAAATCCACGGAGTGGTTTTTAAACATTTCAACGGCATTCTCACCGTTGTTGGCTTGCAGACTATTCACGCCGAGTTGGTTTAAATACATCTTCACCAACGCACGTTGCACCTCTTTGTCATCAACAATGAGTACTGTTGGTGCATCTTTATCTATTGATACGTTGTCAACGACGTTTTGTTCAGTGCGTGGCTGGTTTTGTTTCCAGTCATTGAAATACGGAGTCCGCAGTGTTTCTGCTTTCGGTGCGTTGGGCACAACAGGGAAATACAGATGGAATTCAGTAAACTCACCGCGCTTCGATACACATTCAATTCGTCCACCAAACGATCGCATGACGCGTTGACAGTAGCCCAACCCTAAGCCACTGCCGCCACTCTTTTGATGTGAGAAAAAGTCATCAAAAATTTTATGAGAAATGGTTTCGTCTATGCCTGGACCTGTATCTCGAAAGATCAGTACGTTCTCGTAAGAACCGGTTTTGGTGCTGATCTCAATTTGACTGTCTGGATAAGAGTCAAAATAGTAAATTGCGTTGCGAATGAGATTGAAAATGACAAAGTTGAATAAGGTTTCATTAAGTTTTGCCACAAAGTCAGCGTGTTGCGGTAAGCGGATTCGTTCAATAATCTTCTCATTTTCAAAACCGTAGCGACTTACGGCTTGGTCTACAGCCTTATGGATAGAGGTCATGGCAATCGGCTCGTGCTCAGGTGAGCTATCACTGACCTCGCGCAAAATGATATCGATTAATTGGCGGCCGCGTTGGATCGCTGTTTGTCCATTCTCAATATCAACCAAGATCTGTTCGGTCGGTGCTTGAGATTCGATGTGCTGCTTTAAGGCTTCAAATTGCAACTGCACTTGGGCGAGTGGGTTGCGCATCTCGTGAGCAATCGAATTGGCAAGTGCTCGGCTTTGGCGAATACGGCGATCTGCTTCGATCGTGCTTTGTACTCGAGTAAGCAGCGTCTGCAAGGCGGAGATTTCCTCGTTAGAGAACATCTGATTGTTGATTTTATGCGGCGAGACCAATAGGTGCGTGACAGATTTACCCTGACCAAACAGCGGCATCACCAATGCTGTATTGTTCGAACTCATCTTATCGTAAAGCGCTTTCATTGAACGCTTAGCTGGAACTTTGTATTCAAGTTCTTCAGAAAGCTCATCAAAGACAAGCACTGAATTGTTTGATGAAAGGTAATCTTCGTAGAATGTTTCATTGTAGTTACTGGTGACCAGGCGCAGCTTGTCATTAGGAATCTGCAGCAGTGTCCCTAAGCGGCGCATTGCATCATCAATTGAGAGTTTAAAGTCCTCTTCTAGCGCCAATATTTGTTGGACAGGTGTCTTTTTATCACCGTAAATCAGGAAAGAGGCGTAACGGCTTACGCGTTTGTATAGCAAGCCCCAGGTGATCCCGATTAAAGCGCAGATCGGCGTGGCAATTAACCATTGGTTATTGTCAGTCATCGGGATAAAGATAGCCCCCAATGGAAGCACGAAAATAGCACATACTAATAAGGCACTTAACGTCATGTACGCTAGGTACTTCACGCTGTAGAAGCGCGAGGTCAGCAGTGCATACCCGACAAAGAGCATCTCACTGATCGACAGCGCGGGTGGCAACCATGTCAGAGAGAAATCACCCAAGAAGTAGGTCATACCAAGATGAATGGTCGCGGTAGAGAGCATGAATACTAAAATGCCCGCGATCATGTAGTTGGTTTTTGCTAGCGTAAGTTTGCTGCTGTTTGCTCGCATGGCGACGAGGTTGACCAAAGTGAGCACAACGAAACTGACCAAACCAATAAAGAAATAGGACGTGTGTGAGCCAAATTCGATAACAAACTGGCTAGGACCTTCAATATCGACGTGTTCGACTGTCAAATCTGGACGCAAATTGATAAACAGTGAATACACCGTCAAGGTGACAAAGATACCTTGCTGCCACAAATGCACTTTGCCTTTGCGTTGCTCTGCCGCAAGCTGGCAAGAAAAATAGTAAGCAAAGGAGAAAGCAAAAAAGGATGCTAAGTTAGCAAACTTCGCCATAAAGATACCCGCCGAAGCACCAAGCTCAGGCAAGAGATTGGTATGGAAGTAAGCGTTACTGCTGATCCACGCAATGATACACACTGAATACGCAATGTAGGGCGCATGGTGTGTACCAAAGATCACTTCGTTCTTTTGTTTGAGTCGATAGCAGTAATAGCTTAACCAGATCATCACCACCGCCACTGTCGCAAGTAACGTGATGGCTTTGGTGTAAACGATTGCCTCTAAGCTGAGATCAAACATGTTCGTCCCTTTCGACCGATTTGCCTTTTCTTATCGCACTTACGGTGCGTTTGTAGTGGCGAAAATCGATGTTATTGAAGGCTTTGACCATCATTTCAAAATTCCAAAATCCACGGTAAGTCTGTTTACCGTCATTGTTTAGGTCGCAATATCCCGAATGGAAATACGCTTTCTCATCAATTGCTTTATAAAAGTTGAGCATGAAAGGTTGCTCAATGATTGTGAAGCCGACTTTGTAACCTGCTTGGTGCAAAACACTCATTAATTCTTTTTGAGCAAGATAGAGATAGTAGAGCTTTTGTTGAGCATTTCCACTTACCGTCAGTCGCAATACTTCGCATACCGATTTTTTATCAGATAATTGTAACTTGAATTCGTTATCAAATTCTTGGAGAGAGTAACACTTTGACAGTGTTGGCGATGTAAACAGCTGTAAGCGAGCTAGGGTCTCTTCTGCGTGCTCTGGTAAGCAATAATGCCACTTTGCATTGCTAAACTGCGGCGCATAACTTAGCCATGTATTGTGTATCTGCCAATCCTGAATCAAAGCTGAAGCAACGAGCGTTGGACACGATTCTTCATCAGGGTGCTTGAGTAAGATGAAGTGCTTACCGACTTGAGATAGAAAGAGTAAAGGCAACATTTCGTACCACTTTTCACCTTGTATAAAAAGCTCAAGATTACTCAATGTAATTGCATCACTGATTGACATTGCATGCGGATGGCTGGGGATTTGTACCGCAAGTTGCGCATCTTCTATTCGCTCAATCAATACGCCGTAGTACGCGCTGTCCTTAAATGGCAAGGAGGGCGAAGTAGGGGCAGACGTTGTGAATGGAGCTTTGGCTTTGATCGCGGCAATTTCGCACGCGCACCAAAACTCGAGCCAATGCATGTAACATTGACCGACGACTTTTTCTAGCAAAGCAATATCGGCTGAAAGTGTGCTTGGGTAACGTTGCACAAGATCTCGATAGTCCATCAATTCGAACAGCACAGAAAAGCTGTTGTCCTGATGTTCAGGGAAGATAGAGACTAATTGGTTTCTGCGATAATCAGTAATAGTCTGAAATAGAGCAGCGCGCTCATGCGGTTGATATGCGTTGATGACGAGTTCAAGCAATGCTTGCTGTTTTGTTTCGATAGGCAGACAGCTCGTCGACAGCGAGCCTAAAGACGACGTAAATTTCATGGTTCAACCTAGCCTAGGTTTATTGATTTTTTATGTTTATGGCTCCCTTATATCACTTGAGAAAAAATATGCCATTGGTTTCTATTTAAATGGTTACTTACTGCAATGTTAAGTACAAAAAAAGCCGCTCTTTTGAGCGGCTTGTTTAAAATGCGTTCAGGCTTATGCTTCTTGCTTTTGAAGCTCAACTTGTGCCGCTTCTTCTTCAACTAAAGCATCTACGATAACTGCACATGCAGCGTCACCGGTGATGTTTAGTGCGGTACGAATCATATCGAAGATACGGTCTAGAGCGAACAATAGTGGCAGACCTTCGATTGGAATACCTGCAGCAAGCAGTACTGCAACGACTAGGAATGACGGGCCTGGAACACCAGCTTGACCTACTGCACCTAACGTTGAAGTCACGATGATAGCGATGTACGCACCCATGCCTAAGTCGATGTTGAACAGTTGCGCGAAGAAAATTGCAACCAGACCATAGTAAATTGCGTTACCGGACATGTTGATGGTTGCACCAAGAGGAAGAACAAAGGATGCTGTTGAGTTTTTAACGCCCAGCTCTTTCTCACACGTATCCATTGTAACTGGTAGTGTCGCCATCGATGAAGCTGTAGACAGGGCAACCGCTTGTGGCTTCTTCATTGCAGATACGAACTTTTTCGCCGATGTCTTAGTGAAGATGTGCACCATTGCTGGGTACACAACGAAACCGAAGACAAGGATTGCTGCAACGTAAACAACGAAAAGCTTGAACACTACCATTAGAGCGCCAAACCCGAACGTACCCACAGCTTCAGCCATAAGACCGAATACACCAATAGGGGCAATAATCATGACCTTGTTGATCATCCAAACCATTGCGTCAACGATGCAGTTTACGCCATTGATGATTGGTTCACGGCGTGCTTTTTCTTGTTTTGAAATCGCAATACCGAAGAACATACAGAACACAAGGATCTGAAGGATGTTCGCTTCGTTTAGTGATTGGAAAACGTTCGTTGGAATCATACCAGTGATGGTAGCCCAGAAAGTAGGTAGTTCACCTTTTGAAGCGTACTCAGCAGAAAACATGCCTTCAACGCCAGAAACGTCGATACCCATGCCCGGTTGGAATACTTCACCCATAAACAGCGCTAGTGCAACAGCGAGCGCTGACGTTAGACCGAAGTAACCTAGGGTTACTAACCCCACTTTACCTGCAGATTGGCTGTTACCTAGACCAGCCGCACCTGAGATCAGCGCCACTGCAACCAAAGGGATCACAAGCATTTTGATCAGGTTGATAAAGATAGCACCAAGCGGCGCGAATACAGTCGCACTTTGACCCATGAAGGCACCAACGGCAGTACCCACGATCATTGCAATGACGACTTGCACGCCAATGTTGTTTAGCAAACTCTTTTGTTTTAACACTTCCATAACCTCTGTGCTAATAATATGTAAAATCCTAAAATTACCCACC
Source organism: Vibrio sp. L85 (assembly GCF_963871815.1). Lineage (NCBI taxonomy): Bacteria > Pseudomonadati > Pseudomonadota > Gammaproteobacteria > Vibrionales > Vibrionaceae > Vibrio > Vibrio sp. L85. Next base: position 243,075 of record NZ_CAWMYL010000243.1, read on the forward strand.
AATCTAAAGTTGTTATTTGGATAATTATATCGCCTTGCTTTTTACACTTATCATTCACAATTAGCAATACAATTTCCGTACAAACTGACCAACTAACTGGGAATTTATTGATGAATGATAGTTTTTTAATCAGAGGCAAACGATTGCTATCGATCGTAGTGATATTTTTACTGGGTGATGTTTATAAAATAGATGGTAAGGAAGAGGAGAATTTAGAGAATGGATGTTAAAAAAAAGATCGATTCCGAATGGTTAATAAGGAATCGATCTCATATTCCACAAATCAGTAATACGTTATTTTTGTGTTGCAGCTTTCATTGCTGATACAAACTCGCCAAGCTTGTTGAGCATGGTTTGCGGTTGCTCTACGTTTGCTTCAATGATCTTCACAACAGCCGAACCAGAGATAGCACCTGCAGCACCTGATTCTAGTGCTTCTTTTACTTGAGCTGGCTCTGAGATACCAAAACCGAGTAACGCTGGTGGCGCATTGAATTGGTTCAGCTTATCTAGCATATGACCAACTGGCATGTTTGCTTTGGTTTCTGCACCAGTAACGCCGGCACGAGAGAGTAGATAAGTATACCCACCGCCAAGCTCTGATACTTGCTTAAGCGTTTCGTCGCTGGCTGTAGGTGGCGCGATAAAGATTGGGTGAATACCAAACTTCTCAGCGGCTGCGACAAACTCTGCACTTTCGTTGGTTGGTACGTCTGCAATCAGAACAGAATCGATGCCCGCTTTTGCACAACGCTCATAGAAGTTCTCGATACCACGTGAGTAAACAAGGTTTGCGTACATCAGAAGACCAATTGGTAGCTCGGGGTATTTCGCTCGGATCTTACCAATTTGCTCGAAGCAGATATCAGGCGTAGCACCAGATTCTAGAGCACGAATGTTCGCCCCTTGAATTGTCGGACCATCTGCCAGTGGATCAGAGAATGGGATACCCAGCTCTAAAGCATCTGCACCGGACTCCACGAGCGTTTCCATGATTTGGTAGGACTGTTCAGCGTTTGGATCGCAAACCGTTACGAACGGTACAAACGCGCCTTGGTTTTTCTCGTTTAGGCGCTCAAACATCTTTGCATAACGGCTCATTAGATCGCTCCTTTTTCTTCTAGGATGGCGTGCACAGTGAAGATATCTTTATCACCACGACCTGATAGGTTTACAACTAACAATTGCTCTTTTTCTGGGTTCTCTCGAGCCATACGCAGGGCGTGTGCCAGTGCATGAGAAGATTCGAGAGCAGGAATAATACCTTCATGACGCGCAATTTCTTGAAATGCTTCTAGTGCTTCATCATCGGTGACGTTGTCATATTCGGCACGACCAATAGCGTTGAGATGCGCATGCTGTGGACCTACAGATGGGAAGTCTAGACCCGCAGAAACAGAGTAAGACTCTTCTACCTGACCGTTTGGATCTTGCATCAAAGGTGCTTTCATACCAAAGAAGATACCCGTTTTACCGTGCTTAAGTGGTGCACCATGTTGGTCTGTATCGATGCCTTTACCCGCAGGTTCTACACCAATTAGGCGAACGCTTTCTTCTTCGATAAAGTCAGCAAACATACCAATCGCGTTTGAGCCGCCACCGACACACGCGATAACGGCGTCAGGAAGACGACCTTCACGTGCCAAAATCTGATTCTTCGTTTCTTCACCAATCATTCTCTGGAAATCACGAACGATCGTTGGGAATGGGTGAGGACCTGCAGCTGTACCTAGTAAGTAGTGCGCGTCTTCGTAAGTTGCAGACCAGTCACGTAGCGCTTCGTTACATGCGTCTTTAAGTGTTGCTGAACCTGAGTGAACCGGAATTACTTCAGCACCCATGAGTTTCATACGGAATACGTTCGGGCTTTGACGTTCAACGTCTTTTGCACCCATGTAAACACGACATTTCAGACCAAGTAGCGCACACGCTAGTGCAGTTGCTACGCCGTGTTGACCTGCGCCGGTTTCTGCGATGATTTCGTTTTTACCCATGCGTTTCGCAAGCAGCGCTTGACCTAACACTTGGTTAGTTTTGTGTGCGCCACCATGAAGTAGATCTTCACGCTTGAGGTACAGTTTGGTTTTCGTACCTTTAGTTAGGTTACGAGTTAGAGTCAGAGCTGTTGGACGCCCCGCATACTCTTGAAGAAGCGTCATGAATTCACTGCGGAATTCTGGATCTTCTTGTGCGTCGATAAACGCTTGCTCTAGTTGCTCTAAGGCTGGAACTAGAATTTGCGGAACGTACTGACCGCCGTATTCGCCAAAGTAGGCATTCAGTTTTGCCATCGTGATATTCCTTCTCGTATTTTTTTCGCTACGAATAGCTTTAAATTTTTAGCTACAAACAGCTTTAGTAGTTGCGAATTGCATTGAATGCCGCGAGCAACTTCTGTGAATCTTTCTTACCTGGTGCGCTTTCTACACCAGAATTTAAATCTAGTCCCAAGCAGCCCAAATTTGCTGCTTGTCTTGCATTCTCTGGCGACAACCCGCCAGCCAGCATAATTTGACTTGGGTCGCCGATCAGTGACCAATCAAACACGTGACCTGTTCCGCCTGTTTGAGTGCCAACTTGAGCATCCAAAAGGTGGCGGTCTATGTTATCTACAAGCAGTTCTGGCTTGGCATCAGTAACGCCGTAAGCTTTCCAGATTTCAACACCTGATGGCAGCTCTGCTTTGAGTTGGTTGACGTAAGCTTGATCTTCTTGACCGTGCAGTTGGACTGCTTTTAACCCCAGAGAGGTCACCATTGAAGCTACAAAGTCGATGTCGTGGTTTTGGAATACACCTACATAATGAAGAGGTGCGCCACTCATCGTTAGACGAGCACTTTCCAGATCCACAGCACGCTTTGACTTTTCAACAAAAATTAGACCGCCAAACACTGAGCCAGCTTGGTATGCCTTTGCTGCATCATCAGGATGAGTTAAGCCACACACCTTGTTTTCACCCAACGTCACTTTACGAACCGCAAGCTCTAGGTTGTCTTCTGCCATCAGCGAGCTACCAATCAAGAACCCGTCTGCGTATTCCACTAAATCACGAACTTGTTGATGCGTATAAATGCCAGACTCTGAAATCACGGTTGCGTTCGGTGCTAATTCGCGAATTGTTGGTGCCAGTTCTTTAGTACGATTCAAATCAGTACTTAGGTCGCGCAAGTTACGATTATTGATTCCGATAACACGCGCTCCTAACTTAACCGCGCGATGAAGCTCTTCTTCGTTGCTAACTTCAGTCAGAATACCCATGTTTAAACTGTGTGCCGCTTCTTCTAGCGCTTTGTACTCTTCGTCATTCAGGACTGAAAGCATCAGCAATACGGCATCGGCGCTGTAATGACGCGCTAGGTAAACTTGGTAGGCATCTACCATAAAGTCTTTGCACAGAACGGGTTGTTTGACTTGACCACGCACTTGAGGAAGAAAGTCAAAGTTACCTTGGAAGTACTTTTCGTCTGTTAATACCGAAATGGCATCAGCATGGTTGTTATAAACCGATGCAATGTAATCCAAGTCGAAGTGATCACGAATCAAACCTTTAGAAGGAGATGCTTTCTTACATTCGGTGATGAATGCCGTCTTTTCGCCACTCAGAGCATCGTAGAAGCTGCGGTCCGATGGCAGCAAATCAGACTGAAATGTGCTTAGCGGTTGAGACACCTTACGGTCTGCTACCCATTGATATTTGTCGCGGACAATTTTCGCCAGTACTTCTGCCATTTCTGCTTCTTTTTTAGAAACGTGTTCAGACAGGTTGTCAGCTTGCTGAGTGTTGAAGTCAGTCATGTTCTTCAATTCCTTAAGCGTGTGCGGCAAGTTGTTGTACCAATTGGTACGCCTTGCCTGAATTCATTGCCTCAATCGCTTGTTGCGTGTTGGCTTTTAAATCTTCGTGACCGAATAGACGCATTAGCAGAGCAACGTTCACCGCCACTGCACCCAATTGTGCGTCTGTACCTTTACCCGTCAGGATATTGGTAATGATCGCCTTGTTTTCTTCAGGATCGCCACCTTTGATTGCTTCTAACGGGTGCGCTTCTAGACCGAAGTCTGCTGGTGTTAGCGTGTACTCAGTGATCTTGCCGTCTTTGATTTCTGCAACCGTTGTTTCGCCATGAATCGCGACTTCGTCCAAACCACTTCCGTGTACCACTGCGGCGCGCTTCATACCCATTTGTAGCATGGTTTCCGCGATAGGACGAACCAGTTCTTCACTGTAAACACCCATCAATTCGATGTTTGGACGAGCTGGGTTAATCAGCGGACCAAGAATGTTAAAGATGGTGCGTGTTTTCATAGTTTGACGCACAGGCATCGCATGGCGCACACCACCGTGGTATTGAGGTGCAAATAGGAAAGCAACACCGATATTGTCGACCGCTTTGCGCGTATCTTCTGCGCTCATGGCTAGGTTGATACCAAATGAATCAAGAAGGTCAGAAGAACCCGATTTGCTTGAAACGCTGCGGTTGCCGTGCTTTGCCACTTTTAGACCACATGCTGCAGCAACAAATGCCGCGGTGGTTGAAATATTGATGGTGTTGTGACCGTCTCCACCAGTACCTACGATATCTGCGAAATCGTAATCTGGGCGAGGAAATGGGTTTGCGTTTGCCAGCAGTGCTTTTGCCGCACCCGCAATTTCATCCGGTGTTTCGCCTTTGATTTTTAGTGCAGTCAGTGCTGATGCCATCAAAATCGGATCGAGTTCACCACGGATGATGATGTCGAACAGTTGTTGGCTCTCTTCCTGAGTCAGTGACTCTTGCTCGTACAACTTGGTAATAATAGGGTTGATGATTGCTTCCATATTTCCTCTCCTAAATTTCTTATGTGCCAAGCGCTTTTTTAAGCAGTGAGGGGATTCACTGAAGTTTGTGCTTCGAGTGCCCATTCAATGGCATTGGCCAACAGTGTCGCTCCGTAGGTCGTCATAATAGATTCCGGGTGGAACTGGAACCCGCAAACTTTATCTTCTTCATGTACAACAGACATGACCAAATCATCCACTTCTGCTGTGATGGTTAGGCTCTCAGGAACCTTGGTTGCAACTAACGAGTGGTAACGTGCAATTGCAAGTGGTGATGGTAGGTTTTGGTAAATCGCATGGTTTTGGTGCTCCATCATAGAGACCTTACCGTGAATGATTTCGCCTGCACCAGCAACGGTACCGCCGTAAGCTTCAACAATTGCTTGGTGACCAAGACAAATACCAATCATAGGAACTTTGCCTTTCAGCAATTGAATTAGCTCTGGCATTGAGCCTGCTTCAGACGGCGCACCAGGACCTGGCGATAGCAGTACTACAGGGTTCTCAAGCTCATTCACTGCTTGTTCAATGGTTTTTGCTGGAATGTTGTTTCGGTAAATCTTGACTGAGTGACCTAGCGAGCGGAACTGATCCACAAGGTTGTAGGTGAACGAGTCAAAGTTATCGATAAAAATGATATTAGCCATCTCTGAACCCTATTCCTTATTGTGACTTATGTGCTGCTTGAATAGCAGAAATTACCGCTTGGGCTTTCCCGCGTGTTTCGTCTGCTTCTGCTTGTGGATCAGAATCAAACACCACACCTGCGCCTGCTTGAACTTGAGCAATGCCGTTCTCAACATAAGCTGAGCGGATAACGATACAAGTATCTAATGTACCTTCGCCGGTAAGGTAACCTACTGCGCCTCCGTAGCTACCGCGGCGTGCGCCCTCTACATCACGAATCAACTGCATTGCACGAATCTTTGGTGCGCCAGTCAGCGTGCCCATGTTCATACAAGCTTGGTAAGCGTGCAGGGCGTCTAGATCGTTACGTAGTTGACCAACGACACGAGATACCAAGTGCATTACGTGGCTGTAGCGGTCGACTTTGAGTAAGTCTGCGACGTGACGAGTTCCAGCTTGAGCAATACGTGCGACGTCATTTCGTGCTAAGTCGACTAGCATCATGTGCTCAGCGTTTTCTTTCATGTCAGTGCGCAATTCGAGTTCGATACGGCTATCCAAGTCAAAATCGATATCACCGTTTGGACGTTTGCCACGGCGGCGAGTCCCTGCGATTGGGTAGATTTCAATTTGGTTAGTGTCTGTTTCGTACTTGAGCGCACTCTCTGGTGATGCTCCGAATAGAGTGAACAGCTCGTCTTGCATGTAGAACATGTAAGGGCTTGGGTTGCTCTGTTTTAGCTCTTTATAAGCTGTCAATGGAGAAGGGCAAGGTAGCGTAAATCGGCGAGACGGTACGACTTGGAATACATCCCCTTTTACGACGAACTCTTTTAGGTCACGAACGATTTGGCAGAAGTCATCGTCAGACACGCTTGGTCTAACTGTCACATCCGCGATTTGCTCTGCACTCGGCAGTAGTTTTGGTGCTGCGCATTGCGCACTGATTTCTGAGATGCGAGTTTCTAGCGCTGTTTTTTCTGAATCATCAACAAATAAAGTTGCTTGCAGCTGACAAGATTCTGTTTGGTGGTCCACAACCAGCAGTGTTTCGGCGACGTAGAAAACGTAATCTGGGCATTGGTTCGTGGCTTCTGCATTGCCCAGTGGTTCGAAGTTAGCGACCAAATCGTAGGCAAACAAACCACCAAGGAAAATCGCGTGTTTGTCTTGGTCCGAGATATCGAAGCTGTGCTGAACCAAACGCAGCGCATCAAATGAAGAGGCTTCACGCAGTCGAGAGTCTTCATCTAGCGTGTCGCACGGGTGGGTGAAATCTAAAGTCAGTGTTTCGCCATCGAGCTCACTCTCGACATCACCACGGATGTTTTGGTTTAAGTGAGTTAGTAGGTTCTTACCGTTATTGGTCAACGCTTGCATCTTGACAGTGTGACCGTAACAAACGATGCGTACGGCTGAATCAACAATCAACAGCGACTTCAAATCTTGCTTTGAATCGATCTCAGCAGATTCCAGCAACAGACTGTCAGTTTTGTTCTCACATAATGTGTGGAACAAGCGAGTCGGGTCTTGAGTATAAGGGACGGAAGCCGTCAGTACTTCAAGCTGTCCAAGTTTCTTAATTTCAATGGCCTTGTTCACAAGACCTCCTTATAGCTGTTTTATATCTTCCTGCCGTACATAGTCGCATAAAGCAAACGTTCACCCAATCTAGTTTTGGTCATATCCGATGAATGTTTGAGCAGTTAACTGTGAGGTAGACGGCAAAACAAAAAGCCCGCTGAAGTAGCGGGCTTTGTGACATTTCATTCGTTAAACTAGAAGTACACGTTCGCCCACCAAGAACTTGTCCAAGTGCGCCACCAAGCTAGATCAACAGAATTCATCTTATTAAGACGATCTGCAACTTTCGCTTCCTGGTTTTGGTTAAATTCTTGTAACATGGTGAGCCTTAAATTAGGTACTTCGTATTTGTGTACTAGTTAACTAGTGCAGAGATAAAAAGTCAACCCCAAAACAGCATTAAAACGACAAAAAAATGAGAATTGATTTACACAGCCACACCACTGCATCAGATGGTCGCTTTGCACCACATGATCTAGTAGACAGGGCATTGAGTTTTGATATCGAGGTTTTGGCGATCACGGATCATGATACGGTTGACGGCTTAGCTCCGGCCAAGCAATACGTTGAAGAAAATAATCTTCCGATAAAAATCATCAACGGTATCGAGATTTCCACGGTTTGGCAGAATAAAGATATTCATATTGTTGGGTTAAATATTGACCCGGACAGCCCAGCGTTGGTTGAGTTAATCGAGCAACAAAAAAAGCATCGCGTTACACGTGCAGAGCTTATTGCGGAACGTTTACAGAAGGCGACCCGTGAAGGTGTGCTGGAAGAAGTGCAGCAAATAGCTGGTAATGCGCCTATTACCCGTGCGCACTTTGCTAAGTGGTTGGTCGACAACGGTTACGCCAAGACCATGCAGATGGTGTTTAAGAAGTTTCTGACGCGCACCAATCCGGGTTATGTCCCACCAAACTGGTGTTCAATGAAAGATGCGGTAGATGCTATTCATGCCGCGGGTGGTCAAGCGGTACTCGCGCATCCGGGGCGTTACCAACTGACGGCAAAGTGGGTAAAACGCTTATTAGCCGCGTTTGTTGATGCTGGTGGAGACGCTATGGAAGTGGCGCAACCCCAACAAGCGCAACAAGAAAGACGCAACTTGGCAGATTATGCTATACAATACAAACTATTAGCGTCTCAAGGCAGTGATTTTCACTATCCATCACCGTGGATGGAGTTGGGAAGAAACCTTTGGTTACCTTTGGGCGTAGAGCCAGTTTGGAAAGATTGGGGAATTGACCCTTCTCTAGAAAGCGCTGAATAAGACGGAGTCTAGACTCCATAAAAAAATATAGAGCCGAGAGGTTCGATAATGAGGAATTACAATGAGCCAGTTTTTTTACGTTCATCCAGAAAACCCACAGGCTCGCTTGATCAATCAAGCAGTAGCAATCATTCGTAACGGCGGTGTTGTGGTGTATCCGACCGATTCCGGTTATGCACTAGGCTGTCAATTGGAGAACAAGCAGGCGTTAGAACGCATCTGTCAGATTCGTCGTCTGGATGACAAGCATAACTTTACTTTGTTATGTCGTGATTTGTCGGAGTTATCTCTGTATGCGCGTGTTGATAACGCCGCATTCCGACTTCTGAAAAATAACACACCTGGTCCTTACACTTTTATCTTCAAAGGCACAAAAGAAGTGCCGCGTCGTTTGATGAACGCGAAACGTAAGACCATTGGTATCCGTGTTCCAGATAACCGTATCGCACTTGATCTGCTTGAAGCGTTAGGCGAGCCAATGATGTCGACGTCGCTGATCTTACCGGGTAGTGATGTTACTGAGTCAGATCCTGAAGACATCCGCGATAAGCTTGAGCATGCGGTAGATGTGATCCTTAATGGCGGTTATCTTGGTGAGCAACCAACGACAGTGATTGATTTCAGTGAAGGCGATGCTGTTGTAGCACGTGTTGGTTCGGGCGATCCTGCACCATTTGAATAGTTCGCTCTATTGGTAATGAAATAAGAAAGGGAGGCACAGAAGCCTCCCTTTTTATTTTTAATAAAGCCTATCGCTGAGCATTTAGCTTATGCGAAATCGAAGATATCAATGCCGTGGTGTTCGACGTAGTTCATGTATCCCGCATCAATGCCTTTTAGTGTGACTTCAACATTGAACTGATCGCTTGAGAATACAGCCCAACCGAAATCATTGTAAGACAGAGTCAGATCGTCGGCGGAATCCAAGAATGTATCGCGAATGCCGTCGTCATTGGTGTCTAGACCCATATCAAAGACCAACTTGTCGTGGCAAATATTAAAGTCGAGAATTTCTGCTTTTACTTCAATGTCGTTTGATGAGACGGGTTGGTCTGGCACACCGATGGCAAGGCGATTGGTCATTACGAAAGTGTCATCACCGCAACCTCCAGCGATCACCGAATGACCGTCACCGACCACGACGGTATCATCGCCCCAACCAGCGTTGATGAAGTTGTTACCTGAGTAGTCAAAAATCGTATCGTCGCCGCAACCACCAAACAACAGGTCGTTGCCTAGACCGCCAGACAGAAAATCATCACCAGAGCCACCTGAGATGAGATCATTACCTCGGCCACCTAACAGGTGATCGTCACCACGACCCCCATAGACATAGTCATTACCGCCGTAACCAACAAACTTATCATCGCCGCCGAAGCCAACAAAAATATCGGTCGTGTTCGAACCTAATGTGCCCGTTAGGTCGTCATCTGCTGCCGTACCAAATATCCAATTCAGGTCAAGATTTGTATGAGACATTTATTATTCCTTTGTTTTGTTTGAGGGAGCTAGCAAGCTATTGGGTTTTCTTTGTTACCACTCTGATAATTTTATCAGGTAGGTCAGGTTTTTAGAGGTGAAAGGCGACCTATAATAGTGCGGTTCTCGATGGTCTTTGTCTGGTACTAAGTTGGACAAATTGATGAGGGAAGTGTGAGTTTATGGCCGATATTTTGCTACGCCAATGTCGACGATTTCGCTTACATTAAGTCGTAGAATCTCGTATAATGTCCGACCGAAAAAATCCCAATAGGTTGGGTAACTTGCACAATGAAGACCAATTCTGGTCTCGACGTCTGTGAAGACGACACATAGGTAGATAAATGAGCGAAAAGTTACAAAAAGTATTAGCACGTGCTGGACACGGTTCTCGTCGTGAGATCGAATCGTTAATTAAATCTGGTCGCGTTAGCGTGAACGGAATCGTAGCTAAACTTGGTGAAAGACTAGAAGATGAGAACAGCGTAGTTCGTATCGATGGTCACATTGTGTCTGCAAAGGCACAAGAAGAAGTGATCTGTCGTGTATTGGCTTACTACAAGCCAGAAGGTGAACTATGTACTCGTCACGACCCTGAAGGTCGTCGCACTGTTTTCGATCGTCTGCCAAAAATTCGTGGCTCTCGTTGGATTTCAGTTGGTCGTCTTGATGCGAACACATCTGGCCTACTGCTTTTCACAACTGATGGTGAATTGGCAAACCGCCTAATGCACCCAAGCCGTCAGGTTGAGCGTGAATACCTAGTGCGTGTGTTTGGTGAAGTGAACGAGAAAAAAGTTCGTAACCTAGTAAGTGGTGTAGAACTTGAAGATGGTATGGCTCGTTTTGAAGACGTAGTACACGCGGGTGGTGAAGGTATGAACCACACGTTCTACGTAGTAATTAACGAAGGTCGTAACCGTGAGGTTCGTCGTTTGTGGGAATCTCAAGAATGTACGGTTAGCCGTCTAAAACGTGTTCGTTACGGTGATATCTTCCTAGACAAGAAACTACCTCGTGGTGGTTGGATGGAACTTGACCTGAAAGAAGTGAACTACCTGCGTGAGCTTGTAGAACTTCGTCCAGAGAAAGAAACCATGCTTGATCTGAACAAAGACAACACATCACGTAAGCGTGAACGTGCTCGTAGCCAAAAAATCCGTCGCGCAGTTAAGCGTCACGAAGAGCGTGTTAACACACCAAAAGGTCGCAGCAACAATCCTTCTCGTCGTAAGCCGAAGAAGACTGCAGGTGACCAAGGTGCACGTAACAAGCATCGTTAATCGATAGCAGAAAATCAGAAAGGCTTGCCAAATCGGCAAGCCTTTTTCTTATCGAGCCTTTTTCTTATCGAGCCTTTCGAGCTTATGAGCTTTCATGTCTTTCAATCATGCTTGTGCAATTAATAAACATAAAAAAACACCAGCATGAGGCTGGTGTTTTTGATCATGATAGGGAAAGCGTTAGTCACGTTTCCAAAGCATATGACAGAACTTATGTTCTGGGTCTCGACTGATTAGCATACGAGCAAAAACGTCATCAAGCACGTCATTTTCCTCGTTTACTAAGCCGATTCGAACTTCTGCATACACTTCTTTGTCGATATCGAAGCCTACGTGTTCAACCCAGTCATCACCAGTTTCAACAAGTTCTGCGGCACCACGATCTTCAAATTGCGCAGTAAACAGAATGACATCAGCGGGCTCTAGGTTATCTGGAGCCATCTCAAGGAAGATGTCGTACGCAGCGTCGATAACGTCGTCGTAAGAAATCAAATCAGACATGCTTATGCTCGGCTCATGTATTTACGTTCAGTCGTGTTAATGATAACACGGTCACCAGTTGCGATGTATTCAGGAACTTGGATTACAAGACCTGAAGCAAAGCGTGCTGGTTTAGTACGTGCAGATGCAGAAGCACCTTTGATTGAAGGGTCAGTTTCTTCAATCACTAGCTCAACAGAAGATGGTAGTTCGATACCCACAGCAGCACCGTTCACAAGGATAATGTGGATACCTTGTGTGTCTTCGTTGATGAACAGCATGTCGTCTTCAACTTCATTGTGCTTGAATGTGTATTGTGAGTAGTCTTCGTTGTCCATGAAGATGTGCTCATCGCCGTCAGCGTATGAGTACACAACTGCACGTTTGTTCATTTCTACTGTTTCAACAACATCATCAGACTTGTAACGCTCGTCTACACGAGCACCAGTGTTCAGATCTGTACAACGCATTTTGTAGATTTTAGCGCCGCCACGACCGCCAGGAGTCGTTACTTCGATGTCTTTAACTAGAAGAGTTTTACCATTAGACTCGATTGCGAAGCCTTTTTTGATTTCACTTGCCTTTGGCATTGTATTTTCCTATTACACTTATTAAGCAAAACTTGGTGATTATAGCGCTAAGTTCTTTGTCTGGCATTAAAATTCCACTCAGTAATTTGAACATTAATAAGGAGATGAATAGGCTTGATCCAAACGTAATGCTGGTGGATCATATAGCCCTTCGTCCGTTAAAAGCTTGAGATCGCGTTTTCTTCAATGTCTCTCCCTATTATCGATCCAAAACATCCTTTCCAACCTGAATTCGAACCTCTGCTCAGAGAAGTTCTCGCATGCCTAAAAGGTGGGCTTGGCGCAAACTTGCACAGTGTTTACGTCTACGGTAGCGTGGCCCGTAAGTCTGCGGTCGCAGGTAGATCGAATCTTGATATGGTGGTTGTGACAAAGGCGGACTTTGAAAACAACCGCGCCACGTTACTAAACACCATCAAATGGCGAGCACAGCAAGGGTATCCTCACGTGAAAGGGGTGTCGATTCGCACGGCGTTGGTCAATGAAGTAGCCAATCTCGATAGCATTTTTACTTGGGGTTTTATGCTCAAGCATTGCTGTGTGTGTGTTTATGGTGATGATCTGGCAGATTGCTTTGGTGATTATGTACCAAGTTGGGAGATTGCCAAGCACTGGAACATGGATGTGGAAGATTGGCTATCGGTGTATCGTACCAAGATTGTACAAGCACAAAGTGTTGAAGAGCTGGTCAGTGCTCAAGTTGTTATCGCCAAGAAACTGCTTCGCGCTTCGTATTCTTTAATCATGTATCGTGATAAACGTTGGTTTGACGACCCGCTTAAATGTGGCGAAGTGTTTTTGCAGTATCACCCAGAAAAGCAACTTGAGATAGAACGCCTTGGTATTCTGCTCTCTGGACGTCCTATCCCTAAACGCTCTGTGGTTGGGTTATTGGACGGTTTTGGCGATTGGTTAGTAAAGCAATATCAGAAAACCGAATTCCGCATTGGTTAACGCCAACAGCGTTAGCGCCTTTCCAATTTCGAATCTGATTTAGAACAGCCCCATCTGTGGTGCAGATAACTGCTCGAAGTCTGTGCCAATGAACGGCAAAATAGCGTCCGCGATCGGTTTTAGCTGTTTATCAATATAATGCTGATAGTCGATAGGGCTATTACGGTACTCATGCGGTTCTGGTCCGTTAACAGTGATCACATATTCAATTCGACCACGGTTTTGATACTGCAGTGGTCTGCCTAATTTAGCATTGATGTCATCGGCTAAGCGCGCAGCGCGTACTTGTGGCGGAATGTTCTTTTGGTATTCGTGCAGCTTGCGACGTAAGCGCTTTTGATAAACCAATTGATCATCAAACTCGCCACTATTGGTTTTTTCAACCATCTCTCGTACGTAATCACTCGGATCTTCACCATGGAAAATCATTTGGTACAAGGTGTTTTGGAAACGCTGCGCCAGCGGTGTCCAGTCGGTGCGTGCGCTCTCTAACCCTTTAAAGATGATACGTTCTTTTTCACCTTCACCAATTAGACCAGCGTAGCGTTTCTTTGAGCCAGTTTCTGCGCCTCGAATGGTCGGCATCAAGAACTTGCGATAATGGGTTTCGTATTCTAGCTCAAGAATCGAATTGAGATTGTATTCATCGCAAAGGTGATCACCCCACCATTGATTAATGTATTCGACCAGTTCAATACCAATCTTATCGGCATCTGCTTGGCTATACGGGCCATTTAACGACACAAAAGTTGAATCGGTATCGCCATAAATCACTTGATAGCCTTTGGCTTCGATCAGCACCTTGGTTTGCTTCATAATTTCGTGCCCACGCATGGTGATGCTTGAAGCAAGGCGGGTATCAAAGAAACGACAACCGGAAGAACCAAGCACGCCATAGAAAGAGTTCATGATGATTTTGATAGCTTGCGAGAAGGCTTTCTCATTGTTCTTCTTTGCGACGTCGCGGGCTGCCCAGAGCTCTTCGATCATCTCGGGTAGAAAGTGTTTCGAGCGATGGAACTGACCACCACGAAATCCCGGTACCGCTTCATCTTCTGCTTTGCCGATTTCAAGCTGTAAGCCCTCGACCAAACCCATAGGGTCAATCAAGAATGAGCGAATAATAGAGGGGTAAAGACTCTTAAAATCGAGCACCAATACGGAATCGTAAAGGTTCGGGATAGAGTCCATCACATAGCCCCCTGGGCTGGCGATCCAGTTTTCTGGATGCAGATTTGGGGCAACATAGCCTGCTCGGTGGATTTGAGGCAGATACAAATTGGTAAATGCGGCCACTGACCCCCCAACGCGGTCTAATTCCACACCTGTTAGGCGGGAGCGTTCTATCGCGAAGTCGAGTAGGTGAGTGTGGTCAAAAATCTTGTTAACCAACACACAATCTTGCAAGTTGTATTTGGCGAGAGACGGCTTGTCTGAACGGTACATGCGATTGATTTCATCCATTCTGTCATGCACGTTATGAATTTCTTTACCTTCGCCAAGGAGTTCTTGTGAAACAGACTCAAGTGACCAAGAACGGAAATGGTAGGTCGCGGTTTTGAGCGTATCGATACCATCCAGCACAACACGACCAGGAATAGAGATAAAGCCCTGTTGGCTTTGTGCTGAGCTGCGGAAGAAACTTGGCTGGTCTGCACGACCTAATATCAGCTTCATGTTATGCCACTCTGCGCGCTTATGCAGCAGACGGAAATCGAAGTCGATAACGTTCCAACCAACAATCACATCTGGGTCAAATTTCTTAAACCACGCAATTAAAGCATCGAGCAAAGCCTTCTCATCTTTTACCCATTGAATTGGCGTCTCTGCTTGTTCCGGTTCGCCAATCATAATCACACGTGAATCAACAGGGCTATCTAAACCAATCGAGTAGAGAATGCCTTTCTCTGAGCATTCCAAATCTAGAGAGACCACATGCAACTTAGGTTGGTATTCACCTGTGCGACACTTTGCATTTTGAATGCGTTGGAAGCCGTTTAGTGATTGTTGGTTACCGGTAAACTCCATACTGCCTTTGATAAAGCGTTCCATCAGATAACGATCGGCAAGTCGTACATCGCCCTCGAAATGGACGATGTCGTTTTGCTTCAGTTCATCTTGTAGAGCGAATGCGTCTTTCGTGGTCTGGGTATAACACGCGGCTAAAGGAGTTAGTTGGAAGTTCTTTAACTCAAGCGAGCGTATGTCGACAGCAATTTGCTTAGAAGTGGCAAATCGCTTGGTTTGCTCGATTTGTGCTTGCTCGATAAAGAAGACCGGTCTTTCTCCTTGAATCAACAATTGGGTCGGACCATTCTCGGTCGAAAGCCAAAGCTCAATTTGAGTTTGACCTTTGATGTCTCGGGCTTGTCGAGTGAGAAGGAAGCCTTGTTGGATATTCAATAGAGAAACCTTGTAAATCAATGAAGCACGTATTCTATCATTAAGAACTGTAAAAATAACCAGTGAAATAGAGTGGTTGTATTTCGCAGGTTAAAAGGACGTGTTGCGGGAGTACAAAAGCAGAGATAACCCGCTTATGGAATAACCATTTATAGGTGATATTGCGTTTCGCTGAGCAAAGTGAAATCTAGTTGCTTGATTTATTGGAGTTTATGTTGTTAATTAGCTTGTCTTAAAATTCGGCTTTGCACAGAGCACACTCAAATAATAGAGTGGTTTATGAATAAGTTCTTGCCAAACTTTGCGTTTAAGCACATATTCATAGAAAGCAATTTTTTGTCTTATGCGTTAGTATATAGGCACTCATACTGATATCCACATTGACCAAAGTTATGTGGGTGCAGAGCCAATAAAAGTGTGGAGATACAAGTTTGATAAATGTTTTCCTTGTAGATGATCACGAGCTGGTTCGCACAGGGATACGACGTATTATTGAAGACGTCCGTGGAATGAACGTAGCAGGAGAAGCTGACAGCGGTGAAGAAGCAGTAAAATGGTGTCGCAGTAATCATGCAGACGTCGTTTTAATGGATATGAACATGCCAGGAATTGGCGGCTTGGAAGCCACTAAAAAGATTCTTCGCGTGAATCCTGATGTAAAAATCATCGTATTAACCGTTCATACGGAAAATCCGTTCCCAACTAAAGTGATGCAGGCGGGTGCTTCTGGTTACCTAACCAAAGGTGCAGGTCCTGATGAAATGGTTAATGCAATTCGTGTGGTTAACAGTGGGCAGCGTTACATCTCGCCTGAGATCGCGCAACAGATGGCATTGAGTCAATTCTCACCAGCCTCAGAAAACCCATTCAAAGACCTATCTGAACGCGAACTGCAGATCATGATGATGATCACCAAAGGGCAGAAAGTTACGGATATTTCTGAACAACTGAATTTAAGTCCAAAAACAGTCAACAGCTACCGCTACCGTCTGTTTAGCAAATTGGACATCAATGGTGACGTTGAGTTAACACACTTAGCGATCCGCCACGGAATGCTGGACACCGAGACCCTTTAGTGTGAATCAACCCTTCGATTCGGCTTCCTTTCTCAAGACAGTAACTCATCAGCCCGGCGTTTACAGAATGTACAACGCCGAGGCTGTTGTTATTTATGTCGGCAAAGCCAAAGACCTCAAAAAGCGTCTCTCCAGTTATTTTCGCAAGAAAGTCGACAGTGAGAAGACACGTGCACTCGTCAGTAATATTGCCAAGATTGACGTCACGGTGACCCATACCGAGACGGAAGCGCTCATCCTTGAGCACAACTATATCAAGCAATATCTACCGAAATACAACGTACTTCTGCGTGACGATAAATCGTACCCGTACATTTTTATCAGCGGTCACAAACATCCGCGACTGTCTATGCATCGTGGTGCGAAAAAACGCAAAGGTGAATACTTTGGACCGTATCCGGATTCGGGCGCAGTACGAGAAACCTTGCACTTATTGCAGAAAACGCTTCCTGTTCGACAGTGTGAAGACACCGTGTATTCCAACCGAACGCGTCCATGTTTGATGTATCAAATTGGTCGCTGTGCAGGTCCGTGCGTGAGCACGATTATTTCTGATGAAGAATACGACGAGCTGGTGGGGTTTGTTCGTTTGTTTTTGCAGGGTAAAGATAAACAGGTACTTGAGCAGCTTATTGAAAAGATGGAAGTGGCAAGCCAACAGCTTCGTTTTGAAGACGCGGCCAAATTCCGTGACCAGATCCAAGCGATTAGACGTGTACAAGAACAACAGTACGTTTCAGAAGACAGCATGGATGATATGGATGTACTTGGCTTTGCCCAAGAAAACGGTATTGCTTGTATCCATATCTTGATGATTCGTCAGGGTAAGGTGCTAGGCAGTCGCAGCCATTTCCCAAAGATTCCACAAAATACAAGTCAACAAGAAGTGTTTGATAGCTTCCTTACTCAGTATTATCTGAGCCATAACGAGGCACGTACCATTCCTTCTCGTATTATTTTGAATCAAGAATTGGGTGGCGATATAGAGCCTATCCAACAAGCTCTAAGTGAAGTGGCAGGTCGTAAGGTTCAGTTCCATACCTCTCCAACGGGTTCACGGGGTCGTTATCTAAAACTTTCCAATACCAATGCGCTTACTGCCATTACGACCAAAATTAATCACAAGATGACCATTAACCAACGCTTCAAAGCGCTGCGGGAAGTTTTGGGGATGGAAACTATTGCTCGAATGGAGTGTTTCGATATTTCGCATACTATGGGTGAAAGCACCATTGCCTCTTGTGTGGTTTTCAACAGTGAAGGTCCAGTTAAGCAAGAGTATCGTCGTTACAACATCACCGGAATTACTGGTGGCGATGACTACGCAGCGATGGGACAAGCATTGGAGCGTCGTTATTCGAAGCAACTCGATGTAGAGAAGATTCCTGACATTATCTTTATCGATGGTGGTAAAGGGCAGTTGAATCGAGCGCACGAAATCATTGCTCAATATTGGGGTGATTGGCCTAAGCGTCCGACCATGATCGGTATTGCGAAAGGGGTAACCCGTAAGCCAGGTCTTGAAACCTTAATTACCGTAGATGGTGATGAATTTAACTTGCCAAGCGATGCACCAGCATTGCACCTCATTCAACACATCCGAGATGAGAGCCATAACCATGCCATTGCAGGGCACAGAGCGAAACGTGGAAAAACGCGTCGTACCAGTGCTTTAGAGGGAATTGAAGGGGTTGGACCAAAACGCCGTCAAGCTTTGCTCAAATACATGGGCGGTTTACAAGAATTAAAGCGTGCAAGTGTCGAAGAAATCGCCAAAGTACCGGGAATTAGTCACTCTTTGGCAGAAATTATTTTCCAAGCATTGAAACAATAAGGAAAATCCCGCAACATTAAGCCGCAATGTGTAAGAGAATAATAAAATGCGTTTGAATATCCCGAACATTCTATCTCTACTAAGACTGTTCCTAATCCCAGTTTTCGTGGTTGTTTTCTATCTACCTTACTCTTGGGCACCGTTTGCAGCAGCAATGGTTTTCTGGGTCGCAGGTTTTACTGATTGGCTCGACGGCATGTTGGCTCGTAAGCTAGGTCAAACATCGCGTTTTGGCGCTTTCATTGACCCAGTAGCAGATAAGGTTCTGGTAGCAACAGCGTTGATTTTGATCACGGAGCATTACCACACCATTTGGGTGACTATCCCAGCTGTAACAATGATAGCGCGTGAAATCATTATCTCCGCATTGCGTGAATGGATGGCAGAAATCGGGAAACGAGCCAGCGTCGCAGTTTCTTGGGTTGGTAAAGTAAAAACGGTATCGCAAATGTTCGCTTTATGGGTACTGATTTGGCGTTACGATGATTGGATGGTGTGGCTTGGCTTTGGTGCTTTATATGTAGCAACCTTCCTGACGTACTGGTCAATGGTTCAGTACTTAGCTGCGGCGAAAGATGATCTCCTTAATGAAGAACATCATTAAAACAATCCATCACAAATAGCATTTTAAAAAGCAGGCTCTATCGCCTGCTTTTTTTCTATCTCGATTTTATGAGTGAATTTTATGTGATCTAAGTCTTGTTTTTGTTCTGTCAGCACTTGGCGATAGTTTATGGCTTTGATTATCAACACTTGAAATAGAAAATCCCCCAAAGAGATAGGGCGGTGGAGAAGCCCAATATTCATGATAAACAAGTGTATTTGGTGTGGTTTCAGTATCAAAACTAATCAATTTACCGTCTTTCGCACAAATTCTGGTCAAACGATTTAAAAAAATAAAAATAGTGTTGACTCGATCGCTCGAATCCGTAGAATGCATCCCGTACCCAAGAGAGCAAAGCTTGAAAGGGTGGTGAGAAAAGTTAAGCTTTCTTCACAAATGAGGCGCCTTGGCAGAGTGGCTATGCAGCGGATTGCAAATCCGTGGACCTCGGTTCGACTCCGGGAGGCGCCTCCATTATTCTTTTGAGAGTGAATGACTTTCGAGAATAAATGCGACACTAGCTCAGTTGGTAGAGCGCAACCTTGCCAAGGTTGAGGTCACGAGTTCGAACCTCGTGTGTCGCTCCAGATTAAAATGATATGGCAATTAGCGGTATCAGATGGTGTTTTACTTTTCTGTAAAGGCATCACAAAGAATATTTGTGTGCCCTGGTGGTGGAATTGGTAGACACAAGGGATTTAAAATCCCTCGATCAAATCTGCGACACTAGCTCAGTTGGTAGAGCGCAACCTTGCCAAGGTTGAGGTCACGAGTTCGAACCTCGTGTGTCGCTCCAGATTTTAAAGCCCAGCATCTATGCTGGGCTTTTTCATTTCTGTTGTTTTCTTTTCTCTGAGCTTCTTCTTTCCTTCCATGCTGGCATAGATACCTCTGCCACGTACTTTATTTATCCTGAATTTCCTTGCTCTTTCTACGCACGACATACAGCCTCAACTAATCACCTTCACGCGTTTACTTTTCTGTCGAGGTTAAGAAGACCTTCTGCGATGCACATCAATGTTGAGGTAAATTAGTCCAGTAAACGTTTGCTGTGATTGTGATCTCAGTCAATATGCAACCTGTGAAAAGATATTGCCAGAAGATTTTATTTTGTGATAAATTCGCGCGCAATCTCGGAGCGTATTATTACGACTTTGATTCTCTGGGGGATACGCGTAGTGACCATTCAAGCTGATTGTGACACTACGTAGGGTAGGTATCGGCAAAGCCATTTGTCGATAGACGGGATACTAGTGCTGTAAGAAACAGCATGTTAATGGGAAACCCAACATTGAAACCTTTAAACAAACACACACTAATCAGCTTCATACTGCCGAAATGTCCTGTTTTACAAAACGGGTGCATTACGGAACCTTGATTACTCTCCAATCAAAATAAAAAGTCGCGCTTGTCGTGACGGGTTATCTGTATTTGTCGTTTAGAAAATGACGAATGCGGAGGTGTATCTGTATATCCTGTTATTTAATACTAACGAGAATAAATACAGGAAAGAGAATCATTATAATTCAAGGGATTATGTAGTATGAGCACTGCCTTTGAAGTCGATAACACTATCGCAAATTACTTTTCGTCTCAGGTTCCAGTTGTTGAAGGAACGTATGATTTAACGCCTGATCAAGTTCTTATCGAACAAGCAGAGCATGAATCGGAAGTACGTTCTTACCCACGTCGCTTGCCAATCGCAATTAAACAAGCTTACGGCTGTTTGGTTGAAGATACGCGTGGTCAAATCTTTCTAGACTGTCTTGCTGGGGCGGGTACGTTGGCTCTGGGTTACAATCACCCGGAAATCAACCAAGCGTTAAAAGAGCAGTTAGATTCTGGTTTGCCGTACCAGACTCTGGATATCGCAACGTCTGCGAAAACACATTTCATTAAGTCTGTTAAAGGCTTCCTTCCTCAAGAGCTAAGCGACAACTGCGTGATTCAGTTCTGTGGTCCTTCGGGTGCGGATGCCGTTGAAGCGGCTATTAAATTAGCGAAGCAAAACACGGGTCGTAACACCATGTTTGCTTTCCGTGGAGCCTACCACGGTATGACAAATGGCACCATGGGTATGATGGGGAACTTGGGTACCAAAGCTCGCCGTACTGGATTGATGTCAGATGTGCACTTTATGCCATTCCCATACAGCCTACGCTGCCCATTTGGGCTTGGCGGTGATGAGGGTGCGAAAGCGAGCATCCGCTATATCGAGCGTCTCTTGAACGACGATGAAGCGGGTATCATGAAGCCGGCAGCGATCATTGTGGAGCCAGTCCAAGGTGAGGGTGGTGTTATTCCTGCGCCTGCATTCTGGCTACGTGAACTACGCCGTATTTGTGATGATCACGGTATCTTGTTGATCTTCGATGAAATTCAATGTGGTGTTGGTAAGTCAGGTTACAACTTCGCATTCGAAGAAGCGGGCATTGTTCCTGATATTTTATGTTTGTCTAAAGCAATCGGTGGTGGCTTACCTATGTCACTACTGGTGATCAACAAACAACACGATACATGGAAGCCAGGTGAGCACACCGGTACTTTCCGTGGTAACCAATTGGCAATGGTCTCAGGTGCAAAAGCACTAGAAATCATCCAGCGCGACAACCTTGTTGAACATGCGAACGTCGCTGGTCAGTATTTACGCTTTGGTCTTGAGAGCATTCAAAAACGCGTTAACTGTATCGCGGATGTTCGTGGCAAAGGTTTGATGCTTGGTGTTGAGATTAAGCATCCAAATGGCGAGCTGAACAAATTTGGTGAGCCTCTAGCTGATGGTCAATTGACACTTGCTATTCAACGTGCGGCGCTTGAGCGCGGCTTGATGGTTGAAAAGGGCGGTCGTGAAGGCTCTGTAATTCGCTTCCTTCCACCTCTTATTATCTCTTTTGAGCAAATCGACTTTGCGCTTCGCGTACTCGAAGAAGCGATTATCGCAGCGGGTGGCAGTCATATTGAAACTGCACCACAAGAAGAATGGAAAAAGCACTTTATTCAAACTGGTGAACTTGGTGGTGCCGAATTCGCGTCGGTTATGAATCACACTACCGCTGTAATGAAATCGGTGTTCGAAGAAGTGAACGCACCATACTCTGGTATGAACCCTAAGTTGCTGGAAGCAGCGATTAATGCAGTCGATCTAGACAACAAAAATGCGTCGTTAAAGTCTGTCATCGATGAAGCTGCTGAGCTTGTTGCAAAGAATGCGATTTTCACCCAGCACCCAGATTGTATTGCGCATCTACATACCCCTCCTCTCATGCCAGCGGTTGCGGCAGAAGCCATGATTGCGGCGCTAAACCAATCTATGGATTCATGGGATCAAGCTTCCTCTGCGACTTACGTAGAGCAAAAAGTGATTAATTGGTTGTGTGACAAGTATGAGTTGGGCGAGAAGGGCGACGGCATCTTCACCAGTGGTGGTACGCAAAGCAACCAAATGGGGCTAATGTTGGCGCGAGACTGGATTGCACACAAGCTAAGCGGTCACTCAATTCAAAAGCTGGGTCTTCCTGATTACGCAGACAAACTGCGCATTGTGTGTTCTAAGAAATCACACTTCACGGTTCAAAAGTCAGCATCTTGGATGGGACTGGGTGAGAAAGCAGTGATGACCGTCGATGCGAACGCTGACGGTACAATGGACGTTACTCAGTTAGATCTGGTTCTAACACGGGCGAAGTCAGAAGGTCTGATCCCATTCGCCATTGTTGGCACGGCGGGTACGACTGACCACGGCGCAATTGATGACCTTGATTTCATTGCTGATATGGCAGCGAAGCACGAGATGTGGATGCACGTTGATGGCGCTTACGGTGGCGCACTGATTCTAAGCAGTCACAAATCTCGCCTGAAAGGTGTAGAGCGTGCGCACTCTATTAGTGTCGATTTCCACAAATTGTTCTACCAAACAATCAGTTGTGGTGCGTTGCTGGTGAACGACAAGTCGAACTTTAAGTTCCTACTTCATCATGCTGACTATCTGAACCGAGAACACGATGAGCTACCAAACTTGGTGGACAAATCTATTGCAACCACGAAGCGCTTTGATGCATTGAAAGTGTTCATGACGATGCAAAACGTGGGTCCTAAAGCGCTGGGCGATATGTACGATCACCTGTTGGTACAAACTCAAGATGTTGCCGAGATGATTCGTGCACACGATCAGTTCGAGCTTTTGGCTGAGCCGGCACTTTCTACGGTTCTATTCCGCGCAACCAATGTACGCACAAACAACGCATCTGCAGATTTAGATGAACTAAACAAAGCGTTGCGTCTTGAAGCGTTGACTCGCGGTATCGCAGTTCTCGGTGAAACCATCGTTGATGGTAAGACCGCTCTTAAATTTACGATTTTGAATCCTTGTCTGACGACAGCGGACTTTGAATCTTTGCTCTTGAAAATCAACACGCTAGCATTTGAGCTAGTTTAATAAAGGTAACGGAAAACTATGGCAGTTCTACAGATTGGTGCAGGCGGCGTTGGCTGGGTTGTTGCACATAAAGCAGCACAAAATAACGACGTTCTGGGTGATATCACAATCGCATCACGTACTATTGGTAAGTGTGAGAAGATCATCGAATCGATTCAGAAGAAAAACAACCTGAAAGATTCAGCTAAGAAACTAGAAGCGCGTGCAGTGAACGCTGACGACGTAGATTCTCTGGTTGCTCTTATTGAAGAAGTAAAACCGGATCTTGTCATCAACGCGGGTCCTCCGTGGGTTAACATGCCAATCATGGAAGCGTGTTACCGAGCAAAAGTTTCATACCTAGACACATCAGTAGCGGTTGACCTATGTTCTGAAGGTCAGCAAGTACCACAAGCTTACGATTGGCAATGGGGCTACCGTGAGAAGTTCGAGGAAGCGGGCATCACAGGTATCCTGGGCGCTGGTTTCGATCCAGGTGTAGTCTCGGTATTTGCAGCGTACGCTGTAAAGCATCTGTTTGACGAAATCGATACGATTGATGTAATGGATGTTAACGCGGGTGACCACGGTAAGAAGTTCGCGACCAACTTTGACCCAGAAACGAACATGCTAGAGATCCAAGGTGATTCATTCTACTGGGAAAACGAAGAGTGGAAACAAGTACCTTGTCACTCTCGTATGCTAGAGTTCGATTTCCCGAACTGTGGTTCTCACAAAGTGTACTCAATGGCGCACGATGAAGTTCGTTCGATGAAAGAATTCATCCCAGCAAAACGCATTGAATTCTGGATGGGTTTCGGTGATCGTTACCTAAACTACTTCAATGTAATGCGAGATATTGGTCTACTAAGCCCAGATCCACTAACGCTGCACGATGGTACAGTCGTTCAACCTCTGCATGTACTGAAAGCGCTATTGCCAGACCCAACATCTCTAGCACCGGGCTACACAGGTCTAACGTGTATCGGTACTTGGGTTCAAGGTAAGAAAGATGGCAAAGAGCGTAGCGTGTTTATCTACAACAACGCAGATCATGAAGTCGCGTACGAAGACGTTGAACATCAAGCGATCTCTTACACGACAGGTGTTCCTGCGATCACAGCAGCGCTGCAATTCTTCCGTGGTAAATGGGCTGACAAAGGCGTGTTCAACATGGAACAGCTAGACCCAGATCCGTTCCTAGAAACAATGCCAACAATTGGTCTAGATTGGCATGTTCAGGAATTAGAAGCAGGTCAGGGGCTTCCAGTTATCCACGAACTGAACAAGTAAGGCACTTACACTAACGATTTCTTTTTATCGTGTTTTGAGGTGTGCGCGTTAATTGTTACAAACAACGCGTGCATCCTAAACTCGATTAGAAGTTTCAGTGCAAGCTGCGCTTATTTGAATCATCAATCTAAGCCGGTGCGATCGCATCGGCTTTGTTCGGTTTTATAGTTCCTTCATTTTTATGAGGGGATCTAAGGTATTAACATGCAACAAAACGAACTTAAAACCCCATACTTCATGATCAATGAAGACAAATTGATTGAGAATCTAGAGAAGGCAAAACAGCTAAAAGATATCTCTGGTGTGAAGTTAGTGTTGGCACTGAAGTGTTTCTCGACATGGGGCGTATTCGACATTATCAAGCCTTACTTAGACGGTACAACCAGCTCTGGTCCTTTTGAAGTGAAGCTTGGTTATGAAACCTTTGGTGGAGAGACTCATGCTTACAGTGTTGGCTACAGCGAGGATGACGTACGTGAAGTAGCAGATATCTGCGACAAGATGATTTTTAACTCTCAGTCGCAGTTAGCAGCTTACCGCCATATTGTTGAAGGTAAAGCGTCGATTGGTTTGCGTCTAAACCCGGGTGTAAGCTATGCAGGTCAAGACTTGGCGAACCCTGCACGTCAGTTTTCTCGTCTAGGCGTACAAGCTGACCACATCAAGCCGGAAATTTTCGATGGCATTGATGGTGTGATGTTCCACATGAACTGTGAGAACAAAGATGTGGACGCATTCATCAGTCTGTTGGATTCGATCTCTGAGCAGTTTGGCGAGTATCTCGATAAGCTGGATTGGGTTAGCATGGGCGGCGGCGTGTTCTTTACGTGGCCGGGCTACGATATCGAAAAGCTGGGGCTTGCACTGAAAGCTTTCTCTGAAAAGCACGGCGTACAAATGTACCTAGAGCCGGGTGAGGCAATCATCACTAAAACGACGGATCTTGTCGTGACTGTGGTAGACATTGTTGAGAACGTGAAGAAGACTGCGATTGTGGATTCAGCAACTGAAGCACACCGCTTAGATACTTTGATTTATAACGAGCCAGCATCGATTCTTGAAGCAGCAGAAAATGGTGCACATGAATACGTCATTGGCTCGTGCTCTTGTTTAGCTGGTGATCAGTTCTGTGTGGCGAACTTTGAGCAACCACTGGAGATCGGACAGCGTCTGCACATTCTAGATAGTGCGGGTTACACCATGGTGAAACTGAACTGGTTTAACGGTCTACGTATGCCGTCGGTATACTGCGAACGTTCAAATGGTGAAATTCAAAAGCTGAACGAATTTGATTATTCAGACTTCAAACGTTCTCTGTCTCAATGGACAGTGAAGTAATCACCTTTTCATTTGATTGAACGTAAAAAGAGCAGCGATGAGCTGCTCTTTTTTATTATGCATTGCTTCGGTTTACCGAGTGCTTTGGGCTTAAGATCAGCTTTCGACAATCACACGAGTATCTTCGCTGAGCGATTCTAACTCATTCGCTACATCATCAATTTCCAGTTCACTCGGCAACTTGATTGCCATCTTAGCGCTAAACAAGCTTGAACTTACAC
Source organism: Vibrio sp. L85 (assembly GCF_963871815.1). Classification (NCBI taxonomy): domain Bacteria; kingdom Pseudomonadati; phylum Pseudomonadota; class Gammaproteobacteria; order Vibrionales; family Vibrionaceae; genus Vibrio; species Vibrio sp. L85. The sequence continues at coordinate 269,347 of NZ_CAWMYL010000243.1, forward strand.
CTCCGCCACCGGCGATAAACACTCGTTGACAGTCCATGTCTAAAATCGAAATGCCTTGTCCATCGAGCACGTGGGTGATTTCGTTGACGATGCCTGCACGATCATTGGCGTCCAGACGAAGCTGAAAGACCGTATCTTCGCGGTGAGAGTGAGGCTCGGAATCAACGAATTTAACGATGAGGGTTTGGCAAGCAGAGAACGCCTCTTTCACTGTGTTGGCATTTTCCTCTGGTAGCTCGATTTTGATCACGCCGGCAACCTGATCCTCAATAAAGTTCACTTTACTGATCAGCCATTTGCCTTCGTTTTCATGGGTAACCGCTGCAAGCTGTTTGATGGTCGCTGGTGATGCCTGACCGACGAAATTAACGATAAACACAGTGTTCATAATGGTCCCCTCCCGGAATAAGGTTTGGACGCGGCACGGTTAGACGTATCGCTATAGTTATTTGAGCTTAAGGTTTAAAACTTAAGTTATTGGAATTAGTCCTTAAATTCAGTGTAGGTGCTGGAGGAGGGTTAGGTTTGATAAAGGTCAATTTTTGACGCTAATTCGTGATGCAAATAATAAAAACTATGCTTGGGGCACAAAAAAAGCAGCCCTCAGGCTGCTATTTAACAGTTTGGTTTTAGAAGGTGACCTTCATTTCAAAACCGTAGAAGACGTTATCGTAGCTTGCGCCGGAATCCATCGCAAACTTCGCTGCGTCTTGGTTGCCAAACCAAGGTGATGAACTGAATTGGAATTCTGCGCTACCGCCCCATGCATCTGATACCCAGTAGTGAATGTGTCCGACTGGATTGAGGAAGAATAGAGAAACGTCCCCAACGGTTTCTGAGCCCATTACTTCACCACCATTGGCAACGATGTCTTGTTCCGCTGTTAGCATCATTTCACCCACTACAGCACCAAAGAATGGAGTAATAAACAAGTCCTGCCATGATGGGATTTCAGCAAAAGCTTCTACACCGTACTCCCAGAAGAACGTCGACATGGTCGCAGAATACAAGAAGGATTCAAATTCGTTATAGCCAGCGTGGCGCGCAGCCGTATAGTAAACACCACCGAAGTAAGGGTGCATTACGTAGTTTAGAAAGTGCTCATCTCGGTCCCATACTGGACCGCTTGAAACGTTGTCTTTCCACTTGCTGCCTAGCTTACTCATGTCACGATCTTCTTCGTCCCATTTTGTAATGCTCTCAGGCAATAAAGTCATCAAACCTACCGTAGCCACACTCAAACCAAGAATGGTGTAAGTTTGACCCATGAGATAGTCCCAATCTTTGTCTTTTGGCACGATCATATGCTTCGGTTGAAGGCCTGCGTCGAGATTTAAAGAATCATCGTTATCAAGTCCCATCGCAAAGCGACGATTTTGTGGCTCGAAGCTATACAGAGTGGTCGTTTCGCAGTAACCTGACAGGCAATCAGGCGTGTAAGAGAACTCAATATGGTTACTCATATCGTACTGGCTTGCATTTGCGGTAGCAGATGCCGTCAGAACAAGACCACTTAGAGTTTTCTTGAACATGGATGATTTTGACACGAAGGTCTCCGAGTTGTTGGTTTGATGATCGGGCTCACAATTATCCCTTAAAAGAACAGCCATTTAAATACTTGACCTACATTTAATCTCAACAAATTAACTATGAGATTAGTCCAATAAAATGAAAACGATATAGGCACAATGTCGAAAAAATGTGGATTTTGCCTATTTTCAGGAGTCAGTTGTGAAAATTGCTATGCTAAGTACCGGTGAAGAGGTCCTTCACGGTGATATTGTTGATACAAATGCAGCTTGGCTGTCGAGCTTATTTTATCAACATGGATTTGGCTTAACGAAGCGCTCGACCGTTGGTGATAAACAATCGAGTTTGATTGAAGAGTTTTTGATGCTCAGCTTCAATAATGACGTGGTGATCGTGAATGGTGGTTTAGGACCAACCACAGATGACATGAGCGCAGTGGCAGCAGCGAAAGCAGCAGATTGCAAATTAGTGTTATTTAAAGACTGGTTAGCACACCTAGAGGCGATGTATGCCCGTCGTGGTATCCCAATGCCGGATAGCAATCTCAAGCAAGCTATGCTACCGGAAACGGCACAAATTGTTGATAATCCGATTGGCACGGCTTGTGGCTTTAAAATGCTGATCAATGATGCGGTGTTCTATTTCACCCCAGGTGTACCAAGTGAATTTAAGTTAATGGCAGAGACGCAAATTCTGCCAGATTTGAAAAAACTCTTCCCTGAAGTAGAAAGTGCATCTTGTAGCCGAATTTATACGTTTGGTCTGTCTGAATCTGGTATATCGGACAAGCTGGACCAAATGAAGCTTCCGCCTGGTTATGAGCTGGGTTATCGCTCTTACTTACCCTTTATCGAAGTGAAACTGTTTGGTCCATCTCAGCATATTGAGCAACGCATGAAGTTGATGCAGATGATCCATAAGCACCTTGAAACCAATTCTGTAAGTGTCGATGTACCTATGGTTGAACATGTCGGTCAGCTACTAATAGATAAAGCGCTGACACTATCGGTGTCGGAGAAAAGCAGTGCAGGGTATTTAACGTATTGGCTAAATAGTGATGAAAAAGTCGCTGAGCAATTCGGTCACGGTTGGGTTCTATCAGGAAACAATCAAACCATTGCAGATGAAGGGGACCCACTAGCAGCGGCGTTTGCTCTAGCTGGTGCGACACGTGAAAAGTGCGCCACCGACTTGGCTTTAGTTACGGGAAAAATCGAAGAAGGCATTTTCTCTGTTGCTCTTTCCACGTCAACAGGAGAGTGGGGCGCCCTATACAAACTTTCAAGAAAATATCAGCAAGATGATCAGGTTAAAGTCATCAGTGCTGCGGCACTGGATATGCTACGCCGTTATCTAGAACGCAAGCCGATGTCGGCTCAATACGCATTCTTGGAAAAGATTAAAGAAATGCACATTCCGAGCAGTGCTCTTTAAAAGGATGTCGAGCTGTTTAGATAGTAAAAGTAGACAGTAAAAATAAATAGTAAAAAGCCAAGGCGATTGCCTTGGCTTTTTTGTACTGGCTGGTGGCGTTTATGCGCGTTTTTCTTTCATCGCGTAATTCACACCACTGAGCGAAATTTCGGATTTCGCTTTGCAAATACAAGGCAGAATTTCGTCTGGCTGAGTATACGCCATTGCAAAACCAACATACTCCACGTCACCTGATTCCAATTTACAGCGACATGCACCACAGTGTCCGTCACGGCAATTGTATTCAGGCAGTAAGCCCGCTTGCTCCATCGTCTCCAAAATTGTGTTAGATGGATTAGACTCAATGCTAACGAGTTCGTTGATTTTGATGCTTGGCATTACAGCTCAAATCCTTCGAAGTCGTCTGCACTTACTTCATTGTCAATCTGACCAACAAGGTAAGAAGAGATTTCTGCTTCCTGCGGTGCAACTTGAACGTTATCCGATGACAACCAAGCGTTAATCCATGGGATAGGGTTTGAAGTTGCTTCAGGGTATGCTGCTGGTAGGCCTACCGCTTGCATACGAATGTTCGTAATGTATTCAACGTATTGGCTAAGGATATCTTTATTTAGACCAATCATTGAACCATCTTTAAATAAGTATTCAGCCCATTCTTTCTCTTGCTCTGCCGCTTCTTTGAATAGGTCAAAACAGTCTTGTTTTGCTTCTTCAGCGATTTGCATGAAAGAGAAGTCATCTTGACCGTTACGTAGCAGGTTGATCATATGCTGCGTACCGTTCAAGTGAAGCGCTTCATCACGAGCGATAAGCTTGATGATTTTCGCGTTACCTTCCATAAGCTCACGTTCAGCGAAAGCAAATGAACATGCGAAACTTACGTAGAAGCGGATTGCTTCAAGTGCGTTCACTGACATCAAACAGACGTACAATTTCTTCTTCAGATCGTACAGGCTAACTTTAACCGTTTCACCGTTAAGAACGTGTTCGCCTTCACCGTAGCGGTGATAGTCGTTTGTCGCTTGGATCAGGTCATCGTAGTAATGCGCGATGTCTTTCGCACGCTTAAGAATGTGCTCGTTTTCTACGATGTCATCGAATACCACACTTGGATCATTCACGATATTACGGATGATGTGTGTGTAAGAACGAGAGTGGATCGTCTCAGAGAACGACCAAGTCTCGATCCAAGTTTCTAGCTCAGGTAGAGAAACCAGAGGAAGTAGCGCAACGTTCGGGCTACGACCTTGAATTGAGTCAAGCAGCGTTTGGTACTTCAGGTTTGAGATGAAGATGTGCTTCTCATGGTCAGGTAGCTTGTTGTAATCAATACGGTCGCTAGATACGTCAACTTCTTCTGGGCGCCAGAAGAAAGACAATTGCTTTTCGATAAGCTTTTCGAAGATCTCGAATTTTTGCTGGTCGTAACGAGCTACGTTCACTGATTGACCAAGGAACATTGGTTCCTTCAGTTGGTCATTTTTGTTCTGGTTAAAAGTACTGTAAGCCATAATGCCTCAATTCCTTTTAGACCTCCCCAAGCGGGGAGGCGTTCGATTGTTTGTTACTACGAATTGTTTAAGTGGGGGAGATTAAATCTTACAACCGCCGCCTGCACAATCGTCATCTTGTGGTTGAACTGCGTCTTTCTGGTCGTCTTTCGCACCGTCACGAGTGTTATGGTAGTAAAGCGTCTTCACACCAAACTTGTACGCAGTCAGAAGGTCTTGAAGAAGTTTCTTCATTGGCACCTTACCGCTCTCATAACCAGAAGGATCGTAGTTTGTGTTTGCAGAGATCGCTTGGTCAACGAACTTCTGCATAATGCCCACAAGGTGTAGATAACCGTCGTTAGAACCGATGTTCCAAAGCAGTTCATAGTTGTCTTTAAGCTCAGCGAAATCTGGCACAACTTGTTTCAGGATACCGTCTTTCGACGCTTTAACAGACACGAAACCACGTGGTGGCTCAATACCGTTTGTTGCGTTAGAGATCTGAGAAGATGTCTCAGAAGGCATTAGCGCAGTCAGTGTTGAGTTACGCAGACCGTGTTCCATGATTTCTTGACGTAGGCTGTCCCAATCGTAGTGCAGCTCTTCGTCACAAATTAGGTCAACGTCTTTCTTGTAAGTGTCGATAGGCAGTAGACCTTTCGCGTAGTTCGTTTCGTTAAACGAAGGACACTTACCTTGCTCTTTCGCAAGCGCAACAGAGGCTTTCAATAGGTAGTATTGAATCGCTTCAAATGTACGGTGAGTTAGACCGTTTGCGCTGCCGTCAGAGTACTTAACGCCATTCTTCGCTAGGTAGTATGCGAAGTTGATAACACCAACACCCAGCGTACGACGGTTCATTGTCGATTTGTATGCAGCTGGTAGTGGGTAATCTTGGTAATCAAGCAGTGCATCTAGCGCACGAACAACAAGCTCAGACAGTTCTTCGAAGTCATCCAGAGACTTGATTGCACCAAGGTTAAACGCAGACAGTGTACATAGCGCGATTTCACCCGAGTCATCTTCAACGTTAGTTAATGGCTTGGTTGGCAGCGCGATTTCCAAACATAGGTTTGATTGACGAACTGGTGCTACTTCTGAATCGAACGGGCTGTGCGTATTACAGTGGTCTACGTTCTGAATGTAAATACGACCAGTTGATGCGCGCTCTTGCATTAGAAGAGTGAACATTTCAATCGCTTTAACGGTCTCTTTCTTGATTGAAGGATCGTTTTCGTATTTCACGTATAGACGCTCGAATTCTTCTTGATTTTCAAAGAATGCGTCGTACAGACCTGGTACGTCAGATGGCGAGAATAGCGTGATGTTGCCACCTTCCACTAGGCGTTGATACATCAGTTTGTTCAACTGAACACCGTAGTCCATGTGACGAACACGGTTCTCTTCAACACCACGGTTGTTCTTAAGAACCATTAGCGAGCGCGCTTCACCGTGCCATAGTGGGTAGAACACAGTTGCTGCACCACCACGAACACCACCTTGAGAACAGCACTTAACTGCTGTTTGGAAGTATTTGTAGAACGGGATACAACCTGTATGGAATGCTTCACCACCACGGATCTCAGAACCTAGTGCACGGATACGACCAGCGTTGATACCGATACCAGCACGTTGAGAAACGTAACGTACGATTGAACTTGCTGTTGCGTTGATAGAATCTAGGCTATCACCACACTCGATCAGCACACATGAGCTGAACTGACGAGTAGGGGTACGTACACCAGACATGATTGGTGTAGGTAGAGAAATCTTAAATGTCGATGTCGCATCGTAGAAACGTTTGATGTAGTCAAGACGCGTTTCTTTCGGGTAGTTAGCGAACAAGCAAGCAGACACTAGAATGTAAAGGAACTGAGCACTTTCGTAGATTTCACCCGATACACGGTTTTGAACGAAGTACTTACCTTCTAGTTGTTTTACAGCAGCGTAAGAGAAATCAAGGTCGCGCTTGTGATCGATGTACGCATCAAGCTCGTCCAATTCAGCTTTTGTGTAGTCTTCTAGGATGTGTTGGTCGTACTTACCCATATCAACAAGACGAGCTACGTGGTTGTAAAGCGTTGGCGGCTCATATTGACCGTATGCTTTCTTACGTAGGTGGAATACCGCTAGGCGAGCAGCTAGGTATTGGTAATCCGGTGTTTCTTCTGAAATCAAATCTGCAGCAGACTTGATGATAGTCTCGTGGATATCTGTCGTCGTAATGCCGTCGTAAAACTGGATGTGAGCACGTAGTTCTACTTGTGATACCGATACGTTGTTCAGGCCTTCTGCAGCCCAAGTAATAACGCGATGGATTTTCTCCAGATCGATAGTTTCTTTGCGGCCATCACGTTTAGTGACGGTAAGTTGTTGGTTCATTCTGCTTTATTTCCCTAAGAAAACTGATAAAAGCCGTATTTTTGTTTGTTTATGTGCAAAACTTGTAAAATTTGCGGCGGCTTTGTGATCAAAGTCTATCTATATATTGTAGTCGAAACACAAGATATAGGGGTTCATTTGTTTGCGAGTTACAAGATAGTGCTGTTACCCCAATTTTTCAAGGCACAGGTTTGGGATGACTTGTGGATAACTAACAAAATAAAAAAAAACAGTAAGTGAACACTAACCGATGAGAAAAGGGCTGACTTGAATGGGGAAAAATACGTTTTTTAAATCGGTTCATAAATAACCGCATGTAAAAATATTTTCCTTGATCTTTGACAGTTTTTGTTTGTTAAAAATAGTTTGGTCAAAATGGAATCTAGAGCACTTTTTTTCGACAGAAATTGACAAAAAAAGCGGCGCATCTATGCTACCGCTTTTTCTCAATCTTGATGCTCGTTTTTTGCTTAAGCGTCAATCGAACCATCAATATTTTGTAGTATGAACGATGTAGTTTACATCCACATTACGACCAAGTTTGTAGCTATCGTTGAGTGGGTTGTAATGTAAGCCTGTGATACCCATCTCGGTAAGGTCTGTCTGGTCAATCATCTTCATCATTTCACCAGGTTTGATGAACTTCTCATGATCGTGTGTACCTTCTGGCACAATCTTAAGCAACTTCTCTGCACCCACAATGGCAAATAGGTAAGATTTGATATTACGGTTCAAGGTAGAGAAGAAAACGTGACCGCCAGGTTTGACCAATGCAGCACAAGAACGAATCACTGAAAGTGGATCTGGAACGTGTTCAAGCATTTCCATGCAAGTGACAACGTCATAGATTCCTGCATTTTCTGCTGCGTGGTCTTCAATCGTGCTTTGGATGTAAGTCAACTTAGTGCCAGTCTCAAGTGCATGCAGGCGAGCGACCTCAAGAGGCTCTTTACCCATATCCAAACCAGTAACTACTGCACCTTCTTTAGCCATGCTCTCAGCTAGGATGCCACCACCACAGCCAACATCGAGCACTTTTTTACCAAATAAGCCGTCTGCTTTCTCTAGGACATAGTTCAAGCGAAGCGGGTTAATTTGATGAAGTGGCTTGAACTCGCCTTCTAAATCCCACCAACGAGAAGCCATCTCTTCGAATTTCTTAATTTCACTTGGGTCGACGTTTTGTGCTTTAGTCATGATTGTTATATCGCTTCGCTAATAGTCCTTTGGAAGGCGAGATTATACTCCAATGGTACGATACGTTAAAACTGGTTCTTTTCTCACAATCGCTACAGGAGAGATTTTTGACTGATGTTGGTGGAAATATAGTCAGTTTTCATAAAGATATGGGATGAATGTGCAAATTCTCTTCATTTAACCCATAACCAAGCTCACAACCTGATAAAACGAGTGGGAAAGTGATGCCCCGTTGATGAATTGTGTGTTATATTTTTGCACCTTACACGTATCGTAATTACGATCAGATAATAGAGGGATAATGGCTCTATGAGCGATTTAGCTAAAGAGATCACGCCCGTAAACATTGAAGATGAGCTTAGAGGTTCATATCTAGACTACGCGATGTCTGTCATCGTGGGTCGTGCTCTTCCAGATGTGCGTGATGGCCTAAAACCAGTACACCGCCGCGTTTTATTCGCGATGAACGTACTAGGCAACGATTGGAACAAACCATATAAAAAATCAGCCCGTGTTGTCGGCGACGTAATCGGTAAATATCACCCACACGGTGATAGTGCTGTGTACGACACAATCGTACGTATGGCTCAGCCGTTCTCACTTCGTTACATGCTGGTCGATGGTCAAGGTAACTTTGGCTCGATCGATGGCGACTCTGCTGCGGCAATGCGTTATACCGAAGTACGTATGGCGAAAATGGCCCACGAACTTCTGGCTGACCTAGACAAAGAAACTGTGGACTACGTACCTAACTACGATGGTACGGAGCAAATTCCTGCAGTTCTTCCTACTAAAATTCCTAACCTACTGGTAAACGGTTCTTCGGGTATCGCGGTAGGTATGGCAACCAACATCCCGCCACATAACCTTGGCGAAGTGATCGATGGCTGTCTTGCATACATCAATAATGAAGAAATCACTATTGATGAGCTAATGGATTACATTCCTGGTCCTGATTTCCCAACTGCGGCGCTTATCAGCGGTCGTAAAGGTATTGTAGACGCGTACAAAACAGGTCGCGGCAAAATCTACATGCGTTCAAAAGCGGAAATCGAAGTGGAGAAGAATGGTAAAGAAACCATCATCGTCACTGAAATCCCTTACCAGGTGAACAAAGCTCGTTTGATCGAGAAGATCGCTGAGCTAGTAAAAGATAAGAAAGTAGAAGGCATTAGTGCGCTACGTGACGAGTCTGATAAAGATGGTATGCGTATCGTAATTGAATGTAAGCGCGATGCAGTGGGTGAAGTTGTTCTAAACAACCTTTACGCACAAACTCAGCTTCAAACCACTTTCGGTATCAACATGGTTGCGCTAAACAACGGCCAACCTCAGCTATTCAACCTAAAAGACATGTTGAAGTGCTTCGTTGATCACCGTCGTGAAGTTGTGACTCGTCGTACTATTTTCGAATTGCGTAAAGCGCGTGAACGTGCGCATATCCTTGAAGCACTTTCTCTTGCTCTTGCGAACATTGACGAAGTTATCGAACTCATCAAAAACGCACCAACTCCAGCTGAAGCAAAAGTTGGCTTGGTATCGCGTGGTTGGGATCTTGGTAACGTAGCATCAATGCTAGAGCGTGCTGGTACTGACGCTGCACGTCCTGAATGGCTAGAAGATCAATACGGTATCCGTGATGGTCTGTACTACCTAACAGAAACTCAAGCTCAAGCGATTCTAGAACTTCGCCTACACCGTCTAACTGGTCTAGAGCATGAGAAGATTCTTGATGAATACAAAGCGCTATTGGACGAAATTGCAGAGCTAATGCACATCCTTGCAAGCACTGAGCGTTTGATGGAAGTGATCCGTGAAGAACTTGAAGCGGTTCGCGATGGTTACGGCGATGAGCGTCGTACAGAAATTACAGCAGCTAGCCATGACATTGACATGGAAGAGCTGATCGCTCGTGAAGACGTAGTAGTAACTCTGTCTCACGAAGGTTATGTTAAGTACCAAATCCTAAGCGACTACGAAGCTCAGCGTCGTGGTGGTAAAGGTAAGAGTGCAACGAAGATGAAAGATGAAGACTTCATCGAGCGTCTACTTGTTGCAAATACTCACGATAACATTCTGTGTTTCTCAACTCGTGGTAAGACTTACCGTCTGAAAGTTTACCAATTACCTCATGCAACTCGTACTGCACGTGGTAAGCCAATCGTAAACATCCTTCCACTTGAGGAAGGTGAACGTATCACGGCAATCCTTCCGGTAGATGAGTTCTCTCCAGAGAAGTTTATCTTCATGGCTACGGGTGACGGTACGGTTAAGAAGACACCTCTGAACCAGTTTGCTAACGTACGTTCAAACGGTCTGATCGCAGTTAACCTACGTGATGATGACTCTTTGATCGGCGTTGATATCACTACAGGTTCAAGCGATATCATGCTGTTCTCTAAAGCAGGTAAAGTGGTTCGCTTTAGCGAAGACAAAGTACGTGCAATGGGTCGTACAGCGGCAGGTGTTCGCGGTATGAAGCTAGCAGATGATGATCAAGTGGTTTCTTTGATCGTTCCATCAAACGAAGGCGATATCCTAACGGTTACTCAAAACGGTTACGGTAAACGTACTGAACTAGCGGAATACCCAACGAAAGGTCGTGCAACTCAGGGCGTTGTGTCTATCAAGGTTTCTGAGCGTAACGGTCCAGTAGTTGGCGCGGTACAAGTAGAAGAAGGCGACGAGATGATGATGATCACCGACGCTGGTACTCTAGTTCGTACACGTGTTGCGGAAGTTAGCCAAGTTGGTCGTAATACTCAAGGTGTAACACTTATCCGTACAGCTGAAGATGAGTCAGTGGTTGGTTTGCAGCGTATTGATGAAGTTGAAGAAGTAGAACTGCCAGAAGGCGAAGAAGCGGAAGCAACAGAAGCAAATGCAGAAGGTCAAACGCCTGAAGCACCAGCAGCGGATGATGCAGCAGAAGGTTCTGAAGAAGAGTAATCTTTTCCTTTACATCTAAGTTTGAAAGCCGAGCATTACGCTCGGCTTTTTTGTATCTGTATCAACGCAATATTGAGAGGAAGTCAGTAAACTAAACCAATATTTGCTTGTGGGGTACATTATGTCTGCTTGGTTCTTCGTTGCCATCACTCTGATGGGATTATTCGTCGTGGTGTTATCGCTCAGCGCTTCAAAGGTCAAACCGGCTCAATGGTTTGGGCTTTGTACTTTAGTTTTGGTTGTTACTAGTGCAAGCTTTTTACTCTTGCGACAAACGCCACCGCCAACAATGCAAGCCGAGATGTCACGTATGACCAATGCACGGGATATCATGCAAGAGATCCAAGACCAGTTGCGCGAAGACCCAAATAATGCAGCATTGTGGTTTCAATTAGGGCAGGGCTATCTTGTTGAAGGGGAGCTTGATGGAGCATTGATTTGTTTTGATTATGCTATTCAGCTTAGTGACGTTGTTAGTGCTACCCAACTTGCCGCGAAAGCCACCACACTATATTACCTCCACCAACAATCCATGACGGAAGAAGTCACTCTGCTACTTGAGCAAGCCTTACAGCTCGAGCCGCACAATGAAGCCGCTTTGTCTTTGATTGCAAATGACCACTTTTTGTCATTTCGTTTTCAAGAAGCCATTGATACCTGGGTACTATTATTAGATTCCAATGATCCTAATTTGGATCGTGTACAAATCATAAACTCAATCAACAAAGCGAAAGAGTTGTTGTAAGCATATAATTAGGGGGCTGTTGACCCTTCGTGCTGATTTCTGCAGCGAATTGTTGGGCCTTTACACAAAGCAGAGGTTTTGATGTGCAGTTCGTCTTTATGAGAAGCCAAAAACGCAGTAGAAGTGACCAATAAACGCTACCCCAAAGGGGCGTCTAAAATTAACCGCGAAAGATAAACAGCCTCTGGAGCAGTAAAAGGAAAGTGGGTGATGAATGAACAATAAAGCGTTAGGGATATTAGCGGTGCTATGCGGTTCCGTGTTGGCGGGTTGTACCTCTTCCGATCATTCCGGTTCCTCATCTTCGGCTTATTACGCTTCTGGTTACTACGACCCATGGTGGTACGATCATGATGATTATTGGATTTACTACTACCCAGGTTGTTGTGATAACGATGACGAGTATAAAGAGAAGTTGGAAACGTGGTGGAACGGTTTGGATGAAGAACAACAACAATCCATCAAAGACAAAGTTGAAGATTGGAAAGACGATGATATGTCCGCCAACATCGACACCATGAAACGTCAGCTTGACGATCACTGGCAATCGCTACCAGAAGAACAAAAGCAGGAGATTCAAACTAAATGGGAGAATCGTCCGGAACGCATCGAACCAGCGTTGATGCAAGACAAAGCATTGAAAGAAAAAGTGCAACAAAGAGAAACGCGACCAGAGACAAAAGTTCAGCGCCCGGCGGCAAAACCTAGCATTCAAATGCCTAAAACACGTCCAAATATACAGCCCAGACCGAGACTTCCTCGCCGTTAATTATAAGGCGAGCTGGGTTTAGTTCGTCTTTTCCTACGATCAAACAAAAAGGGCGCATTGTGCGCCCTGTACTTTGCATGGTGTTATCTTAGTTGATTAGTACGTTGCTTCGCGCTCCGCTGCTGCTTTATCCCAATCTGGAACCACGGTCTCTAAGAAGTGTTTCTTGTCCGCGTTCATTTTTTCCATATCCATCCCAAGAGCTTGTTGTGCTTTGGCCTTAGTTGAAATATCAGGGATCTGTACTGGGTCAGTAATGCCTTTCGTCGCTAGTAAACGAACCAGCTTAGTACGGGCGTCTGCTGCGCGGTCGACTGCAGTACCCAGTACTTCAAGTGCCACTTCAGGCGCGTGCATATGAACGCCATGAGAGGCAATTGCGTAATCCCAACGCCATTGTGCATGGCGGATATCTTGAAGGATAGGTTGCATCTCTTCTTCTGTTGCCCCGGCTTTCCATGCAGCTCCTGCCTCAAAGTGCGCTGCCACGATTTGCTTCTCGGCAGTGAGCTTCATGTTCAGTACTTGCGCTTTGCGAGTCGAAACGATGCCTTGCAGCTGTTCTTTGGTTTGGGTATGACATTGCGCACACGTGTCTTCGAAACGATCAAATGGGTTACCCACTTTGTGATCGGTGTAAACTGTGCCGTCTTCTTTGGTTACTTTAGGCATGTGACAGTCCACGCAGACCACTTTGTTTTTGCCATGGATACCATCACGCCACGTTTCGTAACCCGGGTGCTGTGCTTTCAACATTGGTGCCTTGGAGACTGCATGCGTCCAATCTTTGAAATTTAGCGCGTCGTAGTATTTCTCCATGTCATTAACGGTAGTGCCCATGTCCCATGGGAATTTGACGGCTTTCGTCGGACCCGTAAAGTAGTACTCTACGTGACATTGCGCACATACTGATGCTTGTTTATCTAGGCGAGATTGCTGATCAAAGTTTTTGCCTATTGTATCGAATGCACGTTCTACGTATGGACGGGTCAATGCTAAAGCAGGCTCACCTTTCTTAAACTCTTCAGAGCGTGTGTCATGACAGTCAGAACAACCGATCGGGTTGACGATTTCTGAGCCTAAACGTGCCCATTTCCCTTCGAAATAACCGTCTTCACCTCGCTCTTCAATCACACGCGCCACATCTGGGCTTTTACAGCTCCAACACGCCATTGGCATGGGACCGGACTTCTCATCGCTAGGTGCACCGGTACGTAGAGTTTGGCGAACATCATCGAGTGCGTAAAAGTGACCGCGTGCCTTGTTGTAGTCTTTCGCGAATCCATAGCCTGCCCATAAGATTACCATGTTCGGATCTTCGCCTAGGGCATCTTCAATATGTTCGCTCTCAGAGGTGGCTTTCCATGAGTGGTATTGGTCAGGGTGTTGTTGCTCAAAGGCATCATTGCGAGGGTCCATGAGACCTTTCTCTTCTGCTGCCAACGGAGCGCCGGCCAAAAATAATTGGCTGGCGAATAAGGTCGCAACCGCGATTGGTGCGCTCATCCAGTGTTTTATGCTCACGGTGTTATCTCCATATTCGTTTTTATTAGCAGCGTTGTGAGGAGCTATTCCAAATAAGAATCGGAGATCTAAAGTTAATATTATTAGTTAATTAAGGAGATGAAATAGTGAGCGAAACTTGTCTTGTTTTAGATCAATTTACACCAGTGATCTCAATCATATTTAGATTTATATACCTCTAAAGGGGTAGTGGTTAATGTCTTGTTTGATAAGGGGTTGGCTTTTTAACCATTTTAAAAATAGGGTGATTTAGTTCGCTTTTTGAACAGGTGTTTCTACCCCTTATGAATAATAGAGGTATTATAAATATAGGTTTAGCGTTGTGGCTTTCCGAAATAAGAATTGATGTCATTTGAAGATTTGGAAAATATCTTCAGAGGAAATTAATTGTCGCTCAAATAAATAGTTGAGAATAGTTATCAATTATTATCGAGCTAAGGAAAGAAAAATATGGGCAATATAAAATTGACCATAGAGACAATGCTGAAATTTCTCTTCATCCTTGCCATCTATGGTTTTACCATCGCCGCCCATGCGACTTCTTCAGAGCCAATTGATGGAGCTCAATCTGAGCGTCATCAAGTCGAGTTGATCCGTGACAGAGACTATAAATGTCTGCAATGTCACAAGGATGCCAAAGAGACTCTGAACCTTTCGCATGATCCTCAAGCGTTACTCAGTCAGGGTAAACAGCTTAATTGCACCAACTGCCATAGTAATATCGGTCCTGACCATCGAGAAGGCGCGCCTGATGTAATCAAGTTTTCAGCGGCTCAATCGAAAGCGGTGTACGACAAAGTGTTCTTAGACCCAAGCTTGATCCTCAAAGCGAACAGCCAGTGTGTGGATTGTCATACACCAACAAAGCTAAGAGAAAGCCACTGGACACATGATGTGCATGCTAAAAATCTCACTTGTTCAAATTGTCATGATGTACACGCCGCCAAAACTAAAGCGCTGTCGTACGACAGAAAGCAACTGATCAAACAGTGTGTGGATTGTCACTCTGAATTTGCCGTCAAACCTGAGCTCGCAAAAGAAGAGGAGAGATAGCATGAAATGTTCGAGAAGAAACTTTTTAGCCGGCAGCGGCGCATTGATATTGACCACGGGCGTTGCAGGCACCTCTGTTGTGAGCTCCTCTCTTTATGCCAGCGACAGTGAACAAGGTAAACGTTTAGGTATGGTGCATGATGAGAACGCTTGTATTGGGTGTACCGCCTGTACTGATGCCTGTAGAGAAGTAAATAAGGTGCCTGATGGCGTGACACGCCTTAAAATTCACCGTGGTGAACCGATTGGTGAATTTCCTGACGTGGAGTATCAGTTCACTCGAGAGTCCTGCCAGCATTGTGATAACCCTCCTTGTGTATATGTATGCCCAACAGGGGCTGCCTATAAAGATGAAGCGACTGGTATTGTCGATGTACACAAGGAAAAGTGTGTCGGTTGTGGTTACTGTCTTGCTGCTTGTCCTTATCAAGTGCGTTTCTTTAATCCCGTCGACCATTCTGCGGACAAATGTAACTTCTGTAGAGACACCAATTTAGCGCAAGGTAAACAACCAGCTTGTGTTGAATCTTGCCCAACTAAAGCGCTGATATTTGGCGATCTGAACGATCCAACGAGTGACGTGAGTAAAGCGATAGAAAGCCATGTGGTGTACCGCGATAAATCACATTTGGGTACGCAACCTAAGCTGTACAAAATTCCGCATAGTAAAGGGGAGGTGTCATCATGAACGGCTTTGAAAGTGCTTTCCATTTTGACTCGTTAGTCTGGGATTGGATCATCGCGATTTACTTATTCTTAGCGGGCATGTCGGCTGGAGCTGTGATGATCGCGCTCTATCTTAAGCGCAAAGTCATTGAAGGTGATCCGGCGAATAATGGCATCATGAAAGCAATGGCTTGGCTAGCACCATTTGGCATTATCTCGGGATTAGTGATTTTGATTTTCCACTTAACCAAACCTCTCGAGTTTTGGAAGATCATGATTTACTACAACCCGACGTCAGTTATGTCGATGGGCGTCATCCTGTTCCAAGTCTATATGATTGTTTTGTTCGTGTGGATTGGCACTATTTTCCGTCATCAAATCATCCGTTTTTGTGAAGGAAAACTGCCGAGCAAATTGCTCGATTTGGCGGATACTGTCTTGATCAAAGCAGGTAAAGCGAATAATGCCGTAGAATTGTTCTTAGGTTTCTTGGCGATTGTACTCGCGGCATACACTGGCTTCTTATTGTCTGCACTCAAGACTTACCCAATGCTTAACAATCCAGTGCTACCAATCTTGTTCCTATTTTCAAGTTTGTCTTCCGGTGCTGCGGCCAGTTTGATGTTTGGTATCTTGGTATTTAAAGAACCAACCAGCAGTCCTAGTGTGTCATGGGTACACGGATTTGAACGCCCAGTCGTATTGTTTGAGTTGTTTGTCCTAGTTACCTTCTTTACCGGACTGATCTTCAGCGGTGGTCAGAACGAAGTTGCGGCTTGGAATGCGATATCGACGGGTTTTTGGGCACAATGGTTCTGGGGAGGCGTGATCCTCATCGGCATGTTAATGCCTTTGACGCTCAATTGGTTGACGCCTGCCGAAGTTCGTCACAAAGGTGGCTATGTGTTCGTAGTGACTTCTTTGAGTTTGGTTGGGGTATTGATGCTTCGTACCTTCATTCTCTATGCCGGTCAAATGACCATCGTATAAAGGAGGAAAAATGGAGGCTGAGCTGGGATTTTTCTTATTGATACTGGTCGGTGTCGCATCGACTTGTACGGCATTATTGCATTGGATGAGGCGCGCCATGAATAAGAAGGTGGTATTGCCCCATCAAATAGCGATGTCACACATCATCAGCTTAGCCTCTTTAGTTTGTTTAACCCTATTGATCATCAGTTTTATTCAGGACAACTTCGCCTTAGAGTACGTGGTCACTCATTCTAATAGCCAATTGCCCATGGCGTTTAAAATTGCTGCCGCATGGGGAGGACACCAAGGCTCGATGTTGTTTTGGGTGGTCACGTTAAGTCTTTGGGCTTCCTACATAGCACGCAAGTTACCTATTAGTGGGCAATACACCGCTGATTGTTTAGGTATTATGAATATTCTGATTGCGGTGTTTGCGTGGTTTACACTCCTTACTTCTAATCCATTTGAATACGCGCAAGAGTTGGCTACACAAGGGCGGGATTTGAATCCGATGTTGCAAGACGTAGGGCTGATTATTCATCCACCTTTGCTGTATTTGGGCTACGTTGGTTATGCGGCAATTTTGGCATTTGCTCTAGCGGCGCTGTTAGGTCCGCGACCAATTCATGAATGGTATAACGCAGCACGTGGTCCAGTACTTTTTGCTTGGGGCACTCTCACGTTGGGTATCATCGTTGGGTCTTGGTGGGCTTATAACGAACTTGGATGGGGTGGCTGGTGGTTCTGGGACCCAGTAGAAAATGCGTCGTTGCTTCCTTGGCTAACTGGTGGTGCGTTACTTCATAGTGGGGTCATTGCGACGAGAAACAAGGGGGCAATTTGGAGCACTTATGCGTTAGCTTTTGCAACATTCAGCTTAAGTATTCTCGGCACATTTGTGGTGCGTTCTGGTGTGCTCACTTCGGTGCATGCATTTGCTGTAGATCCAACCAAAGGTCTTGTATTGCTTAGCGTGCTGTGTCTGCTAGTGATTGTGACTTTTGCCTTGCTTATCACCAAAGGCGAACATATCGCCCGTTTTCAACTTCGCACATTAACCAGCCGAGCCTACACCGTTTATTTTGCAATTGGATTGCTCGTTATGACGACAGCAATCGTCTTTCTCGGCACCTTTTACCCTATGCTTTATCAACTCTTGGGGGGGGGTTCCCTTTAAGCCTGCTAGCGCTCGTTGCTCTTGCGCTAATGCCCATACTGAAATGGAGTAAAGGCATCAATCAGACGATGGCTTCCCAAACCGGAACTGCAGGCGCGATCTCGTTTGTTGTCGGGTGTGCTTTTATCTTTACTGTCGACGTTATTCATCTGACAAGCCTTATCACGCTAGTATTGTCAACGTGGGTCGGAGTGTCACATGCCTTAATGCTATTTAAAACAGAAAATAGACGTTTGCGGTTACCAATGGTGTTTGCGCATATTGGCTTTGCGGTAGCATGTTGCGGAGCTGTGTTTAATAGTGACTATTCATATGAATATAATCTGCGTGTAGAACCGGGTACTACGTCTCAAAGAGCTGATATTAGCATCGACTATCATGGGATAGAGTGGCGAGTAGGTCCAAACTACACCGCCGAGCAAGGAATGATCGATCTGCGCCTTGAAGACGGTAGCCGTCTCAACTTTACGCCAGAGAAACGCCATTACCCTGTGCGAGTGATGAATATGACCGAACCAGCGATTCGCTCGCGGTGGTATGGGGATTACTATGTGACGTTAGGTGATAAAGTCGATATTCATGCTTATGCGATTAAAGTGCAGTATCGGGCTGGGATCTGGTGGATCTGGATCGGCGGCATTCTAGCGGTGCTAGGTATGTGCACGACATTAATGACGAAAAGAAAAGAGGCATTCAATGCGACCGAGAAATACGCTTAAACTAGCAGGGTTAGTCGCGAGTGTGATTGCATTTGCTGTTGTGGCGACTATCGCGTTATCAGATAGACCGAATGTCGAATTGTCTCAGCAGCGCAATTTATCCATCCCTGAATTTACCGCCACGTCTTTACTTTCGGGTAATGACGTCACTCAGCAAGTTTTTAAAAAGGAACAGTATAAATTACTGAATGTTTGGGCATCTTGGTGCGGCATATGCAAGCGTGAACATGAAGAATTATTGCAACTTGCTGAGCTTGGTGTCGTTATTATTGGACTGAATTATCGAGACAACGATCAAGCTGCTCGTGAATATTTGAGCTCTAAACGAAATCCATACACAGAGGTGATCAGTGATCCAAATGGTAGGCTTGCAGTTGAGCTAGGGGTTATTGGAACACCAGAAACGTATTTGATTGATCAAAATGGCAGGGTGTTGATCAAATATCGAGGTGAGTTAACTTCGGATAAATGGAACGATATATTTTCAGGTTATTTGAATGTTTCGATTTAATTATCTATTTCTCATGCTAGTCACGTTTGCGTTATTTTCTTCTTCGCTAAAGAGTGAAGAAATTGTGCAGAATGTTGATCTGTTTGAGTTTCATTCTATTGAACTGCAACAACGCGCAACGAGATTAGCCAAGACATTACGCTGTCCGCAGTGTCAGAACCAAAACTTAGTTGAGTCAAATGCGCAGGCTGCAAAAGACCTGCGTTTGAAAGTGTATACCATGGTGAATGAAGGCCATTCAGATCAAGAAGTGAAAGATTATTTGGTGACTCGTTATGGGAATATTGTTCTATATAAACCACCATTTAATTATTCTACTGCCATGCTGTGGATCCTTCCGGCGTTATTTTTGATCTTTTTTGTCCTATATTCGATCCGAATGATAAGGCGTGATTAATGTGACCGTTATTCCACTATTAAAAATAAATTGTGCACATAACAAACAGAATGTTATCATTTTCTCGAATTTATGAATGCTTCAGCGAATAGCAAACGATATAAATTGAGCTGGAGGAGTAATAAAGAATGAATAGGTGTACGCAGTGGATTCAGTTATAACGCAATTAAAAAAGGACTTTTATTCGCAGATTCGTGCATTGCAGTCACCGAAACTGCCTCAAGTCACTTCATCTCTCGCGGTGTTGACCGACGAGGAAATTCAAGAACTCGAAGCGGTCTGGATTGAGCTCGCCGTGTGGAAGCGAAGCCAAACGCATTGAATGCCAGATTTTAATAACTCTTTCTAAACCCCAGGCAAATATGTCTGGGGTTTTTTTATTGTAGTTCGTCATAAATGTTATATTATAACAATTGTAAAGTCGGCTAGCGGGTGTTATTCCGATAGGATTTCCAAGCTTGTCACACATAAGAATAGGGCTCGTTGTGATCTCAACATTGAAAAATGCGGTATCAATCCCCATAGTTGAAGAGCAAATGAGAACAATCCCATGAATGCAATAACGAACATGCATCAAGCAATAAATCGAGTGAGTGTAGATATGGCGGAAGTACGTGCCAGAGTAGATTTTAAAGTCGGGGCTAACAGTAACATTGATGCCGAAATCCTGTCTTTTCGCGGTCTGAAGACGGATAAAGAGCATGTAGCAATTATCTTTAAGCAAGCAGACCAAACACAAGACATGCCTTTAGTGCGCATGCACTCTGAGTGTCTGACTGGTGATGTGTTCCACTCTTCACGCTGTGACTGTGGCGAGCAATTGGAAGAAACCATCAACCGAATGGGTGAGTCAGGTGGCATTATCTTATATCTTCGCCAAGAAGGTCGCGGGATCGGTTTGTACAACAAAATTGATGCGTACCGTTTACAAAGCCAGGGTATGAACACATATGAAGCCAACAACCATCTAGGCTTTGATGATGACTTGCGCGATTTCACCGAGGCGGCACAAATGCTTGAGGCGTTAGGGGTTGGAAAAATCCGTCTCGTAACTAATAACCCTAAAAAAATCCGTGAGTTATCGGAATACGGAATTGAAATTACAGAGGTTGTCAACACTTCAGCGCACATTAAAGATGGCAATGAAAATTATCTTAAAGCAAAGGTTTCACACGGGAAACACCACCTAAAGGTTTAATCTTAAAGATAAATTTGACAATAATGACTGTTAAAGGCCTCATTTTTATGAGGCTTTTTTTGTATCTGGAGTTGCAAATAAATTGTAAATTTGTATTATCTCGGGACAAAAGTGCAAATAAGAATAATTAGCACTACCAATACGATAATTAAAATGCTCAACAAGGATGCTTCAGATGAATGCAAAAACAGTATTAGTCCAATCTATTGCTGCATCACTCCTCATTGCCAGTGGTTCTACGGTTGCTGCGACAGTAACTAAACAACAAGTGGTCGAACATTATGCTGACGTGGCACACGCCGTGTTCGCTGATTCTGTGACTACAGCGAAAACACTCGACGTAAAAATCGATGAGTTTCTTGAATCCCCATCAGCGAAAAAGCTTGAAGAAGTTAAACAAGCTTGGCTTGACGCTCGCGTACCATACCAACAGTCTGAAGTTTTCCGTTTTGGTAACGCAATCGTCGATGATTGGGAAGGTCAGCTTAACGCATGGCCGCTCGATGAAGGTCTGATTGACTATGTCGCTTCTGATTACCAATATGAGCTTGGTAACGAAGGTGCTGCAGCAAATATCATCGCAAACACAAGCCTACAAATTGGTGCGTCTAAGCTAGACGTTTCAAAAATTACACCAGAGTTGCTAGCGGATCTAAACGAAGTGGGTGGCTCTGAAGCAAACGTTGCTTCTGGTTACCACGCGATTGAATTCCTACTTTGGGGCCAAGATCTAAATGGCACAAATGCGGGTGCGGGTCAGCGTGCTTATACTGACTTTGTGGTTGGTTCTGAATGTACGAATGATCATTGTGACCGTCGTGGTGAGTACCTAAAAGCGGCTGCAGATCTGTTGGTTCAGGATCTTGAGTGGATGGAGAAGCAGTGGTCTTCGGAAGTAAAAGGTAATTACCGTGAAGAGCTTCTAAGCGAATCTGCGGATAATGGTCTTCGTAAGATGTTGTTCGGCATGGGCTCTCTGTCTCTAGGTGAACTAGCGGGCGAGCGTATGAAAGTAGCGCTAGAGGCAAACTCTACTGAAGATGAGCACGATTGTTTCTCAGACAACACGCATAACTCTCATTACTACAATGAGCAAGGCATCTACAACGTTTACACAGGTACGTACAAAGGTGTTGACGGAAAAGAACTGTCTGGTCCAAGTATTGCGGATTTAGTCGCTCAAAAAGACAAACAAGCGGCAAAAGAGATCCAAAAGCAGTTTGATACAACACGTAGCCAAGTGGGCGAGCTGGTTACTTCTGCAGAGAAGAATAACCAACACTTTGACCAGTTGATCGCAGCTGGTAATACGCAAGGCAATGCGCTAGTCAATGACACGATCATGTCATTGGTAGCTCAAACAGGTGCGATTGAGCGAGCGGCGAACATCGTCGGTATCGACAGCTTAAGCCCTGATACTGCTGATCACGAGTTTTAATAAGAAAACCATAATAAATAAGGGCTCTTTGTGAGCCCTTTTGCCGTTTGAGCTCGTTGTTATCACACCTGTCGTATTAGTAGAGCAATGATATGAAGCCATACCTATATTCTGCGCTAGTCGCGCTCCTTTCTTCTTCTGCCATGGCTTATGATGTTAAGTCTGGTGGCAAAACTAGCGTCAAAAAAGACGGCGCTAACGCGTATTCTCTTCCTGCTGCCAACCTGCCGATGAGCAAACGGCTGGACTTTAGTGTCGGCAACAGTTTCTTCCGTAACCCTTGGGTACAAGCGCCTGCATCAACAGACGCTCGCGATGGACTGGGACCTTTGTTTAACACGAATGGTTGCCAAAACTGCCATATCAAAGATGGGCGTGGTCATCCGCCGGAAAAAGACGATTTGCATGCGGTCTCTATGCTAGTGCGCCTCAGTATTCCAGCAATGACTCCGGAGCAGAAAAAAGCGTACATCAAAGATGGCGGTATCCCTGAGCCAACTTACGGTGGGCAGCTACAAGATTTTGCACTGCAAGATCAAACGCCGGAAGGCAAGATCAATATCAGTTACACCGACGTGCCAGTTACTTTTAAAGATGGCACCAAGGTCGTACTCAGAAAGCCAGTGCTGCAAATTACGGATTTAGGTTATGGGGCGATGCACCCTGATACAGAGTTCTCTGCACGTGTTGCTCCGCCAATGATCGGTCTTGGTTTGCTGGAGAGCATTCCTGATAAAACGTTGCTGGCTTGGGCTGACGAGCAAGATACAAACAAAGATGGTATTTCTGGCAAAGTGAATAAAGTGTGGGACATCGAAAAAGACGATTTCTCAATTGGTCGATTTGGCTGGAAAGCAGGGCAACCGACGCTCATGCAACAAAACGCCGCGGCATTTAACGGCGATGTGGGTCTGACTAGTCATTTGTTCCCGAACGAAAACTGCACTTCTAAGCAGACGATTTGTGATGACATGCCTAATGGCGGCAAACCAGAGGTGAGTAAAAATATCCTCGATTTTGTTGAGTTCTATAGTCAACATCTCGCAGTACCGGCACGTCGAAATATCAATGATCCCGAGGTTCAGCTTGGTCAGCAGATTTTTGCGTCTTCTGGCTGCGAAAGTTGCCACAAGACGAGCGTAAAAACCGCTAAGCGACCGGAATTACCGGCTCTTTCTGAGCAACTTATTCACCCTTATACCGATATGCTTCTGCATGACATGGGTGACGGCTTGGCAGATAACCGTCCTGAGTACCTAGCGAATGGTCGTGAATGGCGAACCGCGCCGTTATGGGGGATTGGTTATACCGAAGAGGTGAATGGTCATACTTACTTCTTACATGATGGTCGTGCACGTAACTTAATGGAAGCCGTATTGTGGCACGGCGGCGAGGCAGAAACGGCTAAGCAAAACGTTTTAGCGCTCAACAAGAAAGAACGCGACGCATTGATCGCATTCCTGAATTCTCTATAAGGAGCCAACCATGAAAATAACTTTGTTAGTGAGTGCGATTGCCGCAACGTTAAGTTTGGCTGGCTGCCAATCGACAAACGGGTCAAGCTCTGTTGAGCCCGAGAGTACAAGCCATATTTCACAAAACGTATACGAGGTGGAGTTTAACGCGGCACAGGCGTTTGTAACTCAGACAACCAAGTTAGAGCAGAGCCTCACAGAATACTGTGCTTCACAAATGAAAGCCGACGCACAAATTAAGCAGCAATGGCATCAAACCATGTTGGTGTGGATGGCATTACAAGGGCAAGAGCGTGGACCTGCGACCGCATTAGAGCAGAGCTGGAATGTGCAATTTTGGCCAGATAAGAAGAACACGACTGGACGAAAAATGTCGGTCTTAACGAAGTCTGACCAAATTTGGAGCGCAGAGGATATTTCGACTCAAAGCGTAACAGTACAAGGGGTGGGTGCGCTGGAATGGTTGCTTTACGACAAGGCGTCGAGTTTATCTACTAATAGCAATACGTGTGCTACCAGTATTGCGATTGCAGAAAACCTTAATAACAAAGCAAACATCATTGCAGATTCATGGGCACAAAACCCATGGAAGTCATTAGACATGACGGAGTGGGAGTCTGAGTACATTTCGTTGCTGTCTAATCAATTAGAATACAGCATGAAGAAGCTGAGCCGCCCATTGGCCAAAATAGGCAAACCGCGTCCTTATTTCTCAGAATCATGGCGTTCACAAACTTCATTGTCTAACTTGAAGGCTAACCTTGAAGCGTTACAGGCTCTCTATCTTGCTAACGGCTCTGGTTTAGATGCATTGCTTCGTGAGCAGGGGCATAGTGAACTAGCTGATCGTGTTGTTCATCAATTTGATATGGCATTGGATACGTGGCCTGAAGATAAAAGTTTGTTTGCCGCGCTGCAAACCAAAGACGGTTATCGAATGGTTCTCGCACAATACAACAAGCTTGAGCAACTGAAGTATCTGATCCACGAAGAGGTGGCTATCGAACTTGGTGTCGTTATAGGATTCAATGCAACCGATGGTGACTGATCAAACTCGCCGAACCTTGCTGAAAGCCGCTTTGTTTGGAGCGGCTGCCCCTGTTCTGCCGTTCGGTTGCACTTCAACAAACACACGCGAGCCTGCTTTGATTGGCTGCTCTATCATTGGACGCGACAAATACGCTGCCGTAGTTGCCGATGAACATGGCATGCCGCTGTCTTCGCTGCCAATCCCTGAACGGGGTCATGGCGTGGCGACCAACCCGCAAGGTCATGCGGTTGTCTTTGGTCGTCGTCCCGGCACCTTTTTTATGGTGTTTGACTATCGTTCGGAGCAAATGGTCAAACTGGAGTTAGCAAAAGCGGACCGCCATTTCTATGGGCATGGTGTTTACTCCCATGATGGTCATTACTTATTTGCTACTGAGGGGGAAAGGGGAACAAGCCGAGGGATCATCGGAGTTTATGATGCGCAAAGGCAGTATCAAAAAATTGATGAATTGAGCGGATTTGGTCTCGGACCTCATGAAGTCATCATGATGCCTGACGGTGCTTTAGCCATTGGTGTTGGTGGCGTCCACACGAATGGACGTGAGCCGCTTAATCTAAATACCATGACGCCAAGTCTGAGCTATCTTTCGCAAGAAGGAGAATTATTAGACCAAGTGTTTTTACCCGATCATAAGCTGAGTATTCGTCACCTTGCACATGATGGTGTTGAGACAGTGCTTTGCGGTCAGCAATATCGTGGTGAGCCAGATGAATACCCAGCTTTGATCGCCATGCATACGCGTGGTGGTGAGATGCAAGATTTGCAAGCTGAACCGGAGCAGTGGGCGCGTTTTAATCATTATGTGGCAAGCATTGCTGCGACAGAAGATTGGATATTAGCAACATCACCTCCGGGAAGTTGTTACGGTATTTGGTCGAAATCCACCGGACAGTTGGTTGAATTGAATGCACTACCAGATGCTTCTGGTGTCGTCACTTACGGTGATGAGTTTCGCGTCAGCTCTGGCGCAGGGAGAGTGGTCGAACAAAGACCTACAGAGTCAAAGAATACTTTTGCTAGCGGCGTTCAATGGGATAACCACTGGGCGAGAATTGTCTAGAAAGATCATTAAGTAACATCTTATTGAGGATCTTGTTGGCATTTTCGTTTGCAGATTCTTAATTTTAAAGCGGCAACCCGTGAGATATTTGCCATACTTTTTTTATGGCACGTAACGAAGGGATCGTTTCAGTGATTGCTAGACTCATAATGATAACGGCACTTTTGGTGCCGTTTTGCAGCTTTTCAACCGTGGTTTCTCCCGATGCATCTGCACAAACAGAGCAAGAGGGCGCGGTTGATCAGTTGTCTGTGGAGAAGATGATCCACTATCCAGATGTCATCGATCAGCTCTACCAAAGCACCAACTACCGTCTCAACTGGGAAAATGAAACTGATGTTGATCAACTCATCTTTCAAATTGAGCTGGTGGCATTGGCGGATGTGACCTCTGAATTTGATGACCAACTGCGACGTATTGAACAAGTACGCGAACAAGGTGATGAGCTTGACTTTGATCTGGTGATGAGTGATTCACTCCTCATGTATTTGTCCTACCTTGAACAAGTTCCACAAGAAGGCATCAATTGGCTATTTGCAAATAAAGTTCACGTCAAACTGCCTGCGCCAAGTATCGAAACGCTGTCGTTGTTGAGTAATGAAATCACGGTAGGCAAACTTGACCAGTTTCTTGCCGAACTTCGCTCCCCCCTACAAATGGATGCATCATTTAATACCGCCTTTGCTTCATTATCGACTTACGCGCAGTTTGAGTTCCCTTTGTATCAGCAAGAGCAGAGATTGGCGAGAGTCGGAGACGAGCTATTTGATAAATCGAGCCTGATAGCGCGGATGCAAATCGTGGGCGTTGAAGTCGGTCATTTAGACACAGAGACCACACGTTATGATGAAAACCTAGAACTGGCGGTGATGGAGTTTCAACGTATTCATGGCTTGAAGCAAGACGGTATCATCGGTCCCAATACGATTCGCTGGATCAACTTCTCTCCTGAGCAACGATTGCACTCTCTAGCACTTAACGCAGAGCGCTCGCGGATTTGGGCAAAAGAGCGTGACAACGTGGTGTTTGTCAATGTCCCCGGCTACGAAGTGACCTACTGGCATCAAGGACAAGCACTGTTTGAATCCAAGGTAGTGGTAGGGAGAGCATCACGCAAGACCCCAATCATGACGGGCACGCTCGATTCCGTTATCTTAAACCCAACTTGGAATGTTCCTTGGAAGATCATGGTTAAGGACATCATCCCTAAGGTGAAGCGCAATCCCATGTATCTGATCGAGCATAATATCCAGATCATCCGATCATGGACCTCGC
Source organism: Vibrio sp. L85 (assembly GCF_963871815.1). NCBI lineage: Bacteria > Pseudomonadati > Pseudomonadota > Gammaproteobacteria > Vibrionales > Vibrionaceae > Vibrio > Vibrio sp. L85. The sequence continues at coordinate 296,362 of NZ_CAWMYL010000243.1, forward strand.
AAGAGATCATTGACCCAACCACAATTAACTGGGCAACGGTCAACCCAAGAAGCTTTCCTTACCGGATGAGACAGTCATCGGGTTCGCACAATGCTTTAGGGTTGTACAAGTTTAATATGCCGAACCCACAAGCAATCTATCTACACGATACTCCAAGCAAAAACTTGTTCGATCAAGATCGGAGAGCGTTCAGCTCAGGGTGTGTTCGCGTTGAGCATGCTGATCAACTTGCTGAGTTGCTCTTTAAAACGCAAGGTCTTGAAGAGCGGTTAGCGAAAAAACGTCAAAGTGGACGTCGCTCCAACACCTCAGTGCCTTTGAGTGAGCGAATTCAAGTGCACATCATTTATCAAACCGCGTGGTTAGAAGAAGGCACGCTCTACTACCGTGATGATATTTATCAATACGACGACCAAGGGTAAGGGGCGCACTTAATTTAAGAAAATTTACAATTAAGAAAATCTGTTTTTTGTTCAATAAGTAAGCAAAAAATCCAGCCTAAAAGCGACAAGCCGGACCGGTTTATGCATTTGACGCGTTAAATAGGTTTCGGTAATGTCCGCTGCTCGTACAGTAATTGAGCAGTATATTTGTCATGGTAAGTCGTAATTTTTCCCGTCGTGATTTTCTTAAAATGACCGCTGGTGGTGTTGTGGTCGCCTCGGCGATGCCAAGTTTGTCTTGGGCCTCATTGCCTGATGAACCTCGTGTGCTTGCGATGAATAATCTCAATACTGGTGAGCTTTTGGAGTCATGCTACTTCAACGGTAGTACTTATGTGGACGAGGAACTTAAACGGCTTGATAAGTTTTGTCGTGACCATCGTCGCAACGAAATCCATCCAATGGACCGCCGCTTATTTGATCAAATCAGTCAGATCCAAGCACTGATAGGTACCGATGCAGAGGTAATTGTGATTTCAGGGTACCGTTCGCCTCTAACGAATGCATCACTACGCAACAACTCTTCTGGCGTGGCAAAGAAAAGCATGCACATGGAAGGCAAAGCGATCGATTTTCGCTTAGATGGCGTCAAGCTTTCGACCGTGCGTGATGCCGTATTAAGTTTAAAAGCGGGTGGTGTTGGCTATTACCCACGCAGTAACTTTGTACATATCGATACCGGTGCAGTACGTTCTTGGTAATGCCTGCCTAAGACTTAATTTATTGACGTAGAAAGTCGTTAATTACCCATGGCTCAGCGCTTGAAGTCACTTTGGCTTAGTGTCATAGTTGCCGCAGTTTTCACGAAAATTTATTCGGTATAGGTTATCTATGGCTCTGAAGTACCAAGTTGTTCCCGTAACATCTTTCTCTCAAAACTGTTCTATTGTCTGGTGTGATGAAACCATGAAGGGCATTGTGGTTGACCCGGGTGGTGATGAAAAGCAACTGGCAATGCTGATCAAAGAGTTGGGTGTTGAGGTTGTAAACCTAGTTCTGACACACGGTCACTTAGACCATGTGGGCGGCACTGAACCATTATCTGCTCTTCTTGGTGGCACTGAAATTGTTGGGCCACACAAAGCGGATAACTTCTGGTTGCAAGGCTTGGAAGGTCAGAGTCAAATGTTTGGGTTCCCATTGACTGAAGCGTTTGAACCACACCAATGGCTAAATGAGGGCGATAAGGTCTCTTTTGGCAACCAAACTTTAGATGTTATTCATACGCCTGGACATACGCCTGGTCACGTTGTGCTTTACAGTGAAGAAGCTCGTCTTGCTTTCGTTGGTGATGTTTTGTTTAACGGCAGTGTAGGTCGTACAGATTTCCCTCAAGGGGACTTCAATACATTGATAAGTTCGATCAAAGAAAAGCTGTGGCCACTCGGCAACGATGTAACTTTCGTTCCTGGGCATGGCCCACAATCGACGTTTGGTCATGAACGCAAGACAAACCCATTCGTTGCAGACGAAATGCCTCTATATTAAGGCGCATTGAATTAAGCATCTGGCTCGGCGGCAGCTAAGTAACGTCGAGCCAATCCCACAAACTCTTCAGCTTCTCGGTCTAAGTCACTGGCTGAAATAAACACGTCATAGCCGTAAAACTGCCTCTGATACTTCATTCTATTCGCCAGCATGGCTTGTAGACCTTCGTAATGCATGCCTTCTTGATTAATGTATGGAGCGGGGTCTAACACCATATCTTCAAATTTTGTTTCGCAATTATTTTGTCTTGCGCCTAAGTAAAGCAAAGCTCGTTGCCCTAATAAAATTTCCGTTGCGATTCGAGGACAGATCGAGTTGAGATAAGGGGAATAGTGCTTCAAGCGAATACCAATCCAAGGTAAAGGCTGATGCCAACCTTCTTGCTCGTAGGTGCAAATACCGATTGAATCAATGTCTTTCCAACGTAGTACCCAGCCGCCTTTGAAAAGATGTTGCTGGAAATGAGAAGCGGTGAGCGTGAAAGAGACCTGGCTCTTTTTGATCATTACAATGGCAAAGCCAACGATGAGTGCCATCAAGATCACCGACAACATGGCTTGTTTCCATCCTGGAGCAATTAAAACCAGAAATAAGGTAATCGTGACAACCATAAACATGATCAATTTGTTGATGGGGGAGTCAGATTTGAAATGTGAGTTGCTGAGATGCCGCGTTTCCATGCTTTTAGCCTCATTGAACAATGGTGTTGAGACTCTTGTTTTTGATATTCATTTACTTGCTTATCAGAAACAAAGAACCTCTGTTTTTATACCCAGTATTCAATAAATCCGTTCACAATTTATCTGATTAAATAGTAGACGTTCTATGCAATGAGCGCATTTTTCATCGCGTTTCGCCGCTAAAACCTACAAATCGTTTGTGATTTTTGGTATAAAACGCGCTTCAAATTTTCATCCCTGCTGAGATGCAGTGAACTGGAGAAATATTCAATGAGACTTGCTCATAAGCGTAAAGTGCAGATGAAACTGCAAAAACGCATTAAAGCGACAGTAGCAAACGTAGTTGCAGCACCGAAGGCGGCTAAACCTGTTGTTGAGAAAGCAGCAGCACCTTCCGTTGCTAAAAAAGCTGTTGCTGAAAAAGCAGTAGCTGAGAAGAAAGTAGCTGCAGCAAAAACGGTTGAGGTTGCACTTACTCCTAAGCAGCAACAAGTACTAGATATCGTTGTAGCAAACGCAGAAGGTATCAACCCTAAAGGTATCGGTCTGGCTGCTGGTCAAGAAGACACTAAAGCGGCATCATGGGCTACTGGCGCACTGAAGAAGCTTCTTGAAGAAAACCTAGTTCAAAAAGAGCAGTTAGCAGGTAACAAAGTTATCTATAAAGCAGTTTAATTACCGCTGTAATTCTGTTTTTTGCATTAAATACCTCGGCATTGACCGGGGTATTTTTTTACCTTAAGAGCGGCTTTTTCACTTCTATAATTGAGCATTCTAACGATACAAACCCGTCATTTGTCACAATTTATTAAATACTGTGTAAATTCTTTCGCAGTTAACCACGTACGTGGTTTCTATACTGCTCTCTCCAAATGAAATAGATAACATTCTGATTTTACGACTTTGTTTCATGATGATCGCATATCACCTACGCAGAAATACGTAATACTAACGACTAAGCCTAGCTTATAGACACCGATTTGTTGCGTGTTCATGCCCATTTCTTACTTCCAAGTAATGTCCCATCTTCTATATCGAATCCTTATGTAATGGATGACAACAATAACCTTGGTGACAAAGGACGTGAACGATGAGTCTTATCCAAAAATCTTTGAAACGAGTACTCAAAGCGACAGCGATGGTAGCAACCATGGCATTTGTAGCGACTTCTGCTAACGCTGCTGACGATAAAGTGTATCGCTTGAAACTAGCGGAGACTTGGGGACCGAATTTCCCTATCTTCGGTGATGCAACAAAGAACATGGCGAAAATGGCAGAAGAAATGTCAAACGGACGCCTACAAATTCGTATTGATTCCGCAAACAAGCATAAAGCGCCGCTTGGCGTGTTTGATATGGTGAAATCCGGTCAGTACGACATGGGACATTCCGCTTCTTATTACTGGAAAGGCAAAGTACCAAACACCCTTTACTTCACCTCTATGCCTTTCGGTATGTTGCCAACAGAACAGTACGCATGGTTTTACTACGGTGGTGGCATGGAGTTGATGGAGAAGGTTTATTCTCCGCATAACTTGCTGTCTTTCCCTGGTGGTAACACCGATACCCAGATGGGCGGTTGGTTCCAGAAAGAAATCAAATCAGTAGATGATCTAAAAGGTCTGAAAATGCGTATTCCGGGTTTCGCTGGGGAAATTCTCGCAGAGCTGGGTGCAAAACCAACAAACATCGCACCGGGTGAGCTATACACTTCTCTTGAACGACGCACGATTGATGCATTGGAGTGGGTAGGACCATCTCTGGATTTGCGTATGGGCTTCCACAAAATTGCTCCTTACTACTATACAGGTTGGCATGAGCCAGGTACCGAACTGCAGTTCCTAGTGAACAAACGTACTTGGGAACGCCTACCGGATGATCTAAAAGCGATCTTGCAAGTAGCGATGAAAGCGGCGGCTTACGATATGTACACGCAGTCTAAACATGAAAGTGGTAAGAACTGGGCATCTATCCAATCAGAATACCCAGACGTACAAGTTAAAGATTTCCCACCAGAGGTGATTTCAGCGCTGCGAGAAGCGAACGAGCGTTTGCTAAAACAGCATGCTGAGAAAGACGCGCTAGCGAAAGAAATCCAAGAGTCACAAGCAAGCTACATCGAGCAAGTACGCCCTTGGTCTGACATTTCACACCGAGCTTACTTAAACAGCCAAGCTCAGCAATAACTTCGTATCGCAGGCTATTTCGAGTGATTTAGCCTGCCAATGAAGCCCAAGAAAACTTCTCTTAGAGAAGGTCATAACAAGTGCTCCGCGAACCAGCGGAGCCAATCTCCCCCACGTTCCATGGAGTTCGGAATGAGAAGCCTTATTTATATTGAGCGAATCTTTAACCGCTTCGGTGATTTTCTAGGCTGGTTATCCAGCATCTTATTTATTTTGTTGCTAGCGAACGTGGTGTACGACGTTGTCATGCGCTACGTGTTCAATGACGTCTCGATCGCCTTTCAAGAAATGGAATGGCACCTTTTCTCTGCCGTGTTTTTACTTGGTGTGCCTTACGCAATTAAATCCGGCGGGCACGTACGCGTAGATATTTTCTATGAGCGCTTGTCATACAAAGCGCAGTCCATAATCGACATTTTAGGCACCTTACTTTTTTTGTTTCCCTTTTGCCTATTGGTTGCTTGGTTTGGTGTCGACTTTGCCAAAGAGAGTTACGCGCTGGGCGAGACATCTGGAGATCCGGGTGGTTTGCCATACCGATGGATCATTAAAGGTATGATTCCACTTTCGTTTTTGTTTATGGCGGTAAGCGGAGTTGGTTTGCTGCTTCATTCCATCAACAAAATTGTTAACCCTCATCTTATCTATGCCGGTAACAACGGTAAGTCGTAAAAGGAATTCAGTATGATCGGTATAGTGATGTTTTTTGTGGCGTTATTTGCGCTACTGCTTGGTTTTCCTGTTGCCTTCACCTTTGGCGGCATCGCATTAATTTTTGGCGTATGGGCCGAAGGCATTGAGATGTTTGCTTTCATGCCTTATCGCATTCAATCCATCATGGAGAATACGGTACTGATGGCAGTACCTCTGTTTGTCTTCATGGGATTAGTGTTGCAAAAGACCCGATTGGCTGAGCAATTGCTTGAGTCGATGGGGCGTTTGTTTGGTGGTATTCGCGGTGGTATTGCCATTTCAACCGTGTTGGTGGGTGCCTTGCTTGCCGCATCAACGGGGGTAGTCGGTGCATCGGTAGTGGCAATGGGGTTGATCTCCTTGCCAGTGATGCTTAAGTACAATTACGACAAGGGATTGGCTTGTGGCACCATCTGTGCGTCGGGCACGTTAGGTCAAATCATTCCGCCTTCCATAGTTTTGATTCTTCTGGGGGATGTTCTCGGTGTACCAGTCGGGGATTTGTTCCAAGCCGCAGTGTGGCCGGGATTGGTGCTGGTGGGCGCGTATGTGATCTACATTTTGATTTACGCCAAACTGAACCCTGAAGCAGCCCAGCCTATCGAGCGTGATGAGTCTATCAGTCGTAAAGAAGAAGTGATTACTGCGTTGAAAGCCGTACTGCCACCGTTGGCGCTGATTATTGTTGTTCTCGGCTCTATCTTTGCGGGTATTGCTACTCCAACAGAGTCCGCAGCACTGGGTGGGGCTGGTGCAATTGTATTGTCGTTGCTTTACAAACAGTTTAGCTGGTCGATGGTGTATGAAGCTTCGAAAGAGACCGTAAAAGTGACCGCGATGGTCTTTGCGATTTTGCTTGGGGCAACGGCATTCTCAATGGCGTTTACGTACACTGGGGGGGATTATCTTGTTGAAGAGTGGATGTTGGAACTTCCGGGTGAAAAATGGGGCTTCTTGATCATTACCATGTTAGTCATCCTTATCCTTGGATTCTTCATCGACTTCGTAGAAATCTGTTTCATTATCGTGCCAATCATTGCACCTGTTGCCGAGTTGATGGGTATCAACATGACTTGGTTTGCGATTTTGATTGCGATGAACCTGCAGACCTCATTCCTAACACCGCCTTTTGGTTTTAGTTTGTTCTACCTAAAAGGTGTGGCTCCAGCAGGCGTGACCACTCGGGATATCTACCGTGGTGTGATGCCATTCATTGCGATTCAGATTGTGGTACTTGCTTCATTGTTATTTTTCCCAGGATTCTATGGCATGTCCTAATGCAAGTAAGAAGCAAGGAATTGTGATGTGAAAATTTTCACCTTTTGAGACAAGTTGTTAAGCTGATTAGCGAGCAGGGTCTGTGATGTTTCGAACCGATTTTAATCGCGAAAGGTCAACAGCCCCAAGCCTAATCAGCGTTTCATTGGAGGGAAAGGATGCCTCTCAAAGCCAAGTTAATCTTGTTGGCACTGATCCCTGTGGTTTTGGTGTCAGCCAGTATCAGTTGGATTTCCATTTACCAAGCGAAAACCTTGGGGCAGCGTGAGGTGGAAATCTTTCATCAGAACTTAATTCAATCCAAAGAAGCGGCACTAAAAGATACCGTAGATCTCGCCTTTGATGCCATTTCTCATATCTATAACGATCCTATGCTTGAAGAGGCTGACGCGAAAGCGCGCGTAAAAGCGATCCTAAACCGCTTACGTTACGGTTCAGACGGGTATTTCTTTGCCTACGATAAGCACGGCACGAACCTTGTTCATCCCATTCTCCCGGACTTAGTCGGACAAAACTTACTGCATATTCAAGATGAAAATGGCGATCACCTGATTGAGGCTCTGCTTTATCAAGCGCAGCTTGGGGGCGGGTTCCATCAATATCTATGGCAAAAGCCCTCTACGGGGGAGGTGGTACCAAAGCTGAGCTATGCGGCATGGCTTGATAAATGGGATTGGATGATTGGCACTGGGTTGTATATTGAAGATGTGAGCCGTGAAGTCGCCAATATGCGTGCGGCAATCAATCAAAATATCGAGACTACCTTTTTCACCGTGGTGATTATTCTGGTGGTTACGGTGGCGGTGATCATCGTATTGACACTTGCTATCAATTTACACGAGCATCGTTTAGCGGATAAGAACCTAAAAGAGCTTGCCCACAAAACGGTGATGTTCCAAGAAGATGAGAAAAAACATCTGGCGAGAGAGCTCCATGATGGCATCAATCAATTGCTGGTTTCGAGCAAATGTCACCTCGATTTGATGGCGCATCGTATTGAAGATGAAAAGCTCAAAGCTCACCTAGATAAATCTCAACGCTCGTTGATCACTGCGATTAATGAAGTACGCCATATTTCTCACCAACTGAGACCAAGTGCCTTGGATGATATTGGCTTAGAAGCCGCGCTTTCTACATTATTGCAAGATTTTCATTCGCACTCTGGTATGGACATCGATAGCCACTTTGATACCGAGCAAGTGAAGTTGAAATCTGAAGTGGCTACAACCTTGTATCGTGTGGCTCAGGAATCTTTAAACAACATTGAGAAGCACGCCAAAGCAAAAAAGGTCACAGTAATTTTGCAAAAAATGGGCAATATGCTGCAATTACTGATACGAGACGACGGTACGGGTTTTATGGTCAACCCTTCAGTGCACCGACAAGGAATTGGATTGCGGAACATGCGTGAGCGTGTTGAGTTTATCGGAGGCGAGTTTGAACTCATGAGCGAGCCCGGTTTGGGGACGGAAATCACCGTATTGTTAGATTTGGATGGATTAGTTTATGGATAAACCAATTAGCGTGGTGATAGTTGATGACCATCAGGTGGTGCTTGATGGTTTTATGGCGCGTTTGGAACTGGAACCTGATATTGATGTGATTGGTACGGCGAGTAATGGGCTTGAGGCAATTGAAGTATCAAAGCTTCTCAATCCAGATGTCATCTTGATGGATATCAGTATGCCAATCATGAATGGCATTGAAGCTACTGGCGTAATTAAGGAAGAGCGTCCAGAGAGCAAAATTTTAATGCTCACCATGCACGACAACCGTGAATACATCATGAAGGTGATGCAAGCTGGTGCGGTAGGTTACATGCTGAAAGAAATTTCAGCAGAGAAAATGGTGCAAGCAATAAAAACGGTGAACCAAGGATCGACTTACTTTTGCGAATCCGTTACTCAGACCTTATTTACGCAGGATGTCGTCCCGGCAGCGCAAAAGCCGAACCCACTTAGCCGCAGGGAAGAAGCGGTACTTAAGTTAGTGGCGCAAGGAAACAGCAGCAAAAAGATTGCGACGCTGTTGGACATTAGCTATCGAACGGTAGAAACGCACCGCCATAACATCAAACACAAACTGGATTTGCACTCGACGGCTGAGTTGGCGAAATACGCTTTTGAAACAGGATTGATAGAGTAGGCAGGGGCGCCCTCATGCTTTCATACATCAGAGCGCTCGAAGGGATACTTATTCAGGCTTGGTAATACTGCCAAGTTCAAGCATAGGGGCAACATCAATATCTTCTGCATTCATCATGGTCGAGATGCGCTGCACAGAAGACAAAAGCAAGCTCTGTTCCCACTCTTCCAGCTTTTGGAAGCGGCTAATAAAATGCTCTTGCAATGGCGTCGGGGCCTGTTTTAAGGCTTCTTGTCCCTTCTCGGTCAATACCGCGTGAACTTTACGCTTGTCTTCGACACTGCGGCGGCGCTCAACAAGTTGGTTGCGCTCTAAGCGGTCAAGGATAGTGGTTGCCGTTGCCTGACTCATGTTGGTATGGCTAGACAATTGTTTGATAGTGACGTTATTTAATTCACTAATGGCACGCATCAGGATCAGCTGAGGAGCCGTCAAACCAGACTCTTTGCTTAACTTCTTAGAATGTAAATCAATAGCGCGGATGATCTGACGAATCGAGACCAAAACTTCTTCGTACTTTTCCAATTTCGTAATCCAGTCATTAAGGGATCATGTAACGAGGCGACACTAACTCAAATGCGCTGTTATTTAAAGGGCTTCGTTAGGGATCGCGACACCAATTTTCAATAATTTGCCTTGGCTCTCCTTATTGTTTTTAAGGTCATTGAGCGAGGAAAAAAGCAACGACTAGAATTATTATAGTAAGAAATGTTTGTGGTCTAAGTATTGCTGTGGTTGTTTCCGCTTTTTTAGCTACACTTTTCTGATTGAAATGTAAGTTATTGGATTTTTTATCAGCAAAAGATAGACAAAAACGCCTCAAATGGTAGGATCTTCCACTTTCATGGAAAATAAAATGTATCGTGTTCAAATGATTTTTAATGCCTTGTTAAGAAGATTGAACATAAAAAGAGAGGAATAATGACAAAAGGTATAGATAAGTACAGTATCGACAGTACCGACTATACGGTTGGTCAAGACAACGTCCAGAAATGGGGTTTTGACGTACATAATCCTGTTTTTGGTATCAGTGCTGGTTTCATTGCACTGTTTCTTATTGCTGCACTTGTGCTGGACGCACACACCGCTAAGACCGCACTCGACGGCATTAAGTGGAAAATCATCGGTTCTTTTGACTGGCTGTTTATTATCTCTGGTAACATCTTCGTTATCTTCTGTTTAGCTCTCATCGTTTCACCAATGGGTAAGATTCGCCTTGGTGGTAAAGATGCTGTCGCTGATTACTCATTCATGTCCTGGCTGGCAATGTTGTTTGCTGCTGGTATGGGTATCGGTTTGATGTTCTGGAGTGTGGCAGAGCCAGTAGCGTACTTCACTGGTTGGTATGAAACCCCGCTGGGTGTAGAAGCAAACACACCAGAAGCCGCGAAGCTAGCACTAGGTGCGACCATGTTCCACTGGGGTCTACACCCATGGGCGATTTACGGTGTCGTGGCACTATCTCTTGCTTTCTTTACTTACAACAAAGGTCTGCCGCTTTCAATGCGCTCGATTTTCTACCCGTTATTGGGCGATCGCGCATGGGGTTGGGCAGGTCACATCGTGGATATTCTAGCGGTATTGGCAACCTTGTTTGGTCTGGCGACTTCTCTAGGTCTTGGTGCACAACAAGCGGCAAGTGGTATTCACCATGTCTTTGGCGTTGAACCAGGACTAGGACTGCAAATTGTCGTTATCACTGTTGTTACGCTATTGGCGGTTGTTTCTGTTGTTCGTGGTATTGATGGCGGGGTAAAAGTCATCAGTAACATCAACATGGTGATTGCTTTCTTATTGCTTATCCTTGTTGGTTTGATCGGCTGGGCGGTAACACTAGGCTCTGTGCCAACCACATTGATGGCTTATGTTGAGAATATTATTCCACTGAGTAATCCGTTTGATCGTACTGATGAAGCTTGGTTCCAAGGTTGGACAGTATTCTACTGGGCTTGGTGGATCTCATGGTCACCATTTGTAGGTATGTTTATCGCTCGAGTTTCACGCGGTCGTACCGTTCGTGAATTCATCACTGCGGTTCTAATTGTACCGACAGCAGTTACCTTGATTTGGATGTCGACATTCGGTGGTCTTGCTATCGACCAAGTGATCAATAATGTGGGCGAGCTAGGTGCAAATGGTTTGACTGATGTTTCCCTTGCGATGTTCCAAATGTTCGATGTATTGCCATTCGGTAACATGCTATCCATCATTGCAGTCGTACTAGTATTGGTATTCTTTATTACTTCTTCAGATTCAGGCTCATTGGTTATCGACAGCATCACCGCTGGTGGTAAAGTCGACGCACCAGTGTTACAGCGTGTATTCTGGGCATTCATGGAAGGTGCGATTGCGGTTGCATTACTGTGGATCGGTGGTTCTGAAGCTGTTCAAGCGCTGCAAGCGGGTGCAATTTCTACTGCACTGCCATTTACCGTCGTTTTATTGGCGATGTGTGTCAGCCTGCTTATGGGTATGAGAACCGAACGTCAATAATTGATAAGATTTATAAATATTACTTAAATATTAGTAAGTTAAAAAAGCCAGCGTTTTGCTGGCTTTTTTTGTGTGATTTTTCTGACGGTAGACAAAATAATGACGAAATAAGTCATTAATTTACAATGAGTTAATGTTTTATTTTTATTAGTAAAATCTCGTGATTAGTGATTAAAAAATGTGTAATATTCACCCACCTTAACTGTTCTCCCAACCTCTATAATAATTATGAAATTATCATTAAAACAAAAGCTAATTGGCGCAAGCCTCTCTGCTGTTGTTGTGATGGCAACAGCACTGACTTGGTTGTCGGCTGGTCAACTTCTTGATCAGACGCGTTCAGGTGTCTATTCACGAGCACAAAGCCTAAGTAACGCCGCTTCAGAAGGTATTTCTGACTGGGTGGCAATTCGTAAAGATATTGCGACGGCTTTCAACGACTACTCAACTGAGCAAGACGTTGTGCCTTTCCTACAACAAGCACGTAAAGCTGGTGGCTTTGACGATATCTTCTTAGGTACACCAGAAGGTGGTATGTATCGTTCTCATCCCGAGCGTAACCGTGCTGATTACGATCCTCGCACGCGTCCTTGGTACAAAGACGCAAACGCAGCAGGCAAGCAAATCATCACAGAAGCTTACCAAGACGCTATCACTAACGCGCTATTGGTGACAATTGCTGAGCCAGTAATGAAAAACGGTAAGTTCATTGGTGTTGTCGGTGCAGATGTATTGATTGACCAGTTGATCAATGACGTCATCAGCCTAGACGCAGGTGACAATGCTCATGCAATGCTGATCGATATGAACGATGGCACTTTCCTTGCTCATCCAAATAAGAGCCTAACGCTTAAGCCAATCACCGACCTTTCTAAAGAATTTTCTAAAGATTCTATTGAGCGCGCAGCCAACTCTGGTGCGATTGAAAGTGCAACAATCAAAGGCAAAGAGAAGCTTTACTACTTCAGCAAAGTGCCTGGCACACATTGGATGTTTGCGATTGAAATGGATCGTGCAACAGAAGAGGCAAGCCACGCTCAATTGCTACGAGAAATGCTGATCACCGCTGTGTTGATCACTATCGTCGTGATTGTTGCTGTTTCATGGCTAGTAGGTTTCTTGTTCCGCGATTTGGGTCGTGTTTCACAAGCATTGGAAGAAATTGCTTCTGGTGAAGGTGACTTGACGCAACGTCTAGAACCGCGCAGTGATGACGAAGTCGGCAAGCTGGCTGATAACTTCAACCGTTTTGTCGGCAATATGCACACGATGGTGACGAAACTAAGTCACGTATCGTCCGCACTGTCTGAGCAAGCTCGTACAACGGCACAGCAAGCCGAAGAACGTAGCCAGCGTATTTCTTACCAGCAAGACGAAATCAACATGGTGGCGACTGCGGTTAACGAAATGGCGGCAGCAACACAAGAGATTGCTGGTAACGCGGACAACACAGCATCAAGCTCGGAAGAAGCGGTACAAGCATGTGTGCATGGCTCTGGTCAAGTAACGCAAACGCAAGGTTCGATCCAAAACCTAGCGCAAGAAGTTCAAGTCGCGACCAACGTGATTCAAGAGCTAGAGGCGCACGGTAACGCGATTAATACGATTCTTTCGACTATTCAAGGTATTGCCGAACAAACCAACTTACTGGCACTGAATGCGGCGATTGAAGCAGCGCGAGCTGGTGAACAAGGTCGCGGTTTTGCGGTGGTTGCGGATGAAGTTCGTGTGTTGAGCCAACGTACTCACGCTTCAACGCAAGAGATTCAAGAAACCATCGAAATGCTGCAAGGTACTACGGCGAAAGCGGTGGGTATTATGGATGACAGTCGTCGTCTAGCAGATACTAGCGTGGATGATGCAAACTCTGCGGCAGTTAGCCTGACGCAAATTCACTCTGCGGTAGAGCGAATCAGTGATATGGCAACTCAAATTGCTTCAGCAGCAGAAGAGCAAGCGTCAGTAACCACTGAGATTACTCGTAATACAGAGGGCATTCGTGACGTATCGAATGAGCTTTCTGTGGAAGCGCACCAGGCGGCTGAGCAAGCAGCGCACCTGTCTGAGCTTTCTCACGAGCTAGAACAAGAGATCAGACGCTTTAAGCTGTAAGCTTTTGTTGTTTTGAATAAAAAGGAGCCATATGGCTCCTTTTTTGTTGCTCAAAGATAACGTAAGCCGAATTACAACCACAGGCTACTGATAGGTTGCTCTGGATTATAATGATGGGCAATTTGGGCTTGCAGGAGCTCTGCTGTAGCAATGGCGTCGGTTAGAGCATGGTGCGGTGTATAGTCAGGTAAGCCATAACGACGGCGAGACTGGGCTAAGCGTAATGATTTTGGCTTATTGCCCTTGAGCTTGTTCCAAAGACCGCCCGCTGCTTTTTGTTGAATGTTTTCTTCAATTTGCAACGTATCAAGAACTGGAAACTCAATACCTTCGCCAATACGAGAGCGCAGTGCTTGGTCGAGAAACTCACGCTCGATACGGCGGTAATGTACCACTACAATCTTACCCGCTAAGCTTTCTAGCAAGGGAGCGAGGATTTCACCCAGATCGGGAGCGTCAATCAGTTCACTGTGAGTAATACCATGAATGATGACTGATTCTTCATCGAGTTTTTCCTGTGGTCGCACCTTCCAGTGCTTTGCTTGGCGTAGGAAAATTCGATTGAGATCGAACGGCACCAAACCAATGGTGATGATGCCGTTTTTTTGTGGGTTCAAACCGGTAGTCTCAAAATCAAGCGCAACGAACTCCACTTGGGATAGTGGCGTTTCAGGTGCTGGCAGCGCTTTACCGTAAAAGGCGACTAAGCGTTCATCAGTGGCACGCTCAAGTTTCTGCTGAAACTTCACTGGCCACTGAATACTCGGCTTTTGAAATAACTTCTTTATCACTTCACGCCTCACTTAAACTTGTTACTAGCCTGATAGCGGAACTTAAGGAAGTTCTGACCATTACTTAGGATCTGGAACGCATCTTTCAAATTACGACGTTCAAAATCCGACAAGTTTTCAGGCTCAATGTTGTTGTCTGGTTCAATACCTAACTCAACATCAATTGCTTGGTGGCGGATACGCACCATCGAGATGAACTCCATGGCGTCTTTAAGATCTTGTGCGCGCCCTTTTGGTAAGATGCCAGCATCAATGATGTCATCGAGACGCTCAAATGAATTCTGTGCACGTGAGCCTACCGCAAGAGAATGAACGCGGATCAGATCGACCAATGGCGCAGTACCACGGCGTTTCAAGTTGATTGAGTTTTTATGTTGACCGTCTTTTTCCATCACAAAGTCTTTGAAGAAGCCAAGTGGTGGAGTTCGATTTAATGCGTTACGTGCCAAGCAGGCTAGGAAGCGATTGTTCTTGCGGGCACGACGTACGATGAAGCTGGTGAGCTGCTCTGCCCATTTTAAGCGACCGTAAACCCCATCTAAATCAAAGAAGATGGATGCGTTGAGTAGCGCTTTTGGATTGGGGTCATCAATCCAATCGGCAAAGCATTCTTCCCATTGTGAGCGGGTCATTCGCCACATCGGGTTGGTCGCCATAATGTCGCCAGTACAGTACTTGAAGGTAAGGAAACTCAAAGTTTCCTTACCTTTGAAAGAGCGAG